>DASSJV010000144.1:0-4154 GCA_035691005.1 Gaiella sp. | reverse complement strand
CGACCGCCGGAACAAGAAGCGGGCGCTCCGCTCGCTCTGGATCGTGCGGATCAACGCCGCGGCACGCGCGAACGGCCTCTCCTACAACCAGTTCATGAACGGCGTGCACAAGGCCGGGATCGAGCTCGACCGGAAGTCGCTCGCCGATCTCGCGGTCGTCGACCCCGCCGCGTTCGCCGTCGTCGCCGAGCAGGCGAAGTCCGCACTCGGCGCCGACGCGAAGGCCGCCTGAGCGCGGCGGGCGCCGACCGGCGCCGAGGCTCGTGATCACCTCGCGCGACAACGCGACGCTCACGCTCGTCCGGAAGCTCCTGCGCGGGCGCAAGCACCGCGAGGAGACCGGGCTGTTCGCGGCCGAGGGCGAGGATCTCCTCGCCGCCGCGCGGGACGCGGGGGTCGAGCCGGTCCACCTGCTCGTCGCCGGGGAGACCGTCGAGGAGGCGCTCCTCGCCCGCGTCTCGACGCTGCCGCACCCTGCCCGCGCGATCGCCGTCTACCGGCGGGCCGACCTCCCGACGGAACGGCGAGAGACCTGCCTCGGGCTCTGGCGGCTCGCCGACCCGGGGAACGTCGGCACCCTGCTCCGGACGGCGGACGCGTTCGGCGCCTCGGTCGCGCTCTCGGACGGTTGCGCCGATCCGGTCTCACCGAAGGCGCTCCGCGCCTCAGCGGGCGCGATCTTCCGCGTCCCGCTCGTCCGGTGGGACGAGGCGCCGGGGACACGTGTCGCACTCGTCGCGCACGGCGGGGAGCCGCTCGCAGCCGCCGACCTGTCGCCGCCGCTCACCTTCCTCCTCGGCGCCGAGCGCGCGGGGCTGCCCGACGACCTTGCAACACAGTGTCACAAGGTCACGATCGGCTTGCCGGGCGCGGCCGAGTCGCTCAACGTCGCGGCGGCCGGCGCGATCGCGCTGTACGAACTGGCGCGGCGCTAGCCCCTAGCCGAAGCCGCCGCCGCCGCCTCCGCCGCCGCCTCCGCCGCCGCCCGAGAAGCCGCCCCCGAACCCGCCGGAGCCAGACGAGGGCGGCGAGAGCGCCGACCCGAAGCCGGAGGCGAGATCGCCGATCGCGAGCGACGTCGGCCCCGAGCCGAGGTTCCCGCCGCCCGAGATCCAGTAGATCGACGAGGCCTGCGCCATCGCCTCGGGCATTGCGAGGTGCGCCGCCTGGAGAACGCGCTCCGCGATCCCGAACGCGATCCCGTAGACGAGCAGGCGCTCCCAGAGCGCCAGCGTTGCGGGCGGCGCCTCGTCCAGGCGCGGGAAGTCGGTCAGGTACCGCCGGAACGCCTCCCAGCGCTCGGCCTCCTCCTCGCCCGCACGGGTACGGCGTCGCCAGAGCTTCCGCTGCGTGAGCGCGCCGACGACCACGGCCGCGTCGACGAACGCCGCGACCCCGACGCCGAGCAGCACGATGTCGTTCCACCGCGGGTACACCGACCGCCAGCCTGCGATCGCGATCCAGAAGAGGATCGCCCCGATCACGGCGAAGACGACGAGCGCGAGCACGAGGGGGATCACGCCGAGCGACATGAACCACGTCTGGTTCCCGACGGCCGTCGTGACGTTCGCCTTGAACGCCGTGAACTGCTTGCTCATCGACTCGCGGTCGTCCTCGATCTCGCCGCGGAACTTCGAGAGGCGCTGCGGGCCGTCGGCGATCACCGAGTCGACCACGCGCGCGAGCGCGTTCTCCCACGGCGTCATCTCGTCGCGCGTCCCCTTGTCGAGCTCCAGGTCGGCGACGTCCTCGTGGCGCATGCCGCCCCAGATCGCCCGCTGCGTCGTCACGGGCTTCGCGGTGTAGACGCCCCGACGGACGAGGTCGAACAGCGTCGCGGTGAACTCGTACGAGCCCGCCTCGCCTCCCTGGCGCAGCAGCGTCGGCACGAGTGCGGGCGCGGTGTCGGTCGGCGGCTCCTGCTCGTACTCCCGGTCGTAGCCCGTGCGGCGCTCGCGGCCGTACAGCCAGAACACGACGAGGACGATCGCGAGCGCGGGCAGCGTGCCGAGCAACAGCACGTAGAAGAGGTAGCGCCACGGGTTGTGCTTCGCGTTCTCGATCTTCTCGTGGTCGCGCTCGAACGCGGCGGCGTCCGCCTGCTCCTCCGCGACGACGGCGGCGAGGCCGTTCCCCGACCGCACCTTCATCCCCGCCGTCGACGTGAACGCGCCCCTGGGGATCAGGGTGCGGAGCTCGACGAACTGGTGCGCGGGCACGTCGAGCGCTCGCAGGAACACCTTCGAGCCGGCCAGCTGGACGTCGCCGCGGACGTAGACCGGGTGGCCCCAGGCGCGCAGGATCTTTCCCGGTGCGGTCTCCGTCGCCGTCAGCCGGCCGAGCGACTGCTCCCACTCGTCGCCCCAGACCTTGAGGTTCACGTCCACGACGTCGTCGTACGCGACCGCGAGGCCGCTGATCCGGTAGTGGATGCGGAACGCGCGCTGCTCGAAGCCGTCGTTCTGGAAGCGCCACACGACGCGCACCCGCCCGCCGAGGTCCTTCACGCCGAAGGTCCCGGGCGGGCCTCCCGGCTGGAGCTCGGTCGACGCCCCCGGCCGGTACGAGCGGCCGTTCTCCGACACGCCGATCTCGTCGATCCGCTCGCCCGAGCGGTACGGGATCTCGCGGAAGCCGTACGTGAACGATCCCGAGAACGCGACGGTGATCGTCTCGTCGACGGCGACCGCTCCGTCCCGCCGCACCGTGACCTGGACGTCGCTCGAGACGAGCTCGTAGCTCTGGGCCTGCGCGACGCCGGTGAGGACGAGCGCGGCGACCGCAGCCGCCGCGAGGGCGAGCGCCCTACGCGCTCGTGCCACCGGAGGCGCCGCCGGTGCCCGGCTCGGCCGGCTCGGCCGGGGCAGCCGGTGCCGTGCCCGCTGCGGAGCCGAAGTCGACGCGCGGGGCTGCGCGCTCGGCCTCGTCGGTCTCGAAGAACTCCCGTGCGGAGAACCCGAACGGACCGGCGATCGCGACGCCGGGGAAGGTCTGGATCGCGTTGTTGAACGTCAGCACCGTGTCGTTGTAGACCTGGCGCGAGACCGCGATCCGGTTCTCCGTCTCGGCAAGCTCGCTCTGCAGCTGCCGGAAGTTCTCGTCCGCCTGTAGCTCCGGGTAGGCCTCCGCCACCGCGAAGAGGCGACCGAGAGCCTGGCTGAGGATGCCCTCGGCCTGCGCCGCCTCGCCCGGCGTCCGGGCGCCCTGCGCCGCTGCGCGCGCCTCGGTGACCGCCTCGAACGTGCCGCGCTCGTGCGCGGCGTAGCCCTTGACGGTCTCGACGAGGTTGGGGATCAGGTCGTGCCGCCGCTTGAGCTGCACCTCGATCTGCGCCCACGCGTTGTCGACGCGGTTGCGCAGCCGGACGAACCGGTTGTAGAGGGTGATCAGCGCGATCACGAGGAGCGCGACGATCACGACGATCACGATCACGGCGATCACGCGCGGTCACCCTATCGCCCGTCGGGGTGCCCGTCCAACGGCACGGCTAGGATCGCCCGACGATGACCGGCGCCCGTCTTGCACGGATCAACGTGACGCCGGTCAAGAGTCTGCGGCTCAACCACCCCGACGAGATCGAGCTCGTACTGGACGGCGCGAGAGAGGACCGCCGGTTCCTCCTCGTCGACGGCGATCGGCGCCTCTACAACGGCAAGCGCGACACGACGCTCGTCCGCACGAGCGCCGCCTGGGATCCCGAGGCGCGTGTGCTCTCGGTGACGCTGCCGGACGGGACGACCGTGGCGGAGCAGGCCGCGCCCGGCAAGCCGACCCTCGTGGAGGTGTACGGGCGGCCGCTCCGCGGCCGCGTCGTCGCCGGCCCGTGGGCGGATGCGCTCTCCGACCTCGTCGGCCGGTCGCTCACGCTCGTCGAGCGCGACGACGGCACCTGGGCGACCGACGACCGGCCCGCGTCATTCGTCTCCCGTGCCTCGCTCGAGACGATCGACGGCGACGGGAGGCGGTTCCGGATGCTGCTCGAGCTCGACGGGGTCGACGGGCACGCGGAGGACGCGTGGCGCAACCGTCGCGTGAGGATCGGCGAGGCGACGCTCCTCGCCGGCGACCCGACGCCGCGCTGCGCAGTGCCGTCCGCCAACCCGGACACCGGCGTGCGTGACCGCGACGTGCTCCGCGAGCTCCTCGAGAAGCGG
>DASSJV010000143.1:0-20138 GCA_035691005.1 Gaiella sp. | reverse complement strand
GGGGATCCTCGGTCTCGCGCGCGGCCTCGCGCAGCTGCGCGTCGTACCACTCGGCCTCGGCGAGCGCCTTCTGGAAGATCGTCGGGTTCGACGTGACGCCGACGACGGCGTCGTCGGCCATCAGGCGGGCGAGCTCCCCGGTCTCGAGCATCTCCCGCGAGAGGGTGTCGATCCAGACGCTCACCCCGTGCTCGCTCAGCTCGTGCAGCCTCGATACGGCCATCTCTGTCGCCTCCTCGCAGTCCTCAGCCGTCGACGAGCCTCTCGAGCTCCTCGACCTTCTTCAACCGTGCCAGATAGCGGCCCTTCCCGACGAACGTCGCGGCCAGGAAGCGCTGCACGAGCTCGGCCGCGAGCGACGGCCCGACGACCTCGGCGCCGAGGCAGAGGACGTTCATGTCGTCGTGCTCGACCGCCTGGTGGGCGGAGTACGCGTCGTGGCACATCGCGGCGCGGATCCCGCGCAGCTTCGAGGCGGCAATCGAGACGCCCGCGCCCGAGCCGCAAACGAGCACGCCGCGCTCGGCGCCTCCCCGCAGGATCTCCTCCCCGACCGCCTTCGCGGTGTCCGGGTAGTCGACCCGCACCGCGTCCGTATCGACGCCGAGGTCGACGGCCTCGTGGCCGGCCTCCGCGACCGCCTCGAAGACGACGTCGCGTAGGCGCACGCCGCGATGGTCGAATCCGAGCGCGACGCGCATCTCAGGTCAGGCGCCGCACGGCGGCGGCGACGGCGTCCGCGGTGATCCCGAGCTCCTCTAGCACGCGCTGGCCGGGCGCCGAGGCGCCGAAGCGGTCGATCCCGATGGCGACGCCCTCCTCGCCGACCCACCGCTCCCAGCCGAACGTGATCCCCGCCTCGATCGAGACGCGCGCCCGCACCGACGGCGGCAGCACCTCGTCGCGGTACGCCTCGTCCTGTTCGGCGAAGAGCTCCCAGCACGGCAGCGACACGACCCTCGTGTTCTGGTCGAGCGAGCGCGCCGCCTCGAGCGCGACGGACAGCTCGGAGCCCGTCGCGAGCACGATCGCGTCCGGCGCCCGCGCGGGGTCGCGCTGCCAGAGGACGTAGCCGCCGCGCAGCGGCCCCTCGGTCGTCGAGGCGAGGCCGTCGCCGCCCAGCACCGGGAGCTTCTGGCGGCTCAACGCGAACGCGACCGGGCCGCCCTCGCGCTCGAGCGCGACGCGCCAGGCTGCGGCCGTCTCGTTCGCGTCGCCGGGGCGGACGACCCAGAGGTTGGGGATCGCGCGCAGGCTCATCACGTGCTCGACCGGCTGGTGCGTCGGCCCGTCCTCCCCGAGACCGACCGAGTCGTGCGTCCAGATCCACATCACCGCCAGGTGCGAGAGGGCCGAGAGGCGCACGGCCGGGCGCATGTAGTCGGAGAAGACGAGGAATGTCGAGCCGTAGGGCTTGAGCATCGCCGGCTCGAGCGCGATCCCGTTGACGATCGTGCCCATCCCGTGCTCGCGGATGCCGAACGGGACGTTGCGCCCCACGTGCGTCGCCGAGAACGTCCCCGTGCCGACGAACTCGGTCTTCGTCGACTCGACGAGGTCCGCGGCGCCGCCGATCTGCGTCGGCGTGAACGCCCGCAGCGCCTGCATCACCGTCTTGCCGGCATCCCGCGTCGCGACGTCCTCACCCGGGTCGAACGACGGCAGGGCCTCGACCCACCCGTCGCGCGGCCGCCCCTCGAGGTCGACCTCGCGCTCGGCCGCGACGTCCGGATGCGCGTCGCGCCACGCCGCGAGACGCTCCTCCCACTCCGCACGGGCCGCGGCACCGCGCTCGCCGACGCCCGCCATGTGCTCCCGCACCTCGTCCGGCACGACGAAGTGCTCGTCGGGGTCCCAGCCGAGTATCTCCTTCGTCGCGCGCACCTCGTCCTCGCCGAGCGGCGCGCCGTGCGCCTTCGCGGTGTCCATCGCGTTCGGCGCCGGATAGGCGATGTGGGAGCGGACGACGATCAGCGACGGGCGCGCGGTGTCGCTCCGCGCCTCCGCGAAGGCGGCGCGCAGCGCGTCGAGGTCGTTCGGGTCGGCGACGTGCTGCACCTGCCAGCCGTTCGCCTCGAAGCGGGCACCGGTGTCCTCCCGGTCGAAGCTGAGCGAGGTCGTGCCGTCGATCGTGATGTGGTTGTCGTCGTAGACGAACACGCAGCGCCCCAGGCCGTGCTGCCCCGCGATCGACGCCGCCTCCTGCGCCACGCCCTCCATCAGGTCGCCGTCCGAGCAGATCGCATAGACCCACGAGTCGACGATCGCATGGCGGGGCCGGTTCCAGCGGTCGGCGAGGAAGCGCTGCGCGAGCGCGATCCCGACCGCGTTCCCGACGCCCTGGCCGAGCGG
Organism: Gaiella sp.; assembly: GCA_035691005.1. Taxonomy (GTDB): domain Bacteria; phylum Actinomycetota; class Thermoleophilia; order Gaiellales; family Gaiellaceae; genus Gaiella. Next base: position 17,786 of record DASSJV010000143.1, on the reverse strand, counting down.
GCCGGTCGTCGTCTCGATCCCGGGCGTGTGGTGGAGCTCCGGATGGCCCGGCGTGCGCGAGCCCCACTGCCGGAACTGCTTCAGGTCGTCGAGCGAGAGGTCGTACCCGCAGAGGTGGAGCGCCGCGTACTGGAGGATGCACGCGTGGCCCGCCGAGAGCACGAAGCGGTCGCGGCCGGGCCACGTGGGCTCGGCCGGGTCGTGCCGCATCTCCTCGGCGTAGAGGACGTAGGCGACCGGCGCGAGCGCCATCGCGGTGCCCGGATGACCCGCGTTCGCCTTCTGGACCGAGTCCATCGCGAGGACGCGGATGGTGTCGATCGTCAGCTGCGCAGGGTCTGCTGCCCGGCTCACCCGGTCAACACTACGCAGCACGGGGGTCTCAGGCGCCGACAGCCTCCGCCGGTCGCATGTTCTCGTCGGTCAGGCGCGCGACGTCCTCGATCACCGGCCGCTCGCGGACGAGCGACTTGAGCTCCTCGACGACGTCCGCGGACTCGCCGTGCACGACGGCGCCCACCAGCCGGCCGTCGCTCGCCAGGTGGAAGCCGACGAGCCGGCCGTCGGCGAGCGAGCCGCGCACGACCGACTCCGTCGCGGACTCAGGGTCGCCGATCACCTGGAACTTCTTGTCGAAGAGCTGCGTGAAGAAGACCGGCAGCTCGTCGTAGGGGTCCTTCGAGCCGGCGAGCTGGCGGCCGAGATGCCCGCCCTGGGCGTTCGCGCTCGACCAGTGCTCGATGCGGCGCAGGCGCCCCGACGTGCGGTCGGGATACCGCGCGACGTCTCCGATCGCGTACACGTCCGGCAGCGAGGAACGGAACCGCTCGTCGACGACGATCCCGTTGTCGACCTCGGCGCCTGCGTCCTTCGCAAGCTCGACGTTCGGGACGACGCCGATCCCGACGATCGCGAGGTAGCCCTCGATGGTCGTCCCGTCCTTCGTCCGGGCGCCCGTGAGGAGCTTCCCGTTGCCGGTCAGCTCGGCGAGCTCCGTCTCGAGGAGCACCTCGACGCCCTGCTCGCGGTAGTGCTCGGCGAGCTCGTCGGAGACGTCCTGCGAGCCCAGCTGCGGCATCAGGCGCGGCCCCATCTCGACGAGGGTCACGTCGAGCCCCCGCAGCCTGAGCGACGCCGCTGACTCCGCGCCGATGAAGCTTCCGCCCACGACGATCGCGGCATGTGCCTCGTCTGCGGCGGCACGCACGGCGGCCGCGTCGGGAAGAAAGCGGTAGGTGTGGACGCCGACCAGGTCTGCGCCCGGCAGCGGCAGCGGCCGAGGCCGCGCGCCCGTCGCGAGCACGAGCGTCCCGTACGGCACTTCCTCGCCGCCCTCGAGCACGACGACGTGCGCGTCCGGATCGATCCGCTCCACGGTCGACTCGAGGCGCAGCTCGACGACCTCGTCCTCGTATTCCTCGGCGGGGCGGACGTACGTCCCTTGGCGCTCGACCTCGCCGCGGAGGAAGCCCTTCGTCAGCGGAGGCCGGTGGTATGGGGGGTCCTGTTCGTTCGAGAGGATCGTGACCGAGGCCTCGCCCCCGGCCGCGCGGTACTCGGTCGCGACGCGCGCGGCCGAGAGGCCGCCGCCCACGACGACGATGGTGTCGGTGTCTGATGCCATGAAATGATTAGTACCCGGTCCTGCCGGTTCCTTACCTCTGGCGAGCGGGACGCTCAGACGGGCGGGAGCGGCGCCTCGGGCATCGTGTGGAAGCCCTTCCGGCGCATCTCGCCCCACTCGCGGCGCCCGCGCAGGAGGTCGTAGAACGCGAGGAACCGCCAGAACGAGACGATCTGGCGGTACCCGAGGTTCTCGAGCACGGAGAAGCGGACGAGCCGCGCGATGTCGCGGCCGTCGCGGTGGCGGCGGAAGCTGTGCTCCTCGAGCGTCAGCGCGGCGAGGCTGAGGAGGACGCCGACCATGAGCGCGATCACGAGAAAGCCGAGGAGGTAGACGAGCGACAGGTCGCCGAGGAGCCACCAGCCGAGCACGGCCGGGATTCCCAGCACCTCGAAGATCGGCCCGAAGAACTCGAACAGCAGGAAGTACGGCACGGCGGCGAGGCCGAGCACGCCGTAGCGGCCGTTCCCCGTCAGCCGCTTGTGACGCCAGAGCGTCTCGCCGAGCCCGCGGTGCCAGCGGCGGCGCTGCCGCGAGAGCTGACCCATCGACTCCGGCGCCTCGGTCCAGCACACGGGGTCGGGAACGAACTCGATGCGATAGTCCTCGTCGCGCTCGCGCAGGTGGCGGTGCAGCCGCACGACCAGCTCGATGTCCTCACCCACCGTCTCGCTCGAGTACCCGCCGACTGCCTCGACGAGCGACCGGCGGAAGAGGCCGAACGCGCCCGAGACGATCAACAGTGCGTTCATGTGGCTCCACCCGACACGGCCGATCAGGAAGGCGCGGAAATACTCCAGGACCTGCAGGATCGCGAGCCGGCTCGTCGGCAGCCGCACGTCGAGCACGCGGCCGTGGTCGATCCGGCAGCCGTTCGCGATGCGCACGATGCCGCCCGTCGCGACAACGAGGTCGGGCGAGGCGACGATCGGGCGGACGACCCGGAGCAGCGAGTCCTCCTCGAGGATCGCGTCGGCGTCGATCGCGAGGATGTACGGGTAGCGTGACGCGTTGACGCCGGCGTTGAGCGCGTCCGCTTTCCCGCCGTTCTCCTTGTCGACCACCCACAGGCGCAGGTTGCGCCGCGAGACGTACACGCCCCGGATCGCGGCCGTCGGGATCACGGTGCGGAGCGCCTTCCGCACGGGGACGAGGTCGAACGCGTCCTGCAGCCGCTCGAGAGTGCCGTCGCGCGAGCCGTCGTTGACGACGATCACCTCGTGCTCCGGGTACCGGAGTGCGAGGAGCGAGTGGACGCTCTCCACGATCGTCGGCTCCTCGTCGTACGCGGGCACGAGCACCGAGACGGGCGGCGTCACGGGCGAGGCGAACACCTCGTCGTCGGCCGCGTGGCCGCGCGCCCGGAGGTGGCGGGTCAGGCTGCGCCACGCGATCGCCGTGAAGACGAGATAGACGAGGTTGAGCGCCGCGAAGTAGGCGAGCGAGAGCGCCGCGAGCGCGACGGCGAGGTCGTAGACCCAGCTCATACCCGTAGGAGGTCTGCGGCCTCGTGGAGGTGGGGGCCGGCGTCCGGCTCGGCGGCCGCGTCGAGCAGCGCCTCCGGATCGACCCGCGCGACGGCCTGTGCCGCGGCGCGGGCAGCCTCGAAGCGGTCCTCGCGGGCCTGCCTGAGGAGCCGGGGGACGGCGGCGCGCTCGCCGACCTGCCCGAGCGCCCGCGCGGCCTGGAGACGGACGAAGTAGATGCGGTCGTCGAGCGCCTGCGTGAGCGCGTCGGCGCCGTCGGCGGACGCGAGCCGGCCGAGCGCTCCCGCGGCCTTCGCCCGAACCTCGGCGGAGGGGTCGCCGACCGCCTCGATCACGAGCGCGTCGTCGGCGGCGTCGCCGAGCCAGCCGAGGAGCTCGACGGCCTCCGCCCGCTCGTCGGGGTCCTCTGCGCGCGCGAGCTCACGGAGCGCCGGACGTGCCGCGGAGCCGAGGTCGAGCACCGCTCGGAAGGCGAGGGCGCGCGGCACAGTTCCGTCGACGAGCACGCGGACGAGCGGCTCGGCGGCCTCGGGCCGGCCCAGCCGGCCGAGGCTTCGCGCGGCGGCGGCGCGGACGTCCCCGGCCTTGTCGTCGAGTGCGCCGAGGAGCGCGGGGACCGCGTCGGCGCACGCCATGTCCCCCAGCCGATAGGCGGCCGTCGCGCGGCGCCAGACCGTTCTGTCGTGCAGCGAGTCGAGCTCGGCCGCGTAGGCCGTCGTCCCCGCGAAGTACGCCCCGATCCGCAAGCGCGCGTCGCCCGTGAGGTTGCGCGAGAGCCTTCCGATCGCCTCGGCGAGCATCGCGCGCTCCTCGGTCGTGAGCTCCGGCAGCTCGACGTCGTCGCCGTCGACGAGCGCGAGGGCGAACGGGCGCACGCGCTCGTCGAGCGTCTCGCGGCGATGCTCCTCGCGGGCGAGGCTCGACCGCCTGAAGACCAGCGCGACGAGGAAGACCGCGCTGAGCGCCGTGAGCGCGAGCACGGAGATGCCGAGGAGCTCGAGCACCCGCTACCGCCTGCCGAGCACGGCCTGCACCCGCGCGCTCAGCTCGCGCGGGCTGAAGGGCTTGCGGATGTAGTCGTCCGCGCCGGCGTCGAACCCCTCCTGGACGTCCGCCTCCTGCGCCCGTGCGGTCAGGAGGATGACCGGGATCTCGCGCGTCGCGGGGTCCTCCCGCAGGCGCCGCGTCACCTCGAACCCGTTGAGCGACGGCATCATCACGTCGAGCACGGCGAGCGACGGCGACAGCTCGCCGGCGAGCTGCACGGCTTCGAGGCCGTCGCGGGCGACCGCGACCTCGTACCCCGAGCGCTCGAGGCGATAGCGCACGAGGTCGAGGATGTCCGGGTCGTCGTCGGCGACGAGGACCAGGGGCGTTGGCGACGTCTCGCTCACTCGAATGGGGTATCGGCGCCGTGCGGTGCGGGCTTGAGCGGAGCGTGGTGGACGGCCTCGCCGGCGAGCGGGAGAACGAGGCGGAACGCCGCGCCGCGGCCGAGGCCGTCGACGAGCTCCAGCGAGCCGCCGTGCGCCTCGGCGATTCTCCGAGAGACGACGAGCCCGAGCCCGGTCCCCGGGATCGACCGCGCGATCGCGTCGCGGCTGCGGAAGAAGCGCTCGAACACCCGGTCGCGCTCGTCGGCCGGGATCCCCGGCCCCGAGTCCTCGACCTCGAGGACGCACGAGCCGCCTTCGCGGCGGACGCGCACCTCGACGTTGCCGCCGTCGAGCGTGAACTTGACCGCGTTCGAAAGGAGGTTGTCGACGACCTGGCCCGCCCGCACGGGGTCGGCCCGCACGAACAGTCCGTCGCCGCCGATGACGTCGATCGCGATGGACTTCCGGCTCGCCTGCGGCTCCACCCGCTCGACGCTCTGACCGAGCAGCTCCGTCACCTCGACGTCGGCCGGGTGGACGGAGACGCCGTCCGTCTCCGACTGCTGCAGGAGCAGAAGGTCGTCGACGAGGCGCGCGAGCCGCGCGGCGTTTCGCTGCACGACCTCGAGCAGCTTCGTGCTCTCCTCCCCGAGGACGGCGACGTCGTCCTCGAGGAGCTCGGCATACCCGGTGATCGCCGCGAGCGGCGTCCGCAGCTCGTGCGACACGGTCGCGACGAACTCGTCCTTCGCCCGCGCGGCGGCGCGCTCGGGCGTCGTCTCGCGCAGCGAGAAGATCCGCCCCATCAGGATCCCGTCCGTCCCGCGCACGGAGGCGGTCCGTCCGACGAACGAGCGGCCGCTCTCCGCGAGCGTGAACTCGCCGATGTGCTCGCCCTCCGGATCGAGCGCGACGGCCTCCAGCAGCCGGCGGTACGCGGTGGCCGAGGTCGTCAGCCGCGAGAGGCGGTCGATCCGGTCCCAGATCGTGCCGAGGTCCGCGAGCCCGACGTCCGCCCAGAAGACGTCCATCGCCGCGTTCGAGAAGAGGACCTCTCCGGCGAGGTCGGTCATCAGGATCCCGTCGGTCGCCGCGTCGAGGACCGCGCGGCTCTCCGCCAGGAGCTCCTCGCGCTCGGCCTCCGCTGCCCTGCGCTGGGTGACGTCGAGGATCGTGCCGAGGTACCCCTCTGCGTCGCCGTGCTCGTCGCGCAGAGGCACGGCCCTACATGCCACCCACACGACGGTCTCGTCGGGGCGCACGAAGCGGTACTCGAGCGAGAACCGCGTGTCGCTCGAGACGAGCGCGTCCCAGGCCGCCGAGACGTACTCGACGTCGTCCGGATGCACGGAGCTGCGCCAGCCGTCGCCGAGCGCGTCCTCCGCGGCCGCGCCGGTCAGCTCCCGCCATTTCGAGTTGACGAAGATGCAGGCACCGTTCGGGTCGGTCGCGAAGATCCCGACCGGAGCGCTCCCGACGAGCGTCCCGGTGAAGTCCGCCTGGCGGCGGAGCTCTCGCTCCAGCTCCTTCCGGGCGCTCAGGTCGAATGCGACCCCCATGAAGCCGGAGTGGCTCCCGTCGCTCGCGCGAAGGGCGGTAACCGTGAGCGAGACCGGAACGCGGGCGCCGTCCTTCCGGATGTACGTCCACTCGCGCGTGTCCGCCTCGTCGTGGCGCGCGGCCCCGACGAACGCCTCGACGCCCGGCTCGACCCCGAGCTCGCGCGCGCGCATGGCGAGCTCCCGCGGGTCGTGGATCAGCTCCGGCGTCGCGTGGCCGACGACCTCCCCCGCCGCGTAGCCGAGCATCCGCTCCGCGCCCTCGTTGAAGACGGTGATCACGCCGGCGACGTCCGTCCCGATGATCGACTGCTCGGTCGCCGCGCGGAGGACGCTCGAGAAGCGTTCGGCCTCCTCGCGCGCGCGGCCCTCGGCGACGTCGAGCGTCCGGGCGGTCCAGAACAGGACGGGCAGCGAGACGGCGATGGTGCCGATCAGGAACAGCAGCACACCGACGTCGAAGCCGAACCAGCCGGCGCCCGCGCCGCGCCCGATCGGGACGAGGAGAGCGGTCGGCGCGAGCACGACAACCGGGAGTAGACGCCGGAGGAGCCGTCCCCCGGGCGAGGGCCGGAGCACCACTCCGATGACGCCCTCGACGGGCGCGAGCACGAGGGCGCCCGTGACGAGCAGCAGGATCCCGACGGCCGTCGGGATCGCCATCGTGGTCACGTCCGACTGCCAGTACAGACGGTTGAGACCCGAGGCGTAGCCGACGAGCGCCACGAGCCCGATCCCGCCCGCGAGGAGCAGCGGGACCTGCGCGGCGACCCGCACCGTGCGGCGCAGGCTGTCGAGCCCCAGCAGCCCGAAGGCGGTGAACGCGAGGGCGAGCGACGACCCGAGGGACATCCGGCCCACCGCACCCGCGGGATCGAAGGGGTCGGGGAAGAGCCACTGGTCGATCCCGGCGGAGACACCCTTGGCGTGCTCGACGGTGGTCGCCACCGCGACGACGCCGGCGGCGACCTCCAGGACGGTGCGGAGCCGCTGCCGCTCGGTGCCGCGCAGCGCGACCGCCGTCCCGAGCGCGACGAAGCACAGCGCGGTGTTCGCCTTGAGCGACGACGACCCCGGGAAGACCTGGGTCAGGGCACGGATCTCGTGCGCCCACCCCACGAGCGCAACCAGGCCGAGCGCGACCACGACTCCGCCCAGGAGCCGACCGACGATGCCCGTCACCCTCCTGTCATCGGCCGGAGCGGCTCTCGGGATGAGTTCGGCGGCGCGAGACGTGCGTTGTCCGCGATCCTTCGCCCATGGCCGTGCTGATCGCATCGGGGCTTCGCAAGGAGTTCTCGGGAGACCCCCTCTTCGACGGGGTCTCGTTCCGCCTGCGCCGCGGCGACCGTCTCGCGCTCGCCGGGCCGAACGGAGCCGGCAAGACGACGCTCCTGCGCGCGATCGTCGGCGAGACGTCGCTGACGGGCGGCGAGCTCGCCTTCGCGAAGGACACGCGCATCGCGCTCCACGACCAGCGGCCGCCCCGCGGCCAGGGCCTGACGCTCCGCGAGTACGCCCTCTCCGGCGCAGGCGACCTCGTCGCCATCGAGGCGGACCTCCGCCGGCTCGAGCAGGCGATGGCGGCGGGCGACCACGCCCCGGCGACCCTCCGCCGCTACAGCGACGCGCAGGCCCGGCTCGAGCACGCGGGCGGCTGGGCGTGGCGCGACCGTGCCGCGTCGATCGTGCGCGGGCTCGGCTTCGCCGACCGCGACCTCGACCGCCAGCTCGACACGTTCTCGGGCGGGGAGCTCACGCGCGCGTCGCTTGCGCGCGCGCTCTCCGCCGACCCCGACCTCCTGCTCCTCGACGAGCCGACGAACCACCTCGACGTGGAGAGCCTGGAGTGGCTCGAGCGCGAGCTCGTGGCGCTCGACGCAGCGGTCGTCCTCGTCGCGCACGACCGCTGGTTCCTCGAGGCGGTGACGACCGCCGTGCTCGAGCTCGGTGGGCCGAAGCCGATCTTCTTCGACGGCCCCTGGCACGCCTGGCGGCGAGAGAAGGCTGCGCGCGCCTCGGCCGCGGCGACGCAGCTCGGCCGGGTGAGCGACGACATCGAGCGGCTCGAGCGCTTCGTCGCGCGGTTCCGCTACAAGAAGTCGAAGGCGAAGCAGGCGCAGGCGAAGCTCACGCAGATCGGCCGTCTCGAGAAGGAGCGGCGCGCGGCCGCGCAGGAGCTCGAGGCGATGACGAAGCGCCGCAGGACGCTGGGCTTCGAGTTCCTCCGTCCGGCCCGCTCGGGGCGCATCGTGCTCGAGGCGGACGGGCTCGTCGTGAGCGCCGGGGACAAGCTGCTGCTCGACGACGCGTCGCTCGTCCTCGAGCGCGGAGAGCATGTCGCGCTCGTCGGCCCGAACGGATCCGGGAAGACGACGCTGCTCGAGACACTGCTCGGTGAGCGCGAGCCCGACGCGGGCCGCATCAAGCTCGGCCACGGCGTCGTGCCCGCGTACTTCTCGCAGCACGAGGCGGAGCTGCCCGACCACGGGACGATCCTCGAGGTCGCGAGCCAGGCAACCGGTTTGCCGCGGCCACAGGCGCAGAACCTCCTCGGCCGCTTCCTCTTCTCGGGCTGGGAGACGCACGAGAAGCAGGTGTCCGTGCTCTCCGGCGGCGAGCGGCGGCGGCTCGCGCTCGCCCTCGTCGTCGCCTCGGGGGCGAACCTGCTGGTGCTCGACGAGCCGACCAACCATCTCGACCTGGAGAGCCGGGAGGCGCTCGAGGCCGCGCTCGAGGCGTTCCCCGGGACCGTCCTGCTCGTCTCGCACGACCGCGCGGTGCTCGACGCCGTGCCCGACCGGATCGTCTCGGTCGAGGACCTGACCCTCCGCTCCACCGACGGCGGCTGGGCGGATCTCGTCCGGACGCGGAGCGAGGCTCCGCCCGCCCCGAGGGAGCCCGCCAAGCCGCGTGGGAAGCCGGCCCCGCCGCCGCGGCGCCGGAACACGGAGCTCGAGCAGGTCGAGAAGCGGATCGCGGAGCTCGAGCCGCGCGTCGCGGAGCTCGAGACGCGGCTCGCCGAGAACTGGACGGACATGGACCTCCTCGCCTCGTACACGGCGGGGCGCGACGAGCTCGACGGCCTGCTCGCCCGCTGGGAGGTCCTGTTCGCCGAGGCGCAGTCCGAGCCGGGCGGCGACGACGCGGTCGCCGCGTCGCCGCTGCCGTAGCGCACGGGTCGCGACAAGCCGGTCCGTCGCCGATCATCTGCCTGTGACGCACCGGTGGAGCGGCGGCGTAGAGAGGGCGTGCACGCGATGACGCTGGAGCAGCCCGTCGCCGTCCGCGCGCCGCGGAGCCTCGCAGAGGCGGCCGAGGCGCATCTCGACGACGTGCTCGGCTACCTGCTCTACCTCACGCGCGACCGCGAGACGGCGGAGGACCTCACGAGCGCGACGTTCGAGAAGGCGCTTCGGCTGTGGACGCGGTTCGACGCGACGCGGGGGAGCGCCCGCACCTGGCTGCTCGGGATCGCGCGGACGACCGCGCTCGACTGGTTCCGCGCGGAGTCGCGGCGGCGGAGACGCGAAGAGGCGGCAGCGCTGCCCGAGCGCGTCGAGGAGGCCTTCGTCGAGGGGCTCTCCCCCTCGCTCGAGGCGGGGCTCGCCGCGCTCAGCGCCGGCGAGCGCGAGGTGCTCGCGCTCCGCGTCGTGCTCGAGCTGGACGGCGCCGCCACCGCGCGCGTGCTCGGGATCAGCCCCACCGCGGTCTCGACCAGGCTGAGCCGCGCGCTCAAGCGACTCGAAGAGAGGGTGAACGAGGGATGACCGTCAACGAGATCGTCGACGAGCTGCGCCTGGCGCGGCCGCGTGCGAGCGACGCGCTTCGCCTCGAGGTGATGACGGTCGCGGCGCGCCCGTTGCCACGAAACACGACGTTGCGAGAGCGTCTGGCCGGCCGGCGGCGGGCCGCGCTGCTCGTCCCCGCGGGCGCGGCGCTCGCGCTGACCGCCGCGGTCGCGATCGGCGTCTCCCGCTCCGGCGCGCCGGACACGGTCGGCACGGCCACGCCGGAGTCCGCCGCGCGCTCGGCCGGCGCGACCGGCGAGTCGCTCGCCGCCCCGCCCACGGCCGCCGACGCGGCGACCGCCCAGAAGGCCGCCGCGCCCGGGCCCTTCGCCGGTCGCGCGCAGCGCTACAGCGCCGCGCTCTCGCTCCAGGTCGAGGACACCGACGCCCTCTCGGACGCGACGCAGCAGGCGCTCGCGATCGCCCGTGACCTCGGCGGCTACGTCGTCTCGATCCACTACGCGACCGGTGACGACGGCGCCGCGTCGATGACGCTCAGGGTGCCGTCCGCGAACGCGGCCGAGGCCGTCACCCGCCTCTCCAGCCTCGGCACGATCCTCGCCCAGAACGTCCAGATCGACGACCTGCAGGAGTCGCTCGACGGGCTCGACCGGCGCCAGCAGCGGGTCCGGGCGCGGATCGCGGCACTGACCGCCGCGATCGACCGCGCCGAGACCTCCTCCGAGCGCGCCCGGCTCGAGGAGCAGCGCGCCCAGGCGCGGGCGGAGCTGCGCGAGCTCCGCGCGAGCCGCGCGGCGACCGCCGCCGAGGCGCGGAACGCGACCGTCCAGCTCGACCTTCGGACGAAAGAGGCGGGCGGCGTCGCCCCGGGCTCCGGGTCGCGGCTCGATCGCGCGCTCGACAAGGCGCTCGCGGTGCTCGCCTGGGAAGGCGTCGTTCTCCTCGCCGTCGCGATTGCGGCCGCCCCGTTCGCCCTGGTCGCCGCGGCCGCCTGGGCGACGCGCCGCACGCGCCGGCGGCGTGAGGAGGAGCGGCTCCTGGCCGCCTCCTAGTCCGCGTCCAGGGTGGCGATCAGGGCCTCCGCCACGACCTTCAGGGGCCGGCCGGAGATTTGGCTCGCCTTGCGCAGCCGCCCGAACGCCTCGTTCTCGGTCAGGCCCTCCCGCTCCATCAGCAGCCCCTTCGCCCGCTCGATCGCCTTGCGCGCGGCCAGGGCCTCGGCGAGCGAGTCGGCCTCCTCGCGGAGCGCGACGAGCTCGTCGTGGCGTGCACGGGCCGTCGCGATGGCCGGGAGCAGGTCCGACTCGCGGAACGGCTTGACGAGATAGCCGAAGACGCCGGCCTCGACGGCGCGGGCGACCAGCTCGTCCTCCCCGTACGCCGTCACCATCACGATCGGGATCGCGCGCTCGTCGAGGATCCGCCGCGCCGCCTCGATCCCGTCGAGGCGCGGCATCTTCACGTCGAGAAGGGCGAGGTCGGGTGCGGCGCTCCGCGCGAGCTCGACGGCCTCCTCGCCGTCGCGCGCCTCGGCGACCACCTCGAAGCCCGCACGCTCGAGGAGCTCGCGCAGGTCGAGGCGGATGATCGTCTCGTCCTCCGCAATCAGGATCCGCAGCGCCGCGGTCATCGCTCGGCTCCGAAGCGGACCTCGGCGCGCAGCCCTGGCCCGGCCGAGAGCTCGAGCGTGCCACCAAGCTCGTCCCGCACGAGCGCGCGGACGATCGACATGCCGGTCCCGTCGATTGCCCCGCGCAGGCCCTCGCCGTCGTCCGCGACGGCGAGCGCGACGGCGCCGGCGTCGGCCCGCAGAGCGATCGAGACGTGCTCGCCCCCGTGCTCGAGCGCGTTCGAGAGGAGCTCCGAGAACACGAGCGCGACCGCGGTCGCCCGCTGCCCGGCGAGCTCGATCGGCTCGAGCTCCGCGGTCACCTCCTTGCCCGCGACGAGCCCCTGGACGAGAGTCGAGCGGAGACGGTCGACGAGCTCCGCGAGGTCGACGACGTCCTCTCGGTGCTCCGTCAGCTCCTCGTGGACGGCCGCGATCGCGAGGATCCGGTTGACCGAGTCGCCGAGCGCCTTGCGCGGGTCGACGCCCTCCGCGTGGGCCTGCAGGCGAAGGAGCGACGCCACCGTCTGCAGGTTGTTCTTCACGCGGTGGTGGATCTCCTGGGCGAGCACGCCGCGCAGCGCCATGCGGCCGTGCTCGAGGGCGACGGCGGCCTGGCTCGCGATCGCGTCGAGGAGCTGGCGGTCGTCGTCCGAGAACGGCGTGTCGCGGTCGACGACGAGCTCGCCGATCCCGCGACCGCGCCAGCGAAGCGGAAGCCGGACGGCATGTGCGCCGGCCCGGCCCTCGGGCCAGGCGACCCGGCCGTCCTCGAGCACGAGTGCCGCGCCGGTCGCGTCGAGCGACTCCACCGTCGTGCGGACGATCGCCTCGAGCGACTCCTCCAGATAGAGAGACTCCGAGACCGCCTCCGAGATGCGCGCGAGCGCCTCGAGCTCCTCGACGCGCCTCCGCGCCTGGGCGTAGAGCTTCGCGTGCTCGATCGACTGCCCGACCTGCGAGGCGATCGAGGTGAGCAGCCCGATCTCCGCGTCGGTGAAGTCCCGCGGGTCGCGCGTGCGGACGTTGAGCGCGCCTTCGAGGACGTCCCGCGCGAGGATCGGCACCGCGAGAATCGACTCGTACTCGTCCTCCCGGAGGTTCGGGAACGCCTTGAAGCGCGGGTCGAGATGGGCCCCGGAGGGCAGCATGATCGCCCGCCGTTCCGCCGCCGCGACCCCGGTGATCCCGATGCCGCTCCGCATCCGCGGCGCGCTCGTCGCGTCCTCGATGCGCGTGCCGTGGGTCGCGCGCAGGACGAGCTCGTCCGCCCGCTCGTCGTACAGGTACACGAAGCACGCGTCGGTCTCGAGCGCGGCGGCCACCTCGTGCGCGATCGCCTCGAGCACGTCCTGCAGGTCGAGCGACGAGTTCACGACCTCCGTGGTCCGCGTGAGCAGCGCGAGATGCCTGGCGGCCTCGTCCATCAGTCGAGCGTGCTCAGGACGACCGCACCGAGGATCGGCACCGCGATCGTCAGGCCGAAGTTGAACCAGCCGACGACGACGAGCTGCCGTCGCGTCGCCGGAGCGCTCGAGGCGCCGGCGCGGAGCTCGCGCTGGAGCCGCGGCCCGAGCACGAAGTCGTGGAGCAGTGCGCCGACCACAAGCAGCGCCACGAGCACCGACTTGAGGATCAGGGTCCGGTCGAAGTCCGTGTCGAGCGCCGCACGGTGCAGCCCGCCGTGCCGCTCGGTGAGCCACACGCCCGAGAGGACCGCGACCGCCATCGCGCTCCAGCCGATCGGACGCCACCGCCTCCCGAGGGCGCGCATCGCGACCGCGCGCGCCTCACCCTCGAGGCGCCGGATCGCCGGGACGCCGACGAAGACGAGCGCCACCGTGCCGCCCACCCAGACGCTCGCGGAGAGCACGTGGAGGATGCGAAGGGTGGTCGTCACGGGAGCCCAGGCTACGGGTTCTCGCCGGCGCCCTCCCGCGTTCCGCGCGGCTAGGGTCGAAGGCGTGGCACGCGACTGGGCGCTCTTCCTCCACCTGCTCGGCGTGCTCCTGTTCGTCGGTGCGAGCATGGCCGTGACCGCACTGCGGATCCTCGCCGTCGACAAGCCGCGTCCCTCGGAGAGCGCGCTCCTCCTGCGCGCCGTGCGCCCGCTCGTCCCGCTCGTCGGTCTCGGGCTGGTGCTCACGGTCGCCGCCGGGGCGTGGCTGGCCCACGAGCTCGGTGTCCCGTACGGCTCGGATTGGCTGCGCTGGACGTACGTCCTGATCGGCTGGCTCCTCGTCGTCGGCGCCGTCGCCGGCCGGCTCGACCGGCGGACGCGCGAGCTCGCAGAGCGCGTCGCGGCGGCCGGCGACGAGCCCTCGCCCGAACTCGACCGCAGACTCCGCGACCCCGTGGCGTTGACGCTCGACGCGTCGCTGCTCGCCGCGACACTCGCGATCGTCGCCCTCATGGTCTGGCGCCCGTGAACGGTCACCCGTGAACAACCCGCGGCGGCCGGAGGCCGGCTCCGCCGGCCGGGAGGCCAACAGCGGGCGACCCGTGCGCAGCGCAGAAGGAGGGGGCCGGCGGGGGAATCCTGGGTTCCCCCGTCCCGAACGACCACGGGCCCCCACCGGGGACCCGCGATCGGCCGTCAGACACAGACGTCGCCGCTCGCCTTGCGGCTCGGCCTGCAGGACGCATCATGCGCTACCGGACGGACGATGTCCAGAGGGAAAGCGGGGATTCCGGCTCAGGTGGATGCCCGCCACGAAGGAGGCGACTTCAGCGGTGTACCCGGCCGCGGGCCGGGGGTTTCGCGGCAGGGATCCGCTCCTGCGGATCCCTGCTTCGCGAAGAGTCACAGACTGCTCAGGTAGCGGTCCTTCTCCCACTCCGTGACCTGGATGCGGTACTCGTTCCACTCCCGCCGCTTGAGCTCGACGTAGCGCGGGAAGATGTGCTCGCCGAGTGCGCGCCGCATCAGGTCGGAGCCGGCGAGCTCCTCCGCCGCCTCGCCGAGCGAGCCCGGGAGCGCGACGATCCCGCGCTCGTTCCGCTCCTCCTCCGAGAGGCGATAGAGGTTCGTCGTCATCTCGTCCGGCAGCTCGTAGCCCTTCTCGATTCCCTCGAGGCCCGCGTGCAGCAGCGCCGCGAATGCGAGGTACGGGTTGCACGCCGGGTCGGGGCAGCGGATCTCGGCGCGGGTCGCCTGCTCCTCGCCCGGCTTGTAGAGCGGGATCCGGATCAGGGCAGAGCGGTTTCGCTGCGACCACGCGACGTAGACCGGCGCCTCGAACCCGGGCACCAGCCGCTTGTAGGAGTTGACCCACTGGGCGAGCACGGCGGACATCTCGCGGGCGTGGACGAGGAGCCCGGCGATGAAGCCCTTGGCCGTCTTCGATAGGTGGTGCGGGTCCTTCGCGTCGAAGAACTGGTTGCGCCCGCCCTTGAACAGCGACATGTGCGTGTGCATGCCCGACCCGTTCTCGCCGAACAGCGGCTTCGGCATGAAAGTCGCGTAGTAGCCGTGCCACGCAGCGACCTCCTTCACGATCAGGCGGTACGTGATCGTGTGGTCGGCCATCGCGAGCGCGTCGGCGTAGCGCATGTCGATCTCGTGCTGTGACGGCGCGACCTCGTGGTGGTGGTACTCGATCGGGATGCCGACCGACTCGAGCGCGCTGATCGTGTCGTTCCGCACCTCGGTCGCCGCGTCCTGCGCGGTCATCGCGAAGTAGCCGCCCTCGTCCAGCGTCTTCGTGTCCTGGTCGTCCTCGAACAGGAAGTACTCGAGCTCAGGCCCGACGTTGAACGCGTCGAAGCCGAGCTTCCGCATGCGGTCGAGCGCGGCGCGGAGGACGAAGCGCGGGTCGCCCTCGTACGGCACCCCGTCCGGCTTCACGACGTCACAGATCATGCGCGCGACGGACGAGCCGATCGCGTGGCCGTGCTCGTCGAGCGGTCGGGGCATCAGCTGGAACGTGTCGGGATCGGGGATCGCGACCATGTCCGACTCCTCGATCGCGTTGAAGCCCGTGATCGACGACCCGTCGAAGCCCATGCCGTCGTCCAGCGCGCCCTCCATCTCGGCCGGCGTCACCGCGAACGACTTGAGGTGCCCCTCGAGATCCGTGAACCAGAACAGGACGTGCTCGACCTGCTCGTCTCGCATCTTCTTGAGGACCGCTCGCCGGGACGCGACGCTCGACGTCGCGCGATCCTTCGACTTGACCATCGTGGAGCGGCTCGCCGCCCCCGTGCTCCGCGCTCTCGCCATCGACGTTCTCCTCCCTGAAAACGTGAAAAGCCCCGGGCACGGCTCCTCCGCGCCCGAGGCTCCGTTGCCTCGCAAGACGGCCCGAGACTACCACTCCGGGCGGCTGTACGTCGCTCCCGGCGTGTTGACTCCCGTTCACGCCCCACCGTCCGACGACGCGCGATAAGGTCCCGCCGTTCCAATCCCCCCGCGGTTGTCCCCCCAACCGCCACGCAGCGAGCACGCCGTCGTGCCAAAGCGCCCCAGCCCCCCACGGAAGCTGAGCCTTCACGGCGGCTGCTCCTGCGCGTCGTGTCCCCGATCGAGGAGGCCGTCGTCGGTACCCGCGTGAACGACCAGCACCTCGTGGAGCAGGCCTTGCATCTGCCCCGGCGAGAGGCCGCACGGTGGCGCCACACCCGGCTCGACCAGGAGGAACTGGTCTCGGACGGGAACCTGGCCCTGGTCAAGGCGGCCCGACGGTACGACCCGGCCTACGGGGTCCCGTTCCCCGCATTCGCGCTGCGGTTCGTGCGAGGAGCCATCCTCGACGCGATTCGGTCGCGAGCACGGAAGAACGCCCTCGGCGACGGCATGTTCGCCGACGTCGTCAGCTTCCACGACCTCACCTCTCCCGACAGCGATCGGCCGTTCGACCCGCCGGACCCGCGTCCGACGCCCGACGCGACGCTCGAGAGCCTCGAACGTCTGCGCGTGCTCGCGACGCTGCCGCCCAGCGAGCGGGTGGCACTCGTCCGCACGGCCGTCGACGGCGAGTCCGCCGCCGACGTCGCGCGCGACCTCGGGGTGAGCGCGGGGCGCGTGCACCGCCTGGCCCAGAACGGCTCGACACGGTTACGGAAGCGCGCGGCATGACGTCGCTGCTCGGCGAGATCCTGGAGGGCGAGCCGCTGACGGCGCGCGAGCGCGATGTGCTCGCGGGGGCTGCCGACGGTGAGACCGCGGAGCAGACGGGCGCCCGCCTGTACCTCTCGTCCGAGACCGTGAAGAGCTACCGCAAGCGCGTGATCGCGAAGCTCGGGGCGAAGAACGGGACGCACGCCGTCGCGCTCGCCCTGCGCACGGGGCTCCTGCCCCTGCGGCGGCCCGTCCCCGTGCATGCGGTGACGCCCCGCAGGGTCCGCCGCTAGGCCACGGCCGCCGTCAGCCCGAGCGCTTCAGCTTGCCGTGGCGCTTCGCGTACACCTCCCCGCGGTTGAAGATCGCGAGTCCGAGCGGGATGCTGGCCGCGCCGATCACGACGAGCGGCCAGATGTCGTGCCACAGGTCGCCGAGCGAGGCGCCGTCGAGGATCGCCGCCCGGATGCCGTCCAGCGCGTACGTCGCGGGCGAGATCTTCGCGAGCCACTGCATCCACCCCGGGAGCACCTCGACCGGGTAGTAGACGCCCGACACGACGAGCAGCATCCCCTGCGCGACGAACCCGAGCTGCGCGCCCTTCTCCGGGGAGATCAGCGGCAGCACGGCGGTCATCATCCCGATCCCGAAGAACGAGACGGAGGCCACGACGAGGATCACGAGCGCGGCGGCGAAGTTCGCGTCGTCGAACTGGAGGCCGAAGAAGGCCGCGACGACGACGAACAGCAGGATCGCCCGCACGAGGCCGTAGAGCACGGCGAACACGCCGGAGCCGCCGAGATGCATCGCACGTGACAGCGGCGCCATGAACGTGTACTCGATCGTCCCCTCCCACCGCTCCCAGGCGACGGTCTCGGTGAGGAACTCGAAGATGATCCCGAGGTACGCCCAGACGACCGCGCCGATGAGGAGGGTCGTGGTCGCCCGCTCGACGTCGATGTCGCCGCCGCCTGCCTCGATGCCCTTAGCGATGAACACGATGGTCAGCGTGTTCGCCACGGTCCAGACGAAGAACGCGAGGTCCCAGTAGATGTAGCGGCGCGTGAGGTAGACGTTTCGCTCGACGACGCCAGCGAGCCCGATGAGCTCGTGTCTGAGACTCAGGGCGACGGCTCTCATGCGAGCACCTTCCTCTCCTCGGCGTCCACCTCGTCCTCCTCGTCCTCGAAGCCGCGACCGGTCGCGGCGAAGAACGCCTCCGCGAGCGTCGATGCGCCGTAGCGCGCCTTGAGCTCCTCGGCGGGCTCGAGCGCGAGGAGCTCGCCGCGGTCGAGGATCCCGATGCGCTCGGCGAGCGCC
>DASSJV010000142.1:0-52024 GCA_035691005.1 Gaiella sp. | reverse complement strand
GACGGCGACGTGCCGATGAGCCTGCCCGAGTTCGGCGGCATGGACACGGGCTTCAACTACTACCACGGCGCCGATCCGTCCGAGTACGACCTCGTGCTCTCGAACTCAGAGGGCGGTCTCGGCCGGCTCCTCGAGCTCGGGGCGCGGCGCGCCGAGTGCGTGCCGTGGGCGGCCGACCCCGAGTTCTTCCGGCCGCTGCCCGTCGAGAAGGAGCACGACGTCTTCTTCTACGGGTACGGCGACAAGTTCCGGCGCGAATGGATGGCGACGCTCGTGGGCGAGCCGAGCCGACGCGACCCGCGCATCGACTTCGCGCTCGGCGGCCAGGACTTCCAGGGGGACATCGGCGGCGCACGGCTCGTCGGGGACGTGCCGTTCAACGTCTTCGCGCGCGCGATCTCGGCGGCGCGCATCAACCTGAACCTCACGCGCCGTGCGCACGCGACGGTCGAGGGCTCGTCGACCTGTCGGCCGTTCGAGCTCGCCGCCGCCGGCGCGGCGATCGTCTCGAACCCACACGAGGGGATCGAACGATGGTTCGAGCCCGGCGAGGAGCTCCTCGTCGTCTACGACACCGACGCGGCGCTCGAGACCTACCACGCCCTGCTCGACGACCCCGCCCAGGCGGCTGCGCTGGGCGCGCGCGCCCGTGAGCGCGTGCTCGACGAGCACACCTACGGGCACCGCGCGCGCCTGATGCTGCGGCTGCTCGAGCTCGAGACCGCGGTGCCGGCATGAGCGGGAGGATCGTCGCGGTCGTCCCCGCCTTCGACGAGGAGGAGGCGATCGGCCCGGTCGTCACGGGAATCCGGGAGTTCGATCCCGGCATCGACGTCGTCGTCGTCGACGACGGCTCGGGTGACGGGACTGCCGAGGCTGCCGCCGCCGCCGGCGCGGTCGTCGTCAGCCTTCCCTTCAACCTCGGGATCGGCGCGGCCGTCCAGACGGGGTTCCGCTACGCGCTCGAGCAGGGCTACGACCTCGCCGTGCGCCTCGACGGCGACGGACAGCACGACCCGGCCGAGCTGACGAAGCTCCTCGCGCCGCTCGCGCGCGACGAGGCGGACGTCGTCACGGGTTCCCGCTTCCACAGCGAGAACGGCAGCTATCGGCCGCCGCTGGGCCGGCGGCTCGGGATCACGTGGTTCGCGAAGCTCGTCTCGCTCCTCGCGCGGCAGCGGGTCACGGACACCACCTCCGGGTTCCAGGCGCTCAACCGCCCCGCCATCGCGCTGTTCGCGCGCGACTACCCGAGCGACTACCCCGAGGTCGAGGCGACCGTGCTCCTCCTGAAGCACCGCCTGCGGCTGCTGGAGGTGCCCGTCGAGATGCGCGAGCGCGAGACGGGCTCGTCGTCGATCACGTTCCTCCGCTCGCTGTACTACGCGGTGAAGGTGACGCTCGCGCTGTTCGTCGGCATCGCCCGCCGCTCGGCCGTCCCCACCGAGGAGACGCACCGGTGACGCCCGTCCGGATCTCGATCGCGGCTGCGATCGGCTCGATCCTCCTCATCCTCATCGTGCTCGAGCTGATCCGCGGCCGACGGCTCAAGGAGCGCTACGCACTGCTCTGGCTCGCGACCGGCGTCGTGCTCCTCGTTCTCTCCGCCTGGCGCGGCGGGCTCAACACGATCGCGGGCTGGCTCGGCGTCTCCGGCTATCCGCCGGCGATCCTCTTCGCCGCCGCGATCATGTTCGTGATCGCGGTGCTCCTGCACTACTCGACGGTGCTCTCGAAGCTCACGGACGACAACGTCCTGCTCGCACAGGAGGTGGCGCTCCTGCGGGCGCGTGTCGAGGCGCTCGAGCGGGAGGGGGAGACGACTACGGGGCAGCCGGCGGGCTGATCGCGAAGACGTCGCCGCGGCTCTCGTCGTCGAGCCAGTTCGCCGCGACGCCGATCCGGTAGACCGCGTCCGGCGGCGGGTTCGGGTCGACGAACCTGTGGTCGCGCGTCGTCACCAGCGTCTCCGAGCGGAGGTCGCACCGGTCGACACCGCGCGGCTCGCAGACCATCTCCGAAAAGCCCAGCGACGGCGCGCTGCGGTACACCAGGTAGAACGTGCGCGCGCGTCGCGTCGAGTCGGTCCACGTGAGCTCGTTGGCCTTGCCGATGCGGCGAACGTCGAGCGAGACGACATCCGGATCGGCGGGCACGCCGATGTCGCTCACCACCAGCTCGGGGACGAGATACGCCCCCGTCCCGCCGGGCATTCGCGCGAGGTGGAACGAGCTCGACGTGAGGATCCAGGCGATCGGCACGATCGCCAGGAACGCGACCACGGCGACGGTCGTGCGCAGTCCGGGCCGTCGTCCGGGAAGCGGTGCGAGGCGGGGCCCCATGTGGTCAATGAACGTGGGGACGAGGAGCGGCACGGCGGCGGTGAGCAGCACGAACGCCGGAAGCGCCGGCATGATCAACCTCCAGTAGCTGCCGGACTCGACCGTGGCGACGTCCGCCGCGCCCTTCACGACGACGTAGCCCAGCAGCCACGCGAGGAAGAGCCCGGCCGCCGGCACCGAGCGCCGCGCGACGGCGATCGCGCCCGCGAGCGGGAGGAACTGGAGCACGCGGGCGCTCCACGTGAACTCCCGCAGGCCGGACATGTTCTCCTTCCACGTGTCGAAGTTCAGGTGGATCGTCCGATCGAACCAGCTCGTCGGCGAGAGCACGATCGGGTCGCCCAGCCCGGTCGCCAGACGGATCTGCCCGTCCGCGAAGAGCGGCACCTCGCCGAGGCCCCTCGATTTCCAGAGCGTGAGCGCGACGAGCGCGGGTGCGAGCGATACGGCGAAGAGCGCCGCCTCGCGCCACCGCCGAGCGAGCAGGAACGCGAGCGCCGGGCCCATGAGGAACAGCGCGTTCGCGGGCTTGAGGGCGAGCGCGAGGCCCGCGAAGGTGCCGGCGAGCACCGCCTCGCGATGTGCCCCCGCCTGGAGCGCACGCACGGTGAGCGCGACGGAGACGAGCACCGCGACGACCGACGGGAAGTCCGCCTGCTGGGTGAGCCCGAGCGCCTGCGGCAGGAACTGGTCGGTCCACGAATCGTGGTAGCGCTGGACGAAGTACGGGATCGCGACGAAGGGCGCAATCGCGAACGCCGCCGCGCACCAGATCCCGGCGAGGCGTCCTGCGAGGCGTGCGCCGATGTCGTACACCGCTAGGGTCGCGACCGGCGCGAGCACCCCCACCTGCAGGATCGTCGTGAGCGGCAGCAGCTGCACCGAGCTCGAGCCCGTGATCCACGTGAGCGGCGCGAGCAGCATCGGCCAGGCGGGGCCCGTCAACGCGTAGCTGACCGTCCCCTTGCCGAGCAGCCATGCCGACGTCACGAGCCAGATCTGGTCGCCGCCCTGGTACGTGAGCCAGCCGTTGCGGTTGATCGAGAAGAACAAGGCGATCGTGGCGCCGACCTGGAAGCAGACGATCGCGGCGAGCGCGACGACGACGTGCCGTGCGACGGCGTCCGCCGCGCGCGAGAGCGCCGCCAGCATCCGCGAGGGCCGAACGGCGGCGGCCGCCTCGGTCATGCGTTCGCGCGGTACCAGGCCACGGTGCGCGCGATGCCTTCGCGCAGCGGAACCTCGGCGGTGAACCCGAACAGCTCCTGCGCGCGCGTGGTGTCGAGTCGCCGGCGTGGTTGCCCGTTCGGGCGGGACGCGTCCCAGCGGATCTCGCCCGCGAAGCCCGTCTCCGTTCGCACGAGCTCCGCGAGGTCGCGGATCGCGATCTCCTCGCCGGTCCCGAGGTTGACGGGCTCGCCGCCGTCGTAGCGCTCGCCCGCGAGCGCGAGCCCGCGCGCGCAGTCCTCGACGTAGAGGAACTCGCGTGTCGGCGTCCCGTCGCCCCAGAGGACGATCTCCTCGTCGCCGCGCTCGTGCGCCTCGACCATCTTCCGGATCAGGGCGGGGATCACGTGCGACGTCTCGAGGTCGAAGTTGTCGCCCGGCCCGTAGAGGTTCACCGGGAGGAGGAAGATCGTGTTCGTCCCGTACTGCTCACGGTACGACTGCGCGCCGACGAGGATCGCCTTCTTCGCGACGCCGTACGGCGCGTTCGTCTCCTCCGGGTAGCCGTTCCAGAGGTCCTCCTCGCGGAACGGCACGGGGGCGAGCTTCGGGTACGCGCAGATCGTCCCGGCGACGACGAGCTTCGGCGTGGAGTGGAGACGCGTCTGCTCGAGGACGTGCGCGCCCATCATCAGGTTCGCGAACCAGTAGCGGCCGGGGTTTGCGCGGTTCGCCCCGATCCCGCCCACCTCGGCGGCGAGGTGGTAGACGACCTCGGGCTCGGTGTCGGCGAACAGCCGCGCGGTGTCCTCCATCGACGTCAGGTCGTAGTCGGCGCGGCGCGCGATCGCGACGTCGTGCCCGTCGCCACGGAGGCGCTCCACGAGCCGTGAGCCCAGGAAGCCCCCGCCGCCCGTGACGAGAACCGCGGTCACCCCGCGACGAGCTTCGGTGCGCCGGTCGGCAGCCAGTCGACGCGGCCGAGCCAGCGGTCGCGGTGCTCTGCGTACCAGTGGATCGTCCGCAGGACGCCTTCCTCCCAGCTCACCTTCGGCCCCCACCCGGTCTCGCGCGTCAGCTTCTCGTGGCCCACGCGGAGCGCCATGACGTCGCTCGTCCCCGGGCGCTTGCGGCCCTCCACGGTGACGACGTGGCGGTCGTCGGGCCACAGGCCGTGCTCGATCCCCGTGCGGATGATCAGGTCGGCCCAGTCGGCCATCGAGATGTTCGCGCCCTGCCCGTACACGTAGACGTCGCCCGGAAGCCCCTTGGCGGCGACCGTCAGGTGCCCGCGCACGCCGTCCGTGCAGAAGCAAAAATCGCGGAGGGGGTCGAGGGCGCCCAGCTCGATCTCCGGTCGCGTGAGCGCCTGCGTCACGATCGTGCCCGTCACGTAGCGCGGGTTCTGGCGCGGCCCGTAGTTGTTGAACATCCGCGTGACGACGCCGGGCAGCCCGAACGCGTCGAAGTAGTTCATCGTCAGGAAGTCGGCCGCGACCTTCGCGGTCGCGTAGATCGACTTCGGGTTGATCGGCGAGCGCTCGTGAAGGATCAGCGCCCCGGCGTCGTCGAACGTGTGGTGGTCGGTGACGTCGTCGCGCACGTTGCCGTACTCCTCCGACGTACCGGCCGTGTCGAACTTCTCGAGCTCGAGCCCCCAGTCCACGACCGACTGGAGGAGGTTCAGCGTCCCGATCGTGTTCGCCATCACGGTCTCGTACGGCCGATGCCAGGACTCACCGACATGCGCCTGCGCGCCGAGGTGGAAGACGTACGGCTTGTCGGGCGCCTCCCGCAGTTCGCGCACGAGGTAGTCGATCGACGTTCTGTCGGTGAGGTCCGCGAAATGCACCTTCAGCTCGTTGCGCAGGTGCCCGATGTTGTTCAGCGCGCCGCTCGAGGTGGCGCGGACGAACGCGTGGACGTTCGCGCCGAGCGAGACGAGCGCGTCTGTCAGATGCGAGCCCATGAACCCGTCCGCCCCGGTCACGAGCACCGTCCGGCCGGCGTAGACGTCGGCGAACTCCCGTCGCAGGTCCGCGAGATCTGCCTCGCTCCAGATCGTCTCGTTCGTCATCGGGTCGTGTGACGCGGGCCGTAGGCTTCGGCGTCGGTGGAGAAGCGTACCGCTCGGAGCGGCCTGGGCTCCCTCGCGACGGGGGCGGTCACCGCACTCGCGATCGCCGTCCAGACCGGGCTCGCCGCGGTCGTCGGCGTCATCATCGCGCGCGACGTCGAGCGCGGCCCGGTGACGGACGGCTTCTTCGCGGCATACGGCGTGTTCGTCGTGCTCATGCTCGCCGCAGCGGCCCTCCGGCTCGTTTTCCTGCCGCCGCTCGCCCGCGCCCGTCTCGACCGGCGTCTCGGGCAGGAGACCGCGGCCTGGGCCGTCGCGCTCGGCACCCTCGTCGTGCCGCTGCTCGTCGTCGCGGTCGTCGTCGCCGGGCCCGCGGCGACCGTGCTCACCGGGTTCGGCCCCGAGGCGGCCCGCGACGCCGCGGAGGGCGTACTGCCGCTGATGGTGCTCGCCGCCGTCGCGCAGCTGTTCGCCGGGCTCGCGGCGAGCGCGCTCGCGGCGCTGGACGACTACCTCACGGCCGCGATCTCCTACATCGTCGCGAGCGTGGTCGGCCTCGCGTACATCGTCGCCCGGATCGACGCCGACGGGATCGACGCGGTGGCGACGGGGATGGCGCTCAACGGGCTGCTCGCGGTGACGCTCCCCACGGTGGCGCTCGCGCGTCGCGCCCGCGGCGAGGCGATGCCACGGAGCGGCGTGCGACCGTCGGGGCCACCGCTCCCGCGCCGGCTGCTCGAGGCAGGCCGCAGCGTTTCTCTTCCCCTCGCGCTCCAGGCCGTCTACCTCGTCTGCCTGCCGTTTGCGGCGCGCGAGGGGGTCGGCTCGGTGACGAGCTTCGGCTATGCCTACCTCGCCGCATCGGCGCTTGTCGCGGTCACGTCCTCCTCGCTGGGCCTCGTCACCTCGGTCCCGCTCGCGCGCGCAGGCCTCGACCCGTCGAGAGTCGCGCGGCACGTCGTCTCCTCCTCCTGGCTCGCACTGGTCGCGGTCGGAGCCGCGGCGGGTGTCTTCGCGCTAGCCGGCCCGTCGCTCGTGACGGCCGTACTCGGGGACGGGTACGGAGAGGACGTGGGCGACGAGCTCGGCCATCTCGTCGCCCTGCTCGCGCCCTGGATGGTCTTCGCGGTCGCCTTCTCCGTGACGCTGCCGCTCCTGTTCGTCCAGGCGCGGACACAGAGGCTCGTGCTCGTCTCGCTCGGACTCGTCGCGTTGAACGTGCCGCTCGCGTGGGCGGGGCAGTCGCTCGCCGGGCTCACGGGACTCTCGCTCGCGCTCGCGGCGACGACGGTCGTCGCGGACGCGGTGATGCTCCACCGCCTCCATGCCGCGGCGCCGACGCTGTCGGGGCTCTTGCGCGCGGCGGCGGGAATCGCCGCCCTCGGGTGCGTCGCCTTCGGCCTTCCCGCGCTCGTCCTCGGCACGGGTGCCGCCGCCTGCGTCGGGCTCGTGCTCTACGGCGGCGCGCTCGCGCTCGTTCGGCCCGCGGGCCTGCTCGGCTCCTGGCGTTACCTGCGCTCGCTCGCCTAGCGGCTCCGGCCGACCTTCCGGAGCGCCCAGACCCCCGCGCGCGACCCGAAGACCCGCTGCCTCGCCGAGGCGACGACGCGGCGGTGAGGCGGCAGGTAGGCGAAGCGCATGCGCCCGCGGGCGGCGTCCGCGCCGGCGAGGAACGGCGGGGCGTCGTCCGCGAGCTTCGTCAGGCGGGCCGTGCGGAAGCTGACCGCGTCCTCGACGCGCCACGCGTCGCTCCCGCGCGCGAACTCGACGATCGCGTCGATCGCCGGGAGGTACGCGTCGTCGAGGAGGAGCGTGCCGCCGACCTTCAGGTGCGGCGCGAGATGCCACCAGTCGAGGATCGGGTACGGGAACCCATGTGCGCCGTCGACGAGCACCAGGTCGAGCGGCCGCGGCTCCCAGCGCGCGAGGACCTCGTGCGAGGGGCCGATGCGGAACGTGACGCTGCTCGCGTCGATCCCGCGCGCGGCGCAGTCACGCCGGATCCGCTCCCCCTCGTCCGGATCAGGGGTGACCGCCTCGTGGACGGCCCCCGTCGCGGCGAAGACGAGCGTGCTCGCCCCCGCGCCGGTCTCGAGCGTCGCCCACCCCGGCCGGACGTTCGACTCGAGCCAGCCGAGGGCCTCCCACGCGAGCCCCCAGTACTCGCCCCCGCCGTGGAGCCCGGGAGGGGCCGAGCGAAGAGCGTCGGTGAGCGGTGTCGCCATCCCGGCATTCTGCGCGACGCCCTGCTCGGCCGCGCAGGCGCGTGCTCGTAGACTGCCGCGGGCGATGGCGAGCGCACGCGCACTCATCACCGGCGTCGGCGGGCAGGACGGGTCGCTCCTCGCGCAGCTTCTCCTCGACGAGGGCTACGAGGTGGCCGGCGTCGTGCGTCGCGCCGCCGAGGAGTACGCCGAGACGCTGGGGCCGCTCGCGGGCCGGGTCGAGCTCGTGGAGGCCGACCTCCTCGACCACGCCTCGCTCGCCGCGGCGCTCGAGGCGGTACGCCCCGGGGAGGTCTACAACCTCGCGGCGCCGTCCTTCGTCCCGCGCTCGTGGGACGAGCCGGTCCGCACCGCAGAGTTCGCCGCCGTCGGCGCGACGTCGCTCCTCGAGGCCGTCCGGCAGGTCGACCCGGCGATCCGCGTCTACCAGGCGTCCTCGAGCGAGATCTTCGGCGAGCCGCTCGAGACGCCGCAGACGGAGGAGACGCCGCCGCGGCCGCTGACGCCGTACGGCGTCGCGAAGGCGTACGCGCACTTCATCGCCGGGAGCTACCGCAAGCGGTACGGGATGTTCACGTGCTGCGGGATCCTCTACAACCACGAGTCCCCGCTCCGCCCGACGGACTTCCTGCCGCGCAAGGTCGCGCGCGCGGCCGCCGCGATCTCGCTCGGGTTGGAGGAGGAGCTCGTGCTCGGCGACCTCTCGGCGCGGCGCGACTGGGGCTACGCGGGCGACTACGTACGCGCGATGTGGCTGATGCTCCGCCACACCGAGCCGGGCGACTACGTCGTCGCGACCGGCATCTCCCACTCGGTCGAGGAGCTCGTCGCCCATGCGTTCGACGCCGTCGGGCTGGACTGGCGGCGCCATGTCCGGTCGGACACCGCCTTCTACCGCGGCTCGGCCGAGCTCCACGACCTCGTCGGGGACGCCACGAAGGCGCGGCGCGTGCTCGGCTGGGAGCCTCGGATGAGCTTCGAAGAGCTCGTGCGGCTCCTCGTCGAGGCCGACCGGGCCCGTCTTCAGGACGAGGCGGCGAGCGCGTAGACCGCGTCGTGCGCGCGGGCCGTCGTTTCCCAGGTGAAGGCGGCCGCGCGCTCGGGCCCGCGCCTGCCCAGCTCCGCCGCCCGGTCGAGCGCCTCCGCGATGCCCGCGGCGATCGCGGCGGGGTCCTCGGGGTCGAACAGCACCGCGGCGTCCCCGAGCACCTCGGGGAGCGACCCTGCCCGCGACGCGGCGACGGGGCAGCCGCAGGCGAGCGCCTCGAGCGGCGGCAGGCCGAAGCCCTCGTACAGCGAGGGGAAGACGACCGCAGCGGCCCTGCGGTAGAGCGTCACCAGCTCGTCCGTCGGCACGCTGCCGCGGGCCTCGACTCCCGCGGGCAGCCGCGCCGCGTCGTGCCCGACTCCCGTCAGCACGAGGCGGAGCTCCGGGCGAGCGCCGCGCAGCACCGCGAACGCCTCGAGCAGCCGCGCGTGGTTCTTGTGCGGCCACGGACGCGCCGGGTAGAGGAGGAACGGCTCGCGTGTGACGGTCGGGTCCGGGGAGAAGCGCTCGTGGTCGACCGCGAGGTGGATCGCATGGACGCGCTCGGGGTCGAGCTCCAGCTGCTCGACGACGCGCTCGCGCGTCCACTCGCTGATCACCACGACACGATCCGCCTTCCGGGCGGCGCGGTCGTAAGCGAGCCGACGGAAGAGCCGCTCGCCCCGCGGGAACAGCGCCGGCAGGTCGAGGTGCTGGACGTCGAGCAGGGTGAGGATCGTCGGCCGGTCGACGGGCGGCACCGGCACCGTCAGCGGGTAGTGCACGACGTCCGCCCCGGCGAGCCGGCTTGCAAGCGCGCCGGGACGCATCGACGCCCCCGCCATCGCGCGAAGGCGGCCGGGGATCGTCGTCGAGGACGGATAGCCGGTCGCGACGACGGTCTCGAGCCCGCCGCCCGACTCGGGCGCGAGTGTCGGCGCGAGGACCTCGTACCGATGCGACCCGACCCGGGCGAGCGCGCGGCAGAGCTCCCGCGCGTACGTCTCCGAGCCGCCCGAGATCCCCGGGACGAGCGTGAGCAGAGAGAGCCCGACGCGCATCGCCCGATCCTAAAGGGGTGCCGCCCAGGCCCCGGGCTACACTGGCGCGGTGCCGGACGAGGCGACGGACAACGGGTTTCCGTCGGCGGAGGACGTCGACGTCGAGGCGCTCTTCCAGGCGTTGCGCGAGGAGATCCGTCGCTCCGGAGCCGACCCGGGCGCAGGGAACGAGCCCGGCGACCGGCTCGCGGCGCGGGCCGAGGCCGAGCGGCTCTGGCCCGTCTCCGCCGACCGGCCGCTCCGGCTACGGCCGGGCGTGCGCGGCGGACTCGGGACTCCCGTCAAGGCGGTGCTGCGGAAGCTGATGCGCTGGTACGTCGAGCCGCTCGCGTACGACCAGCGGTCGTTCAACGCGGCCGCGCTGCGGCTCGTCGACGACCTCGAGCAGCGCGTCGCGTCGCTCGAGCGCGAGCTCGCCCTTCTCCGCCCTGCGGAGAAGCGCTAGGCGACCCGGTGCGCATCGCGGTGCTCCGCCCGCAGGTGCCGTTCGCGCGCGGCGGCGTCGAGGTCTTCACCGACGAGCTCGTCGGCGAGCTGCGCACCCGCGGCCACGACGCGGACCTCCTCTCGGTCCCGTTCAAGTGGTACCCCGGCACGCGTGTGCTGACCCAGGCATTCCTCTGGCGCATGCTCGACCTGGAGGAGGCGGACGGAAGGTCGATCGACGTCGTCGTCGCGACGAAGTTCCCGTCGTACGTCGTCCGCCACCACGAGAAGCGCGTCTGGCTCGTCCACCAGTTCCGCCAGGCGTACGAGCTCGACGGAACCGTGCTCGGGCAGTTCGGGCCGTTGCCCGAGGATCGTGCGCTGCGCCGGGAGGTCCAGGCGCTCGACCGGCTCGCGCTCGGCGAGGCGTCGCGGCTCTTCGCGACGTCCGCGAACGTCGCCGGGCGGCTCGCGCGCTCGACGGGGCTCGAGGCCGAGGTGCTCCCGCACCCCCCGCAGGCGCTCCCCTACCGGACCCGGCCCGCGGAGGGCTTCGTCCTCTCCGCGAGCCGGCTCGACCTCGCAAAGCGGATCGATCTCCTGCTGGACGCCGCCGCGCTCGCCGAGGGCTTCGACGTGGTGATCGTCTCGGACGGGCCGGATCGCGAGCGGCTCGAGGAGGTCGCGCGCGCCAGGGGACTCGACGGGCGCGTCCGCTTCGAGGGCCGTGTGTCGCGGGAGCGGCTCGCGGAGCTGTACGCGACGTGCACCGCCGTCTACTACGCGCCGGTCGACGAGGACTTCGGCATGGGGCCGTACGAGGCCTTCCTCTCGGGCAAGCCCGTGATCACGACGACCGACGCGGGCGGACCACTCGACGTCGTCCACGACCGCGAGACGGGGCTCGTCGTCGTGCCCGAGCCCGCGGCGATCGCCCAGGCGGCGACGTGGCTGCGCGAGCACGGGTCGGACGCCGAGGCCTTCGGCCGGGCGGGAAAGGCACTCGCGGACGAGGTGACCTGGGACCGCGCGATCGCGAGGCTCCTCTCGTGAGGGTCGCGTACTTCTCGCCGATGCCGCCGGACGCATCGGGGATCGCGGACTACTCCGCCCTGTTGCTCCCTGCCCTCCGCCGTCACGTCGACGTCGTCGTCGTCAAGCGGGGGACGAAGCGCCCGCCGCGCGACGTCGACCTCGCCGTCTACCACGTCGGCAACAACCCCGAGGCGCACGGCTGGATCCTCGACGCACTTCGTCGGGCGCCCGGGCTCGTCGTCCTGCACGACTTCGTCCTCCACCATCTCGTCGCCGGCGTGACGATCGGCCGCCGGGACGGGCACGGGTACCTCGACGCGATGGAGCGCGAGCACGGCGTGGTCGGGCGGCTCCTCGCCCACGGTGTGCTCGACAAGCGGATCCCGCCGCTCTGGGAGTCGCGCCCCGAGGACTTCCCGCTCGCGGGTGACGTGCTGGCCCTCGCAACCGGCCTCGTCGTCCACTCGCACTACGTCGAGCAGCGTGTTCGCGCCGCGGGGTATGCAGGGCCGGTCGCCGTCGTGCCGCATCCCGCGTGGCGCGATCCCCGGGTCGAGCCCGCGGCGGTGGAGGGCGCGCCGCTGATCGGGGCGTTCGGGAACGTCAACCAGAGCAAACGGGTACCGCAGCTGCTCGAGGCCTTCGCGCGGCTCCGCACGACGCACCCGGATGCCCGACTGCTGCTCGTCGGCGCGACGTCGCCGGGGTTCGACCTCGACCGGCGCCTCCAGCGCCTCGGGCTCGAGGGCGAGGGCGTCGTCCGCGAGGGCCACGTCGACGAGGGGCGGCTGTGGAGCCTGATGGCCGCCTGCGACGTCCACGCGAGCCTGCGCTCGCCGACGATGGGCGAGACGTCGGGCACCGCAATCCGGGCCCTCGTCCTCGGCAAGCCGCTCGTCGTCTCGGACGTCGGCTGGTTCTCGGAGCTTCCGGCCGACGTCGCGCTCGCCGTGCCGGTCGGCGAGACCGAGACGGCCGAGCTGACGGCCGCGCTGCGGCTGCTCGCGGAGAGGCCCGACGTGCGGGAGGCGATGGGTGAGGCCGGTCGTGCCCTCGCCGTGTCGGCGCACGACCTCGACCGGGTCGCGGAGCTCCAGGCGGCGGCGTTCGAGCGAACGGCCGGCGGCGCCGCGGTCGACGCGGGCGTCCTCCACGAGGTCAGCGACGCCGCGGCGTCGATCGGAGTCGCACCGGGCAGCCCGGAGGCCTCCGAGATCGCCCGGCGGCTCTCCGAGCTCGGGCTCGGGTGAGCAGGCGGCTGGGCGAGCGGGCGGCCCGGATCCCGGACGCCGCCTGGCTCACGGGGATCGTCTGCCTCTCGGTCCTCGCGCGCCTCTGGCTCGTCCGCGAGATGCCCGCCCCGTTCATCTTCGTCGACGAGCTCGTCTACTCCGAGCTGGCGAAGAGCCTCGTGGACACCGGCTCCTTCGCCATCCGGGGCGTCCCGGTGCACGGCTACAGCATCCTCTACCCGGCGATCCTCACCCCTGCGTACGGGCTGTTCGACGCCCTCCCGAGCGCGTACGCCGCGGCGAAGGCGACGAACACGATCGCGATGTCCCTCGCCGCTGTGCCGGCGTGGCTGCTCGCGCGACGGGTCGTCGGGCGGTGGCTGGCGCTCCTGGCCGCGGGCCTCGCGGTTGCCGTGCCGTCGATGGCCTATACCGCGACGCTCGTCACCGAGAACCTCTTCTACCCGGTTGCGCTGCTCTTCGCGTGGACACTCGTGCTCGCACTCGAGCGGCCGTCGGTGCGCCGAGTGACGCTCCTCGTCGTCATCCTTGTCGTCGCCGTCGCGACCCGCCCGCAGGCGCTCGGGTTCGTCGGGGCCGTCCTGCTCGCCCCGTTCGTGCTCGCGCTCCTCCGCTGGGACGCGCGCGTCCTCCGCCCGTTCGTGCCGCTGCTCGGCGGGACGGTGGGGGTGGTCGTGCTCGTGCTCGGCGCGCAGCTGCTCCGCGGCGGCTCGCTCTCCGATCTGCTCGGTGCCTACAGCGTCGTCGGGGAGGGTGGGTACGACGTGGGGCAGGTGCTCCGCTTCTGGCTGTGGCACGTCGAGGTCGTGACGCTCTACGTCTGCGTGGTGCCCGTCGCGGCGCTCGTCGTCCTGCTCTGCCGCGCGCGCCGGCTGCCGCCGGCGTTGCAGGAGCACCTCGCCGCGACCCTCGCGTTCGTGGCGACGTCGACCGTGGTCGTCGCGGCGTTTGCCTCGCGCTTCGCGTCCGACCGGGTGCAGGATCGCTACCTGTTCTTCCTCGCGCCGCTCCTTGCGATCGTGCTGCTCGCCTGGGTCGAGCTCGGCGCCCCGCGACCCGTGCTCGCGCTCGTCGGCGGCGCGGCCCTCGCGGCCGCGCTCGCGACGGCGTTCCCGTACCAGCGCTTCATCGGGGAGCCGGCGAAGTCGGACACGTTCTCCCTGATCCCGCTCTGGACTGCGAACGAGCACCTCCTCGGCGGGTCGTACCGGCTGACGGTCCTCGTCGCAGCGCTGATCCTGCTCGCGCTGCTCGCCCTCGTCCCGGCCCGCTGGGCGATCGCGATGCCGCTGCTCGTCCTCGGGCTCTTCGTCGTCTTGTCCCAGCCGGTCTGGGCGGGGCCCCACGGCGTGCTCACGGCGGGCAGGGGAGCGCTCTACTCGGGGATCCGCGGCGTGGACCGCGACTGGATCGACCGGCAGGTCCCCGACGGCGCCGACGTCGCGGTGCTCTGGACGGGGCGGGCCGACCGCTTCACCGTGAACCAGAACGAGTTCTTCAACCGCGCGGTGGGGAACGTCTACTACACCGGCGAGCCGACCCCGGGCGGCATCGGCGAGACGCCCGTGCACGTCGACCCGGCGGACGGCACGCTGCGGACGCCGACGGGCGGGACCGTCGACACGCGCTATGCGCTGCTCGACGGCTCGGTCAGCCCCGACGGGGACGTCGTCGCCCGCGACCTGCCGCTCGGGATCACGCTCTGGAAGCTGATGGGGCCGCTCTCGTCGACGACGACGCTCGAGGGCGTCTACCCGAACGACACCTGGTCGAGCGGGCACGTGACGTGGACGCGCCACCACTGCCTCGGCGGCGAGCTGGACGTGGGCCTTCACTCCGACCCGAACCTCGTCGGCGACGACCTCACGGACGTGCTCGCCACGGTGGGCGGCCGGCCGGCAGCGCGGATCGTCGTCCCGCCGACCGGCTCCGTCCGCCTCCGCGTGCCCCTCGAGACGGTCGACGGCGCCTGCGTCGTCGAGTTCTTCGTGACGCCCACGAGGGTCCCTGCCAGGCGCATCGAGGGGAGCACGGACATCCGCCGACTGGGCGTGCATTTCGAGACGTTCGTCTACTACCCGCCCGCATGAGGATCGTGGTCGACGTGTCCCCGCTCTCGCATCCGCGGACCGGGATCGGGAACTACATCCGCGGCTCTCTCGCCGGGATGGCCGACGCGGCGACGGGCCGCCACGAGCTCGTCGCCTTCGCGCCGACGAGCCTGCGTGGGCCGGCGCGGATCCGCGCGGCCCTCGACGGGGTGCCTGTCGCGCAGCGGCTCCTGCCGCTGCCCGCGTCGCACGCCGTGCGGACGGCGTGGAGCCGCGCGGGCCATCCTGCGGTGGAGCGGCTCGCGGGCAGCCTCGACGCGTTCGTCTTCAGCGAGTGGATGTACCCGCGGCAGGCGCGCGGGGTGCGCGCGACCGTCTTCCACGACCTCGTGCCGCTCCGTCACCCCGAGTGGTGCACGCCGCGGACGATCTCGATGCACTCGCGGAAAGCGGCGAACGCGGCGCGGACGTGCGACGTCGTGTTCGCGAACTCGCGCGGCACGGCCGCCGACCTCGTCACCCTTCTCGGCATCGAGGAGGAGCGGATCGTGCATGCGCCGCCCGGCGTCGAGCCCGGGCTCGGGCCGGACGGCCCCGGGGCCGACTTCGGCGGCCCTGCGATCCTCGGCCTGGGAACGATCGAGCCGCGCAAGAACCTCGCCCGCCTGGTCGAGGCGTGGCGGCTCCTGGACGGCGACCTCGGCCTCGTCCTCGCCGGCGGGGAGGGCTGGGGCGACCGCCCGGACCTCGCCGATCCCCGGATCCGCCGCGTCGGCTACGTCCCGGACGGCGACCTGGGGCGCCTCTACCGCGGCGCGTCCGTGCTCGTCTTCCCGTCTTTGTTCGAGGGCTTCGGGATGCCGATCGTCGAGGCGATGGCGTGTGGGACGCCGGTCGTCGCTTCCGCCGATCCGTCGCTCGACGAGGCCTCCGGCGACGCTGCCGTGCGCGTCGACCCGCTCGACCCGGAGGCGATCGCGGCCGGGGTGCGGGAGGCGCTGGCGCGACGCGGCGAGCTCGTCCCGCGAGGGCTGGCGCACGCCGCGCTCTTCTCCTGGCGTGAGACGGGTGGCACGATGCTCGCGGCGCTCGAGGAGCGAGGCTGATGGGGAACCGCCGTCCGGAGGAGGTCGCGATCGTCGTTCGGCGCCCGGGTCACGGAGGCCCCGAGTACCTCGTCGTGCTGCGCTCGCCGGAGAAGCTCGGGTACTGGCACCTGATCGCGGGCGGGGTCGAATGGGACGAGCAGCCGGCCGTCGCGGCCGCCCGCGAGCTGGCGGAGGAGACCCGCCTCGTCGCCGAGCCGCAGCCGCTCGGCGGCTCGCTCTCCTACGATCTCGCCGGGGACCCCGAGCCGGTGCGGGAGCGGTTCCCCCAGGGGACCGAGCGCATCACCGTGTGGCCATTCGTCGCCGACGCGCCCGCGGGCTGGGAGCCGGACCTCGACGAGGAGCACGTCGCCTCGCGCTGGCTCGACGCGGCCGGAGCGATCGCCCTGCTCCGCTACCCCGAGACGCGCGAGGCCGTCCGCCGGGCCGCCTCGTGAAGGTCGGGATCGACACCTCCCCGCTGCACCAGACCCGGGCCGGCACGGCACGCCACGTCGCGGGGCTGCTCGGGGCGCTTCGCGGGCGCACCGGGATCGAGCTCGTCGGGCTCTCCGCGGGCGGCGCGGGGCGTGTCGCCACGATCCGCCGGGACGCCCTCTGGTACCCGTGGCGCCTCGGCCGGATCTCCGGGCGGCTGGACGTCCTCCACTGCACGACGTTCCGCGCGCCCCTCAGGCCGCGCGCGCCCCTCGTCGTCACCGTCCACGACCTCGCGCTCCTCCGCCATCCCGACGCGTTCCCGACCTGGCACCGCACCACGGGGACCCGTGCGCTGCGGGCGGGGGTCGCGGCCGCCGACGCGGTGGTCTGCGTCTCGGCGTTCACGCGCGACGAGCTCGTCGAGCTGCTCCACGTCCCGCAGGAGCGGGTGCGAATGGTCCCGAACGGCGTCGACCCGGTCTTCACCGCGGCCGGCGACCCGGCCGTCGGCGACTACGTGCTGGCGGTCGGGACCCTCGAGCCGAGGAAGAACCTCGGGGCGGCGGTCGAGGCGGCCCGGCTCGCGGGGGTCGAGCTGAGGGTCGCGGGCGCGACGGGCTGGGGCGGCGTGGCCGTCGACGGCTGGGTGGGCGAGCCGAGCGACCTCGAGCTCGCGGCGCTGATGCGGGGCGCCCGCTGCCTCGTCTACCCGTCGCTCTACGAGGGCTTCGGGCTCCCGGTGCTCGAGGCGATGGCGTGCGGCACGCCGGTCGTGACGAGCCGCGGCGGGGCGACGGAAGAGGTGGCCGGCGGCGCCGCAGTGCTCGTCGACTCCGACGACACCACGGCGATCGCCGCAGGGATCGAGGAGGCGACGACGCGCCGCGACGAGCTCGTCGCGGCGGGGCTCGAGCGCGCAGCCGCGTTCACCTGGAGACGCTCCGCCGACCTCGTCGAGGCGCTCTGGCGGGAGCTCGCATGACCCTCGTCGCCGTCGATGCGGACGTGCTCGGCCGACGGCGCACCGGCGACGAGAGCTACGTCCGCAACCTCCTCCGGACGCTGCCTGCGCCGGCCGCGGCGGCGGGGCTCCGGCTGGCGGCGGTGACGCGTCACCCCGAGCTCGTGCCCGAGGGGATCGAGCCGGTCGAGCTCCCCGCGCGCGTGCAGGAGGCGCGCATGGCGTGGACGCTCCCGCGCGCGCTCCGGTCGCTTCGCACGTCCCTCGTCCACACGCAGTACGCCCTCCCGCTGCGCTCGCCCTGCCCGGCGGTGGTGACGATCCACGACCTCTCCTTCGAGCGCGACGACCCACCGCTGATGGGGCGCCGTGACCGCTTCACCTTCCGCCGCGTCGTCCCGCGGGCCGCACGCGGCGCGGCCAGGGTGATCACCGTCTCGGAGCGCTCGAAGCGCGACCTCGTGGAGCGCTACGGCCTTCCGCCCGACCGCGTCGTCGTGACGCCCAACGGCGTCGACCCGGCGTTCGGGCCGGAGGGCGCTCGTTACACGTTGCAACTCGGGCCTTACGCACTCGCGGTCGGCGCGATCCAGGTGCGGAAGAACCAGCTCGCGGCCCTTGCTGCGGCGCAGGCGGCGGGCCTCCAGCTCGTCGTCGTCGGGCCGGTGAAGGACGAGCGGATCGCGTCCGAGCTCCGGGAGCGTGGAGCGCGGCTCGAGGGGTACGTGCCGACCGAACGGCTCGCCGAGATCTACCGCGGGGCGGCGTGCCTCGTCCAGGCCTCGCGGTGGGAGGGCTTCGGCCTCCCCGTCGTCGAGGCCATGGCGTCGGGGACCCCGGTCGTCGCCGTCCCCGACCCGGCGCTCGTCGAGGTCGCCGACGGGGCGGCCGTCGTCGTCGAGGAGGCCGAGCTCGCCCAGGGCATTCGGCGCGCACTCGAGGACGCCGCGCGCCTGCGGGCGGCCGGGCTCGAGCGCGCAGAGGCGTTCTCGTGGGAGCGGGCGGCCGAGGCGACGGTGCAGGTCTACCTCGAGGCGCTCGGCGCGTGACCGAGATCTCGGCCGTTGTCGTCTCGCACGGGCACGGGACGCAGCTCGCGACGCTCCTTCCTCTCCTCGCGCCGCAGGTCGACGAGGTCGTCGTGATCTCGAACCTGCCGGCCTCGGTCCCGGCGGAGCTCCCGCCGGCGACACGCGTCCTCGAGAACCGCGCGCCGCGGAGGCTCGCGGAGAACGTCAACCTCGGAATCGCGGCGACCTCCGGGGCGTGGGTGCTCTTCTCGAACCCGGACGTCCTCCCAGCCGACGACGCCGTCGCAACGCTCCACGTGTTCGCCGCGGATCGCGCGCGCTGCGGCATCGCGGGGCCGCGGGCGGAGTGGCCCGACGGGACCTGGCAGCCGACGCGCCGGAGCTTTCCCACCGTGCGCGGGACGATCGTCCGCCGAACGCCGCTACGCCGCGTCTTCCCCCCGCTCGAGCGCCAGCGCTCGCACTACCACCTCGACGAGGACGTCTCCGAGCCCGTCGAGGCCGAGTGGCTGCTCGGCGCGTTCCTCCTCATGCGGCGCGCGATGCTCGACGAGCTCGGCGGCTGGGACGAGGGGTACCGCCACTACGTCGAGGACATCGACCTCTGCTACCGCGCGATGCAGGCGGGCTGGGAGCGCTGGTACGTGCCCGCCGCGCACGTGACCCACGACTGGGCGCGGGTGACCGACCGGCGCTTCCTCTCGCGCCACACGCTGTGGCACGCGCAGAGCATGGCACGCTTCGTGACCCGCCACCCCGAGACGCTCGCCCGGCTGTGAGCGACGAGCCCGACGGGTTCGCGGGCAAGGCCGAGCGCTGGTCGGAGACCGCGTACGCCGCGCCCGACGCGTACCTCACGCACCGCGCTGCGCTCGTCGCGTCGCTCGGCGTCGCCCTGGTGGGGGGAGACGAGGTGCTCGACCTCGCGTGCGGGGACGGAGGGCTCGGTGAGCGCCTCGTTGCGCGGGGCTTCGCCTACCGCGGCGTCGACGCCGAGCCGGCGATGGTCGAGGCGGCCCGGCGGCGGCTCGGCGCCGGAGCCGTGGTCGAGCTCGGCGAGCTCGACGCGTACGTCCCGCCCGCCCCGGTCGCGGCGACGACCGTCTTCCGCGCGATCTACTACGCCAGGGACCGGCAGGCCTTCTTCGCGCGCGTCCGCACGTTCACGCGGCGGAAGCTCGTCTTCGACCTCAACCCGCGGCAGTACCCGGTCGAGCGGATCGTCGCGGAGCTCGAGTCCGCGGGCTTCGCCCACGTCGCGCTTCGGCCGTTCCTCGTGCCGCAGACGAAGCGCGTCCCCATCGCCGCGCTCGGCCTGGTCGGCGTTCTCGAGCGGACGCCGCCGGCGCGCCTCGCGCTCCGGCGGCGGTTCACGTATCTCGTCGCAGCCGTCGTCGAGTGAGCGCGACGCTGCCGGCGAGCCTGCGCTGCCCCGTCTGCCGCGGGACGGTGACGGACGAGGGCGCGCTCCGGTGCGCGGGCTGCAGGCGCGAGTACGCGGTCGAGGGCGAGATCCCGCGCATGCTCTCGCCGGACCTGCCCGGGAGCGCGGCGAAGCTCCGCGAGACCGACGGCTGGATCGCGCTCGCCCGGGCGGAGGGTTGGTACGAGCCTGACGACGAGGTCGACGCGCACCTGCCTTTCCTCTGCCGCGACCTCGGCTGGGACGACCCGAACTGGCTCGCGAACGAGCGGTCCTTCGCGCTCCTTCTCGAGCGGGCCCGGCCGGAGACGGACGTGCTCGAGGTCGGCGCCGCGAAGTGCTGGGGCGCGCTCCACCTCGTCCCGCGCGGGTGCCGCTACGTCGGCAGCGACATCCTCGCCGACCCGAAGATCGGGCTCGGCCGCGGCATCTTCTACGAGGAGCGGGTCGGGGCGTTCGTCCGCGTCCAGGCCGACGCGGAGCATCTCCCGTTTGCGGACGCGTCGTTCGACGTGACGTACTGCGTCGCAACCCTCCACCACGCGCTCGACCTGCCGCGGATGGTCTCCGAGCTGGCGCGGGTCACGCGGCCGGGCGGAACCGTGGCGGCGCTCAACGAGGGGACGCGGCCCGTCTGGCGCGGCCAGGGGAACCCGGCGCAGGAGGACGAGAAGGCGTACGGGATCAACGAGCACGTGCACACGCTGCTCGGCTACGAGCGCGCGTTCCGCCGTGCCGGCCTCCATGTCGTCGTCCGCGAGCACGCGCTCGGCGCCGAGGAGCTCGCCGCGCGGCGCGTCTCCCGCACGCTGCTCCGGCTCCCGCGCGGCAACGACCTCGCGCTCGCGTGGGCGAGCGGCCTCCGCGGCTACGGCGGCGTGACGCTGATCGCGTCGAAGCCGGCCTAGGGCTCCACGGCGAAGCCGACCTGCGCGCCGAGCGCACGTGCGTCGCTCGAGTGCCTCGGATCGACGTCGCGCGGGACGAAGGTCTCGATCGCGACCTCGGCGCGCCACGGGCCGTCCGGCGTCGGCAGGACGACCGTGCGGGTTCCGCAGCCCGGCACATAGACCGTCTGGCTCCCGGTGACAGTGCCGATCGCGGGCTGCTTGTCCCGCCCGCGCACGAGGTCTCCGATCCGCACCCGCGCGACGCCCGGCAGCCGGACGCCCTTCGGGCAGAAGACCGCCCGCGAGAGCGTGACGACGAGGTTGCCCGTGCCGCCCTGGGCGACGTCGAAGCGGTTGTAGGCCGCGCGCGCGGGGACGCTCGGATCGCCGGCGTCGCCGGTCGTCCAGCCGTCGGCGGCGATCCCGGTCTGATTCGCGCGCAGGCGGATGGGCTTCCCGTCGAGACGCACGAGCGCCTCGTCGCCGTTTCTCGCGACCGTCTCGCCCGCGACCTCGACGCCGTTCGCGGCGAGCACGTAGTCGGTCTCGGGGTTCGGCCACTGCGTCCCGTCGACGTCCAGGAGGTCAGGCGTGAGGGTGTGCCCGGGCCCGGGGCCGGTCCCGTCGACGCTCCACACCTTCTGGATCGTCGGGTTCCAGAACTCCAGCGACGCGAAGCCGACCGGGTTGTCGCTCATCCGCTGCCCGAGCACGACCGTCGTGCCCCCGTCGGCCGCCCGCTCGACCCAGTCGTCGGGCTTCGGGAGGTTCGTCTCCACGCGCGACGAGAAGTCGTGCTCGCCGATCGAGGCGTACGTCTCCGCGGCGACGTTCCAGGCGAGCACCGCAACGACCAGCGCAACGGGGAGCGCGAGCGCGAGGCGGCGGGGCCGGAGCGGCGTCGCGGCGAGGAGCAGGAGGACGACTGCGAGCACCACGCCGACGACGAGCGCCGTCTCGATGCGGTCGCGCGACCAGGCCCATTCACGGTTCGGCAGCGCGAGGATCGCGAGCCCGTGCGCCTCGTAGTACGGGAAGTTGTCGAGCCCGCGAGCGATCGGGGTCCACACGATCAGCCCGAAGACGGCGGCCCCGGAGACGACGATCGCCCAGGCCGGCGCGACGGCGCGCTCGAGGAGGTACGCCGTCGCGACGAAGGCGAGCGGCCCGAGGTAGACGAGGTTCCGCTCGAGGACGAGGCTCGAGAACTGGGTCGACAGGTACGCGCCCTTGATCGCCGCGTACCACGCGAGGCTCGCGGTCGCGCCGCCGGTGACGACGACGAACGCGCGCACGCCGGGCCGCTCGCGCTCGCGCGCCGGCACGGCGAGCACGGCGAGCAGGCAGATCGCGGGGACGATCCCGATCCCGATCGCGAACGCCCCGCCCGCCCAACTGCCGTACTCGACCATCCGTCCCTTCCAGAGCGTCGTCGCGGTCTCCCACTCGCCCGAGAAGTGCCCGACGAGCGCGACGGACGCGATGAGCGCGCCGACGGCGAGCGTCCAGAACCCGACGGCGTCCCAGGTCGACCACGCGGCGCGGTAGCGCCGCATTCGGTCCGACCGCCAGCCGAGCACGAGGAGGCCCGCGACGAGCGCGCCGAACAGCGCGACGAGCTGGGAGCGCACGAGCGTCGCGAGCAGGCAAGCGCCCGCGGCCAGCGCGAGCGACGCTCGCCCGGGACGATCGACGGCGCGGACGGTCAGCCACAGCGCCAGCGTCGCCGCCGGGTAGGCCCAAGGCTCCTCGACAAGGATCGGGGAGTACGAGAGCGCCGGCGCGGCGACGGTCGCGACCGCCGCGAAGAGCGCCCAGCCCTGCGTGACGACCATTCGCGCGAGGAGGTAGGCGGGGAAGATCGCGGCGGCCATGACGAACGCCTGGACGGTCTTGATGGTCTCGTAGGCGCTCGCGACGGGGTGGATCCACCAGAACGGGGCGGTGAGCCAGGGCACGAGGCTCGTGAAGCCGAACGGGTCGCCGCGCCGCATCGCGTGGCCGGTGTCCGCGATCGCCCGCGAGATCTGCGTCGTCTCGAGCTCGTCGGTGAAGATCGTCGGCGTCTCGCGCCGCCACGCCTGCCAGGCGTAGACCGTGGCGAGTAGGAGGTAGGCGCCGACGAGCGGGATCAGCCGGTCGACGCGCGCGCGCGACGCGCTGACGCCGCCCGCGACGGACGGAGCGGTGGCGCCTGCGGCGGTCACTCTGCGAGCGCCTGCGTGACGGGCCTGCCGCCGGCGGCGTCGCCCGCGACGACCCGGTGTCCGACCCCCACGGCGTCGCACGCGTCGATCAGGCGAGCAAGCCGGTCGGCCGGTACGTCGAGGATCGTGATCACGAGCTCGTCGGCCGCCGTCGCGCTGAGCACCTCGGTCGCGTCGTCGCTCGTGCCGAGGACGGGGACGCCCTGGACGCGCCGGCGGTGGAGGCGCGGGTTGTCGTCGAGGAAG
Organism: Gaiella sp.; assembly: GCA_035691005.1. Taxonomy (GTDB): domain Bacteria; phylum Actinomycetota; class Thermoleophilia; order Gaiellales; family Gaiellaceae; genus Gaiella. The sequence goes on along the minus strand of DASSJV010000142.1, from coordinate 29,073 downwards.
CCGACGACGCGCAGCTCCTCGGACGGCCGCAGCGCGCGGACGACGCGCCGGCCTGCGTTTCCCGCTCCGAGCACGAGCACCCGTCTGCGGTCGTCCTCCCGCCGCGAGCCGGCCGCGGGCACGAAGCGGACGAGCCAGCGGGAGAGCACGGCGAGCGTCGCGGCGGCGACCGCGTAGAGCGGGAAGAACGCCCGTGGGAAGTCGCCGAGGTCACGGGTCGCGACGACGATCACCCACGCCGCCCCGGTCGCGACAAGCGACGCGAGCGCGATCGTGGCGAGATCGCGGGCAGTCGCGAAGCGCCACACCCGCCGGTAGATCCCCGCGACGACGTAGACGACGTAGGTGGTCCCGAGCACGATCGGCAGCACCGCCTGGAACGTCCCGCGCTGGAGCTCGGTGCCCCGGCCGTCGACGAGGAGGAGGTAGACGACGAGGAGCGTGCCGCCCACGATCGCCGCGTCGGCGGCGAGCTCCGCCAGGCGCCGCGGCTGCATGGTGATCGCGTGGCGCAGCGAGGTGTCCCCCGGCAGCCCCTGACGCTCGTGCTCGGACAGCTCCGCGAGGAAGCTCCCGAACTGGACGAGCAGCGCGAACGTGACCAGCACGCCGAGCGCGGTGATCGCAGGGCGGTCGAGGACGTTGTACGCGACGCCGGTCGCGCCGAGCGCGACGCCGATCAGGGCGAGCAGGAGCACGGCCCGCGTCTCGGAGAGGCCGTAGTAGACGAGCCGGTGCGAGGTGTGGTCCTTGCCGCCCTGGGTGACGGGCCGCCGCTCCGCGAGCCGCCTGACCGTCACGAGCGTCGTGTCGAGGATCGGGATCGCGAGCACGAGCAGCGGGAGGAGCATCGTCGCGACGGTCGTCCCGGCGGTCGTCCAGCTCGCCGCGAGCCCGAGCACCGCGAGGAGGAAGCCGAGCAGCTGGCTGCCCGAGTCGCCCATGAACACCCGCGCGCGGTCGCCCGGACGGAGGTTGAAGGGCAGGAAGCCGAGGCAGGCGAAGGCGAGCGAGAGGGAGAGGACGAGCACGAGGTCGTTGTCGTGCACCGTGGCGGCGTCGATGGCGAAATACGCGCAGGCAACCGTCGCGAGCGTCGCGGCGAGGCCGTCCATGTTGTCGAGGAGGTTGAACGCGTTCGTGATCCCGACGAGCCACAGCAGGCCGATGAGCGCGCCGAGCACGTCGTTCGAGACGAGCTCGACACGCAGGCCCGCCGCCATCGCGGCGCCGGCGGCGCCGAACTGCGCCACGAGCTTCGCGACGGGGCTCAGGTGACGGACGTCGTCGAGGAGGCCCGAAAGGAAGACGATCGCGCAGCCGGCGACGATCCCGAGGAGCAGCCAGGACGCGTCGAGCGCGCCGGTCGCGAGGGCAAGCAAGACCCCGGCCAGGAGCCCCGCGGCGATCCCGACTCCGCCGAACAGCGGGGTCGTGCGGTCGTGCCAGCGCGCTCCGGTCGGCACGGCGACGAGCCTCCCGCCGAGCGACGGGGAACGAAGCAAGGTCCAGAGCACGACCGAGGCGACCGGCAGCGCGGCGAGCGTGATGGCCGCTTCCACGGGCGACCATTGTAGGTGTCGCACCCGCCCTACAATCGCGCGGATGAGCGTGTACGCGGATGTGCTGCGGTACCGGGAGCTCTTCTCGAGCCTCGTCCGACGCGACCTCCGCGCGAAGTACAAGGGATCCATGCTCGGGCTCGCCTGGACGCTCGCGCTGCCCGTCACGCTGATGCTCGTCTACCTGGTCGTGTTCTCCGTCCTCTGGAAGGCCCAGGCGACCGACCTCGACGACTACTGGCTCTTCCTCCTCTGCGGCCTCCCGCCCTGGGCGTTCTTCGCGTCGTCGCTGCAGACCGGGTCGCGGAGCCTGGTCGAGAACGCCCCGCTGATCCGCAAGGTCCGCTTCCCGCGACAGCTCGTGCCGCTCTCGGTCGTCGCGAGCCAGGTCGTCGCGTTCGCCGTGATGACGGCGATCGTGCTCGGGCTTTCGCTCTGGTTCCGGCCGGACAGCCGGGACACCGCCTGGCTCGCGCTGCCGGCGGCCGTCGCGATCGTGGTCTTCGTCGCGGGGTTCTCGCTCGCGGTCGCCGCGCTCAACGCGGTCTTCCGCGACGTCGAGTTCGTCGTCGCCGCGGCGCTTCTGCCGTGGTTCTTCCTGACGCCCGTGCTCTACCAGCTCGACGACCTCCCGGGTGCGGAGTCGCGGCCGTGGCTCGTCGACCTGATCCACTGGGGCAACCCGCTCACGCCCGCGATCGAGACGTACCGGACGCCGCTCTACGCGGGGGAGCTCCCACCCCCCGCCGACGCGATCTACCTCTGCGTCGCCGCCGTGGTCGCGCTCGTCGTGGGTGCGCTCGTCTTCAGCGCGGTCGACGACCGGATCGCGTCGGAAGCCTGACGACGGCGCGGCCCTCGAACAGCCCGCCACCCGCGTAGGCCGGAAGCCCGTCGTGCTTGCCGGCGTCGAGGCCAGCCACGAGGGAGGGGAGGAGGAGCGGCGCGTCGAGCCGCGGGTTGCGCCCGCCGGGCGCCCAGCGCCGGAGCGCTCGGTCTGCCCTGCGCCGCTCGAGCGGGCCGCCGACGGGGACGAGCGCCGGCCCGACCGCGTCCCAGCCCTCCGTGTGGGCGTCCAGCACGAGCCGCGACCAGTCCGGCGCCGGCTGCGCCCCCGCGACGAGGTGCGCGATCGCGACGGGAGCGTCCGCGGCGAGCGGCTCCTCCTGTGCGGCGAGCGCCGCCTCCGTGCGGGGGTCGGCCCCGCCGTGGACGACGACCGCGAGCCGCCGCTCCGCGATCCCCGGCGCGACGTCCACCTCGACGTCGAGGGTCTCCACCCCGACCTCCGACAGCCAGAAGCGGTGCTCCTCGACGAGGTCGAAGCGCAGGACGTAGCGGCCGGGCGGCCGCGGCGCGACGAGCGGGACGTCGAGCGCGACCGTCTCGCCGGGGGCGACCGGGTGCGGGAACGCCGTGCGCGGCCCATCCCAGACGATCGCGTTCAGGTGGCGGTCGAGCCAGTGGTAGGAGAGCTGCAGGCCGTCGGCGCCGCGGGAGCGCCACGTCGCGGCGCCGCCGTTCTCCAGCACGACGCGGGCGACGGCCGCGCCGCCCGCGCGCTGCGGCGGCAGCGTCCACTCCCGGAAGAGCGGGGCGAGCGGCTCCACGGCGGCCGAGTGTAGAGGCCCGACGCGTGAGGGCTACGCTCCCGTGGTGAGCGATCCCCTTCTCGTTCGTGCGCTGCATCGCGAGGCCGTCGAGCGGACGCCGGTGTGGTTCATGCGGCAGGCCGGACGCTCGCTGCCGGAGTACCGCGCGATCCGCAAGCGTCACGGCTTCTTCGAGGTCGCGGACTCGCCCGAGCTCTGCGCCGAGGTGACGCTTCAGCCCGTCCGCCGTCACGGCGTCGACGCGGCCGTGATGTTCGCGGACATCATGACCCCGGTTAGGGGGATGGGGATCGATGTCGAGCTGGTCGAGGGCGTCGGCCCGGTGCTCGAGCGGCCGATCCGTACTGCCGCCGACGTCGAGCGCCTCGTCGTGCCGGACCCGGAGGAGGCGTTTGCGCCGGTGCTCGAGGCAGTTCGGCTCGTACGGACCGAGCTCCCCGCCGACGTCGCGGTGATCGGCTTCTGCGGGGGCCCCTTCACGGTCGCGAGCTACCTCGTCGAAGGACGTCCCAGCCGCGAGCTCGCGGGCACGAAGGCGCTCATGCTCGCCGAGCCCGCCGTCTGGGAGTCGTTGCTCGGGAAGCTCGCCGACACGTTCGCGGCCTACGTCGCCGCGAAGACGCGGGCGGGCGCGGACGCGATCCAGCTCTTCGACTCGTGGGTCGGCACGCTCCGGGCCGACCAGTACCGCGCGCACGTCGCGCCGTGGACCGCCCGCGTGCTCGACGCCGTGGACGTCCCGACGATCCATTTCGGCACGGGTGCGACCCACCTCGTCGAGGCGCTCGCCGCCGCCGGCGGCGACGCGATCGGGCTCGACTGGCGCGTCCCGCTCGACGAGGGCTGGGCTCGCGTCCCCGACCGCGCCGTCCAGGGCAACCTCGACCCGGCGGTGCTGCTCGCGCCCTGGGAGGTCGTCGAGCGCGAGGCGGACGACGTGCTCGCGCGCGCCGGCGGCCGGGCGGGGCATGTCTTCAACCTCGGCCACGGCGTACTGCCCGAGACCGACCCCGACATCGTCACGCGGCTCGCGCACCTCGTCCACGAGCGCACCGAGGCAGGGGTCGCCGCGTGACGCGCCCCGCCGTGATCCTGATGGCTTACGGGTCGCCGGATCGGCTCGCCGACGTGCCCGCGTACTACGCCGACATCCGCGGCGGGCGGCCGATCGCGCCAGAGCAGCTCGACGACCTCGTCGCCCGCTACCGCGCGCTCGGGATCGACGACTCCGACGCACCGTCGCCGCTCAACGCGATCACCGAACAGACGCGCGCCGCGCTCGAGCAGGAGCTCGGCCTGCCGGTCCTGACCGGGATGCGCCACTGGGAGCCGCGCATCGCCTCGGCCGTGGAGTCGGCGCTCGCCGACGGGCACGACGCGCTCGTCGGGCTCGTCCTCGCGCCGCATTGGTCGTCGCTCTCGGTCGCGCGCTACGAGCATCTCTTCGACGAGGCGGTCGCGGGCCGCGTCGAGCGCCGCGTCGTCCGTGAGTGGGGCGCCGAGCCCGGGTTCGTCGATCTCCTCGCCGCGCGCTGCAGCGGGGCCGCGTCCGACACGACCCACGTGGTGTTCACGGCGCATTCCCTGCCCGCCCGCATCCTCGAGCAGGGCGACCCGTACCGGGACGCGCTCCTCGAGACGTCGAGCCTCGTCGCCGACCGGGCCGGCATCGACGACTGGTCGTTCGCATTCCAGAGCGAGTCCCCGACCGGAGAGCCGTGGCTCGGCCCGGACATCCTCGACCACCTGGTCGACCTGCAGCGCGCGGGGGTCTCCGACGTGCTCGCGTGTCCGGTCGGGTTCGTCTCCGACCACCTCGAGATCCGCTGGGACCTCGACGTCGAGGCGACCGAGCGCGCGGCGGAGCTCGGGCTGCGCTTCGCCCGGATCGAGATGCCGAACGCCGCGCCGGAGATGGTCGAGGTGCTCGCCGGGATCGTCCGGCGCGAGCTCGCGGCCGTCGCGTCGTGAGGGGCACCGCGTGACGCCGGGCGCCGTCGACGTCGACGCGGTCTCCCGGCGGTTCGTCGTCCGGGCGCGCGACACGTACACGCTGAAGGAGCTCCTCGTCGAGCGCGGCCGGACCGGAGCCCAGGAGATCTGGGCGCTCCGGGACGTCTCGCTCGCGATCGCCCCCGGGGAGGCGGTCGCCCTCGTCGGCCGGAACGGCTCCGGCAAGTCGACGCTGCTCCGCCTGATCGCGGGGATCATCAAGCCCACGCGCGGCCGTGTCTCGGCGGGCGGGCGCGTCGGCTCGCTCCTCGAGCTCGGGGCCGGCTTCCATCCGGACTTCACAGGGCGGGAGAACGTCGAACTGAACGGGATGCTCCAGGGCCTCTCGCGTGCGCGGATCCGCGAGCGCTTCGACGAGATCGTCGCGTTCGCCGAGCTCGAGCCCGCGATCGACCGGCCCGTGCGGACGTACTCGTCCGGGATGACGATGCGGCTCGGCTTCGCGATCGCCGCGTTCCTCGAGGCCGACGTTCTCCTCCTCGACGAGGTGTTCGCGGTCGGCGACGAGAGCTTCCAGCGGAAGTGCTTCGGCGTGATCGCCGCCTTCAAGGAGCGCGGCGGGACGATCCTCTTCGTCTCACACGACGCCTCGGCCGTCGAGCGCCTTTGCGACCGTGCCGCGCTGCTGCGCGACGGGGAGCTCGCCTTCGACGGGCCGGTGCACGAGGCGATCACACGCTACCGCCGTGCGCTCGCCGACGACGTCGAGGCGCCGTTGGACGACGGCGCGCCGCGCAGCGGGAGCGGCGAGGCGCGGCTCGCGTCGGCGCGCCTCGTGGGCGCCGACGGGGAAGAGCGCGACCGGTTCCTCGCGGGCGAGCCCTTCGGGCTCGAGGTGGCCCTCTCCGGCGCGGTGCCCGCGCCCTCGCTCCACCTCGAGGTGCGCGACGGATCGGGGCTGCTCGTGGCGGAGGAGCTCGTCGACACGGCGCCGCTCGGGTGGGACGAGCGGAACGGCGGCCTCGAGCTGCGGCTCGACGTGCCCGCGCCGCCGCTCGAGTTCGGCCGCTTCGAGCTCGGTCTCGCCCTCGTCGCGCGCGACGGGAGGCTGCTCGACCGGCTGCCGCGCGGACTGCCGCTCCTCGTGTACCCGGACGGCGAGAGCCGCGGGCTCGTGCGCCTCGCAGGAACGTGGCGCGCCACGTCGAAGGACGCGAGCCCATGAGCTACAAGACCTGCCCGGACTGGCCCGCGCTGATGGAGCTCGCGCCCGATCTCCAGTTCAAGCATATGACGGTGCACGACGCGCACCTGCCGTTCGAGGTCGTCGCGCGGATCCCGGGGGCCCTGTCTCTCGACGATGTCGAGATCTGCTGCGACATCGACCACCACGTGGTCAACGCCGCCCACACCCATCCGGACGTCGTGGCGGCGCTCGAGGGAACCCACTGGTTCGAGGTGAACGAGTGGGCGACGACGGGCCCCGGCGCCGACGCGGGCTCGAGCGGCGCCGCGCCGCACGCCGCGTAGCCGGCCGTCGGGGCTCCTCCCCGTATCTAGTCTGCGACGGCGATGCTCGTCGTGATCCCGTTCCGCGAGGAGGGCAAGAGCCGGCTCCCGGAGGAGCTCCGCCGCGAGGTCGCGCTCGCGATGCTCGGCGACGTCGTCGAGGCGGCGACCTCCGTCGGGCGGGTGCGGGTCGTGACCGGAGACCCGGCGGGACGGCTCGTAGCCGACGAGCTCGGCGCGGAGCTCGTCGACGACGCCGGTGAGGGACAGGGGCCGGCCGTCGCCGCCGCGCTCGAGGGTGCGGACGGCATCTGCCTCGTCGTCAACGCCGACGTCCCCCGGGTCCGTCCCTCCGACCTCGCCGCACTCGCAGTGCCACCGAAGCTGGGCCGGGTCGCAATCGTCGCCTCGGTGGACGGCAGGACGAACGCGCTCGGGCTGCCGTACCCCGAGGTGTTCCGCGCGCTCTACGGACCGGAGAGCGCACGCCGCTTCCGCGCCCACGTTCTCGCGGTCGGGCTGGACTTCGAGGAGCTCGCGCTACCCAACCTCGTCGCGGACGTCGATACCTTCGACGACCTCGACCGGCTCGGGCCGCGCGGCGGAGCGCGGACGCGAGCGCTGGTGGAGGCGATCGCCCGGTGAGGGTCGTGTGCCTGTCCGGCGGCGTCGGCGGCGCAAAGCTCGCGCGGGGCCTCTACGACGTGCTCGGATCGGATCTCAGCGTCGTCGTCAACGTCGGCGACGACGTCGAGGTGCTCGGCCTCGCCGTCTCACCGGATCTCGACTCCGTCCTCTACGCGCTCGCGGGGCTCAACGACGAGGAGCGCGGGTGGGGGCGCGTCGGCGAGACCTGGCGCGCGCTCGACTCGGCCAGAGCCTGGGGCGGGGACGCGTGGTTCCAGCTCGGCGACCTCGACCTCGGCCTCCACCTCACGCGCACGGCCGCGCTCGCACGCGGCGAGCCGCTGTCGGCGGCGACCCGCGCGCTGGCCGCCGCCGCCGGGGTCACGGCGACGCTCCTCCCGGCGACCGACAACCGCCTGCGCACCCACGTCGTCACGCCGAACGGCACGTTCCCCTTCCAGGAGTGGTTCGTCGCGAGGCGTCACGAAGACGAGGTGGACGAGCTGCTCTTCGACGGGGCCGACGCGGCGGCGCCTGCCTCCGGCGTGCTCGAGGCGATCGCGGCCGCGGACGCGCTCGTGCTCGCGCCGAGCAACCCGTACGTCTCGCTCCGCCCGATTCTCGCCGTCGGCGCGATCCGCGACGCGATCGCCGCCCGGGGCGTCCGCTGCGTCGCGGTCAGCCCGCTCATCGGTGGTCGCTCGGTGAAGGGCCCGCTCGACCGTATGCTCACCCGCATGGCCGGCGGCACGACTCCTGCGCATGTAACACACTGCTACAAGGGCCTGATCGATGCGCTGGTGATCGACCACGCCGACGCGCCCGCCGAGGCGGACGTCCCGCTCTTCGCGACAGCGACGTTGATGGAGGATCGCGCAGCCTCGCGTCGCCTCGCCGAGACGGTGCTCGAGGTCGCCGCGTGAGGGTCGCCGTCCTCGGCGGCACGGGCAGCTTCGGCAAGGCGCTTGGCCACCGGCTCGCGGAGGCGGGCTATGACGTCGTGGTCGGCTCGCGCGACGCGGCGCGCGCCGCGGAGGCCGCGCAGGAGCTCGGCGTGGACGGCGCGACGAACGCGGACGCGTGCGGGGGCGCCGACCTCGTCGTCCTCGCGACGAACGCGGAGGGGGCGCTCGAGACGGCCCGCGAGCTGCGCGCTGCGATCGGCGACACCCCGGTGCTCTCGGTGGCGGCGGAGCTGACGTTCGGGCCGGACGGCGTCGTGCCGGCGACCGACGCTCGCTCGCTCGCTGCGCGCGTGCAGGACGTCGTCGACGGACCCGTGGTCGCGGGCCTCCACTCGCTCGCGGCGCGCAACCTCGGCGGCGCCGAGCCGCCCGAGGAGGACGCCCTCGTCTGCGGCGACGACGCCGACGCGAAGGCGCTCGTCCTCGATCTCGCCGAGCGCATCACGTCTGGGCGCGCCGTCGACTGCGGGCCGCTTGCCTCCGCCCGTGCGCTCGAAGGCCTGACGGCGGTGATCGTCAACGTGAACAAGCGCTACAAGGCGCACGCGGGCGTGCGCGTCACCGGTCTCCGCTGAGCGGCGGCGGCGTCACCGTGGTGCCGCTCGAGGGCATCCCCGAGCTGCGCGCCGGTGACGACCTCGGGCGGGCGCTGCACGAGGCGTCCGAGCGCGCGGGAGGGCTCGAGGACGGCGACGTCGTCGTGGTCGCGCAGAAAGCGGTGTCGAAGGTCGAGGGGCGCGTCGTACGGCTCGCCGACGTCGAGCCGTCCGAGCGGGCCCGCGAGCTCGCCGGGCCCGAGGGCGACGCGCGGCTGCTCGAGGTGATCCTCCGCGAGAGCGTCGAGGTCGTCCGCAGCCGTCCCCCGCTCGTGATCGCCGAGACGCTGCACGGGTTCGTCTGCGCGTCGGCGGGGGTGGACGCCTCGAACGCGCCCGAGGAGGGGACGCTCGTCCTCCTCCCGCTCGACCCGGACGCCTCCGCCCGCGGCCTGCGCGAGCGGCTCGCGGCGCTCGCCGGCGTGGACGTCGGCGTGATCGTCAGCGACTCGTTCGGGCGCGCCTGGCGCCAGGGGACGACCGACGTCGCGCTCGGCGTGGCCGGCCTGGAGCCGCTCCGCGACCTCCGCGGCACGCGCGACGCGTCGGGTCACGAGCTGCGCACGACGCTGATCGCGGTCGCGGACGAGATCGCCGGCGCGGCCGAGCTCGTGCTCGGCAAGTCCCGCGCGATCCCCGCGGCGCGCGTGCGCGGCGTCGACGTCCGGGGAGACGGCACCGCGTCCGAGCTGGTGATGCCGCGCGAGCGCGACCTCTTCCGCTGAGCGCGGCGCCGCGAGGAATCGAGCGACCGCCCACGGTAGAGTTGCGCCATGCGCACGTACGCGATCTGGGGCACGCCGACGTCCGACGCCCACGAGGCATGGGTCCGTTCCGTCGGCGCCGAGTTCGAGCACGACGAGTTCGAGCGGGTCGACGACATCGCGGACGCGGACTTCGTCCTCAACATGTTCGACCCGGACCAGCCGAAAGCGTTCCGCCGCCAGTCGCGCGGGACGTACTCGGCCTCGTTCTACGAGCTCGACGAGGTCCCCGACGACGTGCTCAAGACGAGCTACCCGATGCTCGTCCGCACGCTGGCGAACGTCGTCGTGCTCCACGTCCCCGGCAAGGGCGTCTGGTTCACGACGATGGAGCGCGGTACGTACGAGATCTCCGACGACCCGGCCGAGGTCTTCCAGCGGCTCGCGCCGCTCGCGAAGTCGAAGCTCGTGATCGACAACGAGTTCGTCGCCGACCTCGAGCCCGAGCTGTGGGACGGCGACGAGGTCACGGTGGACATCGGGCTGGCCGGCAAGCGGATGCAGGAGCTCGACCTCCTGCCCGCCCCGTTCCCCGTGCACGAGTACCTCGGCGAGCGCGACCTCCGCCACGTGATGCGGCTCTACCAGGTGGGGGGCCTCTCCTACGGCAACCTCTCCGCGCGCAAGGACGGGACGCGGTTCTGGATGAGCGCGAGCGGCGTCGACAAGTCCCAGCTCGAGGTGGCGGGCCGCGACATCCTGCTCGTGACGGGCTACGACGAGGAGAACGCGCGGATGCGGATCAGCGTGCCGCCCGGGATCGAGCCCCGCCGCGTCTCGGTCGACGCGATCGAGCACTGGATGATCTACCAGGCGCACCCGGATGTCGGGGCGATCCTCCACGTACACGCCTGGATGGAGGGCATCGCCGCGACCGACATCAACTTCCCCTGCGGGACGCAGGAGCTCGCGGAGTCGGTGGCGACGCTGATCGACCGCGAGCCCGACCCGGCGCACGCGGTGATCGGGCTGCGCAACCACGGCATCACCGCGACCGGCGACAGCCTGACGGAGATCCTCGACCGCATCGAGTCGAGCATCCTTCGCCAGGTGCCCATGACGTAGCGCGCTAGTCGTCCGGCTGGCGGAGCACGCGCCACACGGCGAGGATCGCGAGCAGCGGAACGAGCAGGAGGTCGTTGACCAGGCACCAGACGCACCACGCGTCGATCACGAACGCCTGGAGCACGACGAGGTACGCGGCGAAGGCCGCGGCGCCGAGCGCGATCGCGGCGACCGCCGTCCGTGCCGCCTCGCTGTCCCACGCGACGAGGGCGAGCACGGCGACCCACGCGACGAGCCCGAGCAGCGCGACGGGGATCCCTACGAGCTCGGCGTACGAGGACTCCTGCACCGTCTCGCAGCCGCCGGAGCCCGTGCAGATCAGCGCGTCCGGCCGGTAGTGGACGTAGGTCAGGTAGCCCGCGACCGCTGTTCCCGCGAGCGCGACGAGGGCGACGCCCGCCCGCAGCGCGCGGTCGCTCACCTCACTGGCCGAGGGCGTCGTCGAGGATCGTACGGAACTCGTCGATCGCGAACGAGCTCGGCTGCACGTGGTAGGGCTGCTGGGTGCCGATCTGCACGAAGAACGTCGGCGTCCCCGGCACCTGCAGCCGCGCGGCCTCGGCGGCGGACGCCTGCGCCTCCTGCTTCACCTCGCTGCTCGCGGCGTCCTGCTGCACACGAGCCCAGTCGAGCCCGACCTCGCCCGCGAGCCGCTCGAGGAGCTCGTCGGTGACCCAGCCGGAGTTCTCGGCGCCCTGGTTCGCGTACAGGGCGGCCGCGTACTGCCAGAGCTTCTGCTGCTTCCCTGCGGCAAGGACATGGGAGAGCGCCTTCTCGGAGTCCGAGCCGAGGAACGCAAGCCCGGCGAAGCGGAGCTTCACCTTCCCCGGCCTGACGTACTCGTCGACGATGCCGGAGAAGCCGTCCTCCTGGTACTCCCGGCAGACGGGGCACTGCATGTCCTCGAACTGGATCAGCGTGACGGGCGCACTCGCGGCGCCGAGGGTGGTGTTCTGCTGGGGGATCCCGGCGAAGAGGGCGGACGAGCCTCCCGTGGTCGTGGTCGTGCCGTCGTTGCCGCCGCCCGTGGCGACGACGCTCACGACGACGAGCACCGCGACGACTGCGACGGCGCCCGCCGCGGCGATCAGGAGGTTCCGGTTACGCGTGCCCGGTCGGCGAGGTGGAGGCTTTCTGGGCTTCGGCGGCATGCCGCCGTCAGTCTGCCTGCAGCGACGAGTCCGAGCTCAGGGTTCGACCGTGACCGGCACCTTCGTGATGTGGAGCGGGCGCCCGTCCTCGGCGGATGCCTCGAAGGCGACGATCGTGACGGGGCCCGCAACACTCGGGACGGCGAGCGCTGTCTCGAAGGTGCCCCGCGTCCCGGTTCCCGAGGTCGCCGTGGTGAAGCTCCGCAGCACGACCTTTCCGTGCGCATCGCGCACCTCGAACGAGACGGTCGCCTCGAAGACGTTCGCGGTGCCCCGCACGTGGATCGGGGTCGCCACCCGGTCACCGGGCAGCGGCGACTCGACGAGGATCTGCGGCGTCTGCTGCTCGACCCCGTGCCGCGTCCACGTCCGCCCGCCGAGCCGGACCGCGTGCACCGTCGGGAAGCGCGTCAGCGTGGCGACGATCTGCGCCGTTTCGAGGAGGCCCTGATCGCGGGAAGCGGGCAGCGGCCCCTGCAGGTCTACGGTGGCCACCCCGTTGGTGAGCGTGACGCCGTCGACCGTCGTCCCTCCCGGTATCGCCGTCTCGAGGCCGTCGGCTCGCTCTGCCGACGTCAGGCCCTCGAACAGGGACGCGAGCGCCGTACGCCCGGGCGTCGGGCTCGTCTCGACCGACCGGCGCACGGGGGACAGCTTGCCGTCACGGAGGAAGTAGACGGCGACCGACTGCGTCTCGGGGGACTTCGACTCGGAGCCGTCGCAGCCGCTCGCCAGGAGCGCGAGCGCCACGAGGGCGGCGGCAGCGAGTCTCATCCTGTCGCCTCCCGTGCGAGCGCCGCGAGCGTGCGGCCGACGACGGGCGCGAACTTGAAGCCGTGGCCGGAGCAGGCCGAGCCGACGACGACGCGGCCGTGGCGCTCGAGCACGAACGCCTCGTCGGCGGTGCTCGTGTAGACGCAGGTCTCCGCGCCCGACCGCGCACCGAGGTCCGCGTAGCGCGTGGCCGCCCAGCGCGCGACCCAGCCCGCAACGGGCTCGTCGACGGCGCCGACCTCGTCGGGATCCGCAAGGGGCCCCGCGTGATGGAGGCCCGCCTTCAACCCACGCCCGGGGGCGGCGAGCGAGTAGGTCGAGTTGCCGGGCCGCGCAATGCCGGCCTCGCCCGGGGCCGGGATGCCCGCGTAGTCGATCAGCGGCGGCAATCCGTCGGCGCCGGGCAGGTCGAGGTAGACGACCGTCTCGCGCGTCGGCACCACCGGAAGCTCGACACCCACCATGGCGAGCAGGCGCGGCGCCCACGCGCCGGCCGTCACGACGACGGCACCGGCGACCAGCTCGCCGCCCGCGAGGACGAGTCGCACCGAGCCCCGCTCGAGCGAGAGCGCCTGGACCGGCGTCTGCTCGCGGACCTCGACGCCGCCGTCGATTGCGGCGCCGAGCAGCGCTGAATGCGCGCGCGCCGCGTGGAGGAACCCGCCGTCGCCCTGGAACACGGCCGTCTCGCCGGCCTCGAGCCGGATCGGCCAGCGCGCGGCAACCTCGTCCGCGGAGAGGGTCTCGTACCCCACCCCGCACGCCGCGAGCGCCTTCGCCGTCGCGGGCGCGGCGGGCCCCAGGTCGATCACGCCGACGCGCTCGAGCAGTCGCTCGCCGCGCTCCTCCTCGAGCGCGCGCCACGCGTCGCCGGCCGCCTGCGCGAGACGGACGAACCGCTCGTCGCCGTAGTTCAGCCGGTGGATCCGCGACGTGCCGTGGCTCGAGCCGCGCGCGTGGCCGAGCGAGAATTGCTCGAGCAGCACGACGGAGCGCAGTCCGTCGGCGAGTGCTCGGGCGGTCGCGACGCCGACGATCCCGGCGCCCACGACGACGACGTCAGCGTCGCGCCTCACGTCGTGCGCTCCCCCTCGAGCTCGGTCGGCTCAGGCCGTGGCGACAGCTCTCGCGGCTCTGTTCGCAGCCCTTGTCGCCGCACGGGACAGGGCCTGATACGCCTTTGCGAGGTCGCCGGGGTCGCCCGCCGCCTCCGCCGCCTCGACCGCGCGGACGGCCTGGGAGACGTCCGAGTCGAGCGGCTCCTTGCCGTACGCGAGCTCGCCTTCCGTGATCCCGATCCGCCGGGCGAGCTCTCGCATCACCTGGAGCGACGGAATGCGCTCTCCCCGCTCGATCCGCGAGATGTACGCCGCGCTGCAGCCCGGGAACGCGAGCTCCCGCTGGCTGATGCCCGCCGCCTCCCGCGCTGCGTGGAGTCTGCGGCCCACGGCCACGGGATCGTCGTAGTGCGGCGTCCGGGGGCGCTTGAGCATCATGCGGACCTATCATGACACGGCACGCAAGCCAAGTGAATACCCCGGCGCGCCAGATCGGCGCGTGCGGGCCTTATGCGACCTCACGCACCCCGCGCGCAAGGCGCGAAGCGCGTCGAGGATCACCGCGAGACCCCTCGCCGAGAGCGGACGACGTCCCACACCGACCGACGTTTCGTGCGACTGGGAGCGTCGAGCGCGGTCGCGCGTGCCCTTGTCGCTTGGTGGGAGCGGAGTGACCCGAGTACATTCGAGGGACGGTCACGACCTCGGAGGTGCCGCGATGATCAGCCGAGAGCATCGGGAGTCTCACGGCCCACTCGAGCTCTACGTCGACCACGAGGTCGTCGCCAGGCACGCGTGCGTCGACGTCGAGCGTCAGTTCGCCGCCGCAACTGGCGCGCGACCGAGTCGAAAGGAGAGGAGATGTCGTACGAGTCGAGGTCCGGCCGCGGCTACGAGTACGGCGGCCCCGCGTTCCCCGGCGGGATTCTCGTCGGGATCGGGCTCGGAATCCTGCTCGGTGACTTCTTCGCCTGGCTCCTGATCGGGACCGGGGCGGGCTTCATCCTGATGGGCTTCATCGCGGCGCTCGCGCGCCGCTGACCAGCAGACGACGAAGGAGCTTCGGTGTCCGAGCGCGACGTGCTTCCGATCCCCGGCGCGCCGAACTACCGCCTCCGTTGCCGGCCGTCGGCCCGGCAGCCGCAGACGATCGACACGTCCATGGCGCACCTCGGCTTCCGCTGCGTCGTCCGCGAGCCGCGGCGGTCACGAGCCTCGCATCGTGGAGCGACACGCCGACCCTGTGATCGGCGCTGGCCGCGTTCCGCGCCCGCCGCTCAGCCGTCAGACGGTCGTCGGCGGCACCCCGACCGTCGCGCGCTCGTTGCGCCGGTCGACGAGTGCCATCGCCAGCCAGGCACTCGCCGTCGCGAGCACGGCCGCGGGAACGGTGTCGAGGCCCTGCGAGCCGACGAGGAGCGTGGCGAGGAGCACAGGCGTGACGATGAGCCGCGTCTGCGCGGCCATGCCCGCAGCCGTGCCGACAGAGACCGCGAGCGTCGGTGAGACGTCGAACCAGACCACGGTCAACGAGGCGAGCGCGATGCCGAGAAAGATCGCGGGGAAGATCGGGCCGCCTCGAAAGCCGGCCCCGAGGCTTACCCCATACGCGACGAACTTGGCGACGAGCACGACGACGATGATCTTCGTCGAACCCTCGGTGATCACGGCGGGGATCGATGCTTGGCCCGAGAAGAGCACGTCGAGCGGATCGGCGCCGAGGAGGTCTGCGAGCTCGGCGAGGAGCCCCACTGCCAGCGCGCCGCCGAGCAGCAGCGCCGGCACGCCGAGCCGGTCGACCCGGGCGTCGACGGACGACCCGAGGCGCCGCACCGCGGCGACGACGACCGCCGCCGTCAGGCCGATGACGATCCCGACCGTGAGATCGCCCACGTGCACGCCGTCGTAGAGCGGGAGGTCCGGCACGACGAGCCCCTGCGTGTTCAGGCCGCCCCAGCTACCGAAGCCGATGAACACGACATAGCCGATCGCAGCCGCGACGAGCCCGGGAAGCAGCACCGGTAGCAGCGCCGCCCCGAGCGCCACACCTCCCTCGACGAGCAGCATCCCCGCCACGAGCGGTCCGCCGAACAGCGCCGAGATGGCGGAGAACTCGCCGGCGCTCGACAGCACCGCCGATCCTTTCCGTCCGACCGAGGCGGCCCGCGCGGCCGCGATGCCGACGACCGAGCCGAGCGCGACGATCGGCGCCTCGGGGCCGAGCACCGCGCCGAAGGAGAGCGTGCCGAGCGCAGCGAGTGCGACCCCCGGCGCATGGGAGATCGGCGTCGGCTGAGTCGACAGGCCCTCGAGCGGCTCGTGGCCGCCGTCTCCGGGCAGGAACAGGCGGGCGCCCACGACGAGCGCGGCACCGACGACGGGAAGCCCGATCACGAGGTACCAGGGAGGCGACGAGTGACCGAGCGAGTCCGGGAGGTCGTGCCAGAGCCAGTGCTCGAGGTCGTGCACGAGCGCGAGGAAGAGTGCCGCGACCACGGCGGCGGGGATCCCGATCGCCGCACCGAGGAGCACGAGGTGGAGATACGCGCGACCGCTCGTCGCCGGCGGCGCGTTTCCGCCCGCGGCAGGCTCGTGCGCCGATGGGGTCGTGTGGGTCACTGGAGGACGGAGAGGGTTCCGGCGACGATATAGCCGAGGACGGTCAGGAGCCCCACCGCCCGCCCACCGTGCCGGAACGCCTCGGGCATCATCGAGTCCGCGAGCACGGTGAGCACCGCGCCGCCCGCGAACGCCTCGACGTAGATGCCCTGCATCGGCAGGACGTCGGCCAGCAGGAAGCCGAGACCTGCGAAGAGCGAGGAGACCACGACGAGCGTCGCCCAGTTCGTCAGGATGCGCCGGTCGGTCGCGCCGGTCGCGCGCAGGCTCGCGGTGCCGGCGACGCCCTCGGGGACGTTGGACACGAACACGGCGACGAGGAACGCCGCGTCGATCGCACCGCCGACGGCAAGCGTCGACCCGAGCACGAACGACTCGGGCACCCCGTCGAGCAGCGCCCCGATGAACATCGCCCACGGCGACCCCGCAGCGTCGGGATCCGCCAGCGTCTGCCGGTCGGCGCCGCCCATCCCGTCGACCACGCGGTCGGCGACGTAGTACGTCAGGGCTCCGGCCCCCAGCGCGACCGCGACGCCGGGGCCGACGTCCTCAAAGCTCGCTTCGGGGACGAGCTCGAAGCCGACCGCGCTGATCAACGTGCCGGCCCCGAAGCCCATGAGCAGCCCTGTCGCCCTCGGCGAGCCGGAGAGGGGGCCCGACAGCGCATGGCCGACGAGCAGGGACGAGGCGCCGAGGGCGCCCCAGAACAGTGCGTGCCACGCCGTCACCGGGCGACCATACGACGTGCGCGAAGGCCGGCGACGCACGCCTGGGTTGCGGGCAGGCGGGCCGTCTTGTTTGATTGCGAGCAATGGGCTTCGCGTTCTGGTTCAAGGTCGCAGCGATCGCGATCGCGATCGCGATCGCATCGGTGATCGTCCTTCTGCTCGTGTCGAGCGCGTTCGTCGCATGGGGCGTGTTCGGAGGGTTCCTCGCGCTCGCGGTCGCCCTCATGCTGATCGGCTGGATCACGGACCGGCGCCGGGCCCGAGCCGAGATGCGGTGACCGGCGCGGCGGGAGCCGACCCCGCCCGCTGCCCGAGCGGCACGGACCTCGAGGCGCAGACGTGAGCACGTGGCGGGAACGCGAACGGGTGATCCCGGCCCGCACGCTGCTCCTCGTGGCAGCCGTCGCGCTGCTCACCGCGGCGGTCGTCTCGATCAAGGACACGCTGATCCTGGTCTTCCTCGGGATCTTCCTCGCGCTCGTCTTCGAGATCCCGCTGCGCGCGTTCGTGCGGTGGACGAAGTGGGGACGGGGGATCTCCGCGACGATCGTCGTGCTCGGCTCCGCCGCGGCGCTCGCCCTGCTCGGGCTCCTCCTGCTCGTCCCGCTCGTCGGCGCGCTGCGCGACTTCCTGAAGGGCCTCCCCGACCTCGTCCAGCAGCTGCGCGACTCCGGCGAGCTGTCGTGGGCCGGCGACTCGGGCGCGGCGGAGAACGTCCAGCAGGGCGCGTCGAACCTCTCCGACTCGATCCCGCACGCGATCTCGTCGATCCTCGGCATCGCAGGCGACGCGTTCTCCACCGGGCTGTGGCTCTTCACCCTGCTGTTCCTCGCGCTCTTCCTGCTGATCGACATGGACCGGCTGCGAAGCGTGGTGCGCCAGATGCTCATGCCCGCCGAGGCGGAGCGCTGGCTCGACACGTGGGAGCGGATCACGCAGACGGTCTCCCGCTGGGCGATCGGTGCGATCGCGATCGCGACGATCGCGGGCACCGTGCAGGGCGGGACGGCGTGGCTGCTCGGCTCGAGCTATGCGTTGGCCCTGGGCCTGATCGCGGGCTTCCTCGACCTGATTCCGAACCTCGGCGCGACGATCGCTGGCTTCATCCTCGTCCCGACGATCCTCGCCGAGGAGGGGCTGACGGACGCGCTGATCATGCTCGCCGTGGTCCTCGTCTACCAGCAGATCGAGAACAACCTGCTCGGGCCGACGATCTACGGCAAGGCCGTCAACATCTCGCCGTTCTTCGTGATCCTCGGCGTGACGATCTTCGGCGCCCTGCTGGGGGTGCTCGGGGCGCTCGTCGCGGTGCCCGTCACGGCGTCCCTCCAGATCGTCGCCATCGAGGTGACCCGCACCCGCCGCGCGATCGTCGCCGAGGCGCGTGCGGCACTCAAGACGTCGACCGGAGGACCGGGCGACGCGGCCGCCGGCTCGTCGGCGGCCGCGCCTCCCTGAGCGCCTAGGCGGGCGCGAGCGTTCCCGGCCCGCCGCCGATGGACCTGCCGGCCGAGCGGAGCTTGAACGCGAAGATGATCTCCGTGATCCCGCGCATCAGGGCGATCACGCCGACCCAGATCACGAGCAGGATCGCGCTGCGTCCCCAGTACCCGGCCGCCCAGAAGCCGATCAGGATCTCGACGATGCCGGCGACGAGCTGGACCCACCAGATGTGGATCTCCTCCCGCGTCGCGATCGCGACGACGATGTCGAAGAAGCCCTTGAAGATGAGGAAGAAGCTCATCACGGCTGCGAGCGCGGCGAATGTGTCGCCCGGATGGACGAACGCGATGATCCCCACGACGACGAAGATCACGCCGAGCAGTCCGTGGAAAACCTTCCACCAGCGGTGCGACGCGGCGAGCATGAAGAACTCGTTGATGCCGGCCGCGATCGCGACGATCCCGAACAGCACGGCGACGGCAGTGACCGTCGTGTAGTCGAAGCGAAGAACGATGATGGCGAAGAGGAGCCAGAGCAGCCCGGTGAGGAGGAACAGCCACCAGGCGCGGGCGGCGCTCTCGATCGCCTCCCGCTCCTCGAGGTCGAACATGGACATGCGGCCTCCCTTGTGTTGTCCGATCGGCGGATGCTAAGGGAGCGGTCGGTCGGCTACGGAGCCGGACGGCACGCCGTCCGGCTCCCGCACCGAGTCGCGCGACGCGCTACGCGCCGAGCGCTTTCGCCTTGATGGCGTCGAACTCGGACTGCGTGATCGCCCCGGAGTCGAGGAGGCCCTTCGCCTTCTCGATCTCCCCTGCCGCGCCGCCACTGCTTGCCACGGTGCGCACGTAGTCGTCCATCTGCGCCTGTGCCGCCTGGGCCTGCTTCATGCTCCGTTCGGTCATCCCGTCGTGGTTGACGATCAGATAGATGAACACGCCGAGGAACGGCAGCAAGATCACGAAGATGATCCACAGCACCTTCGCGAAGCCCGACGTGTCGCGCCGACGGAACAGGTCCGTGAACACGGTGATGAGAAGCCAGAACCAGATGATCCAGGCGAAGATGATGAGCATCGTCCAGAGGACGTCGAGAAACGGATAATCGGCACCGACCAACCTGCTACCTCCTGTCTCCGAGTACTCGGCACTCTGTCAAAACGACGGAGGCTGCGTCGACCAATCGCGGTAATTTCACCCGATTCGGGCGACGGCCGACGCCCGGGGCTCAGAGCGGCACAGCGGCGCCCTGCGCAGGCGGGGGCTCCGGCTCTGCCTCGAGGGCCTCGCGCGCCTTCACCTGCGCGAGCTCCCGGCTGATGTGCACGCCGGCGGAGGTCAGGGGCGCGGCGAGCACCATTCCGATCATCCCGAAGATGGCCCCGAACCCGATCGTGACGACCAGGACGACGAGCGGGTTCAGGTCGAGTGTCGCGCCGAACGCGATGGGCTGGACGATGTTCTGCAGCAGCCCGTTCGCGAGGATCACGATCACGAGCATGATCAGCGCCGTGCTGGTTCCCTGTGAGGCGAGCGCGAGCATCACCGCGAACGCCCCCGAGACGAAGGCGCCGATGAAGGGGACGTACGCAGTGACGAACACGACGACGGCGATCGTGCCCGCGAGCGGCACGTCGAGCAGGTAGGCGCCGATCCCCACCACGATCGCGTTGAACGCGGCGACGTACGTCACGCCGAGGAAGTACCGGCGCAGGGAGCGCATCACGTTGCCGGTGATGATCGAGGCGACCTCGCGGGGCACCCCCAGATGGCCGTCGACGAAGCGGCGCACCGCCGGGCCGTCCTTCAGCAGGAAGAAGGTCGAGAACGCGGTGAACGTCAGGAAGAAGACGAGCGAGGTCAGCTCCTTGATCCCGCTGACGACACCCTGGAGCAGAGCCGCGCCCGTCTGCGCCGTCGACGACTTGACCTGCTCGGTCGTCGACGACGTGCCCCCCGCGCCCGCGTCGTTGAACCACCCCTCGACCTTGTCGAGGGCCTTGCTGGCCGAGGCCTTGATCTCGGCCGACTGCTCGTAGATCCCGCCGAACACCATCAACGCGATCACGACCGCGATCGCGACGAGGATCAGCAGCACGATCGCGGCGCCGGCGGCGCGCGGGACGCG
Organism: Gaiella sp.; assembly: GCA_035691005.1. GTDB lineage: Bacteria > Actinomycetota > Thermoleophilia > Gaiellales > Gaiellaceae > Gaiella. Next base: position 8,519 of record DASSJV010000142.1, on the reverse strand, counting down.
ATGCCGCTGGAGGATCCCCACGAGCGGCCCGGCGACGGTCGCGAGGATCGCGCCCAGCGTGACGGGGACGACGATCGTCGAGGTCAGCCCGAGCAGCCAGACGAGCCCGACGAGCAGCACCGCGACGCCGACGAGGAACCAAGCGAGCAGACCGAGGTCGCGGAGCCACATCGGCGCGGAGAAGACGCGCGATAGCGACGTGGCGTCGATCTGCACGACGGTGGGGGCGGCGACCTCCGCGTCGCCGGCTCCCTGCGGCTCGTCGCGACGTCCGCGCAGGCGGTCGAAGAGGCCGAGGTTCACGCAGGGCATTGTCGTCCGGGAGTCGGATGCTGCTTCCTCGCCCCGGCCGGCCGCGCGGCTGTCATTTGCCCCGGCCGGGCGAATCCGCCCTGCAGCGTTATACGCTCCGAGGCGATGTCCGAGGCAGTCGTCTCCGCGGGCCCCGTCGCACCCGAGCATCCGTCCAAGCGGAGGCGCGTTGCGAAGATCGTCTCCTGGATCCTCGGCCTGGTCGTCCTGCTCGCGCTGCTCCATCTCGCAGGGGTCGACGTCTGGGGCTGGCTCAGCGACCTGTGGGACACCGTCACCGAGATCTCGTTCTTCTACATCGTCCTGGGGTGCCTGTTCCAGGCGGCGCAGACGACGCTGACCGCGCTCGGCTGGTACGGCATCCTCCGCTACGCGTATCCGGGCGGCGTCACGTACATGGCGGTGCTCGCGTCGTACGCGGCCGGCGTCGCGCTCAACAACTTCCTCCCGGCGAACATCGGCACGTTCGTGACGCTCGTGATGTACGTCGCCGTCGTCCGGGGCTCGACCTTCCCCGGGGTCCTCGCCGGGTACGTCGTCCAGAAGATCTTCTACTTCGTGATCGGGACGCTGATCTACCTCTATCTCTTCACGCAGGTCGCGGGGTCGTTCGACTTCCGGTTCGGCGACGAGCGCGACGCGGTGTTCAACCATCCGGTCCTGACCTTCACGATCGTGGGCGGGGCGATCGTGCTCGTGGCCCTCCTCCTGCGGATCTTCTGGCGGTGGGTCAAGAAGATGTGGGCCCGGGCGAAGGAGGGCGCCGCGATCCTCGGAGACATGGGCGCCTACGCCCGACTCGTCCTGTTGCCGCAGGTCGGCGGCTACGTCGCGAAGGTGCTCGTGATCATCGTGTTCCTCGCCGCGTACTCGATCCCGGTCACGTTCGGGTCCGTGATGAGCGTGCTCGGCTCGAACCAGCTCGCGAACCTGCTCTCGTTCACGCCGGGCGGCGTGGGGGTGAACCAGGCGTTCAACGCGTTCGCGCTCGACAGCTACACGAGCTCGACGACCGCGACGGCGTACTCGATCGGGCAGCAGCTGATCACGACCGCGTTCAACGTCGTGTTCGCGGTCGTCCTCATCTGCATCGTCTTCGGGTGGAGCGGCGGATCGAAGCTCGTGAAGGACTCCTACGCCGACGCCAAGACGAGAGCGAGCGACATGAAGTCGAGCCGCTCGAAGGGCCTTGGCGCGGTCGAGGCGGAGGAGGGCGAGGCGTGACGCCGGCGTCCGGCGCATCGCGCTGGCAGCCGGAGCGGCCGAGGCTCCGGCTGCTCCCGCTCGTCGTGAGCTGGCTCTTCTCGGCGATCGCGCTGCTGATCGCGGCCGAGATCCTCCCGGGCGCGGCAGTCAACGGCCTCCCGGCTGCGATCGTCGCCGCGGCCGTCATCGCCGTCCTGAACGCGATCCTCCCGCCGGTCGTCGCGGCGCTGCGTCTTCCGCTGACGCTCGTCTTCGGTTTCCTGCTCGTCCTCGTCCTCGACGCGCTGATGCTCCTCGCCGCGGACAACCTCACGGACGGCGACCTGCATGTCGACGGCTTCTGGTCGGCGCTGCTCGTCGCGCTCGTCGCCTCAGCGGTCACGCTCGTCCTTCAGGTCCTCGCGGGGATCGACGACGACAGTGAGTGGTCGTACCGGGTCGTCCAACGGATCGCGCGCAAGACGGGCGACCCGATCGAGACGGACGCCCCCGGGATCGTCTTCCTCGAGATCGACGGGCTCGCCCTGCCCATCCTCCGCCGGGCGATGCGCGACGGAAACGCGCCGAACATGGCGCGCTGGGTCGCCGACGACGGGTACGTCCTGAGCGGCTGGGAGACCGACCTGTCGTCGCAGACGGGCGCGAGCCAGGCCGGCATCCTGCTCGGCTCCAACGAGGACATCCCCGCGTTCCGCTGGGTCGAGAAGGAGACGCAGACGATCATGACGTGCTCTGCCCCGGCGGACTGCGCCGAGATCGAGCGGCGCCACGCGACCGACAAGGGGCTGCTCCTCGACGGCGGCGCGAGCCGCGGCAACCTGCTCTCCGGCCAGGCCGATGCGGTGATCCTCACCGTGAGCCGCATCGAGGCGGAGAAGAAGGCCAACCCCGGGTACCGCACGTTCTTCGCGAACGGGTTCAACGTGACGCGCGTCCTCGTCCTCTTCGTCTGGGAGGTGCTGCTCGAGTGGACCGCGTCGCTTCGCGCCATCCGCCGCGATGTGCGGCCGCGCGGCCATCGGGGCGGGGCCTACCCGCTCATGCGCGCGGGGATGTGCGTCGTCGTCCGCGACCTGATCGTCCAGTCGGTGCTGACGGACATGATGGCGGGACGGCCCGCCGTGTATGCGACGTTCTCGAGCTACGACGAGGTCGCCCATCACTCCGGGCTCGAGCGCGCCGACACGCTCGAGGCGCTGCGCAAGCTCGACCAGCAGTTCGGGCGCATCGAGAAGGCCCGGCGCTTCGCGCCGCGGCCGTACGAGATCGTCGTCCTCTCCGACCACGGGCAGACGCAGGGAGCGACGTTCAAGCAGCGCAACGGCCACGGGCTCGACGACCTCGTTCGCGGCGCGCTCGAATACGCCGACGTCGCGACCGTCGAGGCGGGCGACGAGAACGACAAGACCGTCGGGAACGCGATCGGCGAGGCGACGGGGCGGGGGCCGAAGCAGAAGCGGCCGAGGAACGACGTCTCGGGCCAGGACGTCGTCGTCCTCGCGTCGGGCAACCTCGGGCTCGTCTACCTGATGGACGAGCCGCGCCGGATGACGCTGGAGGAGATCGAGCAGCGCCACCCACGGCTCGTGTCCACGCTCGCGGCCCACCCGCACGTCGGCTGGCTGCTGGTGCGCTCCGCCGAGCGGGGGCCGCTCGCGATCGGCGGGGCAGGGACGCGCTCCCTTTCGGACGGGGAGGTCGAGGGGGAGGATCCGCTGGCGAGCTTCTCGCCGAACGCCCCGAGGCACCTGCTCAGGACGGACGGCTTCGCCCACGTCGCGGACATCATGGTCGGCTCGTTCTACGACCCGAACCTCGACGAGGGCTGCGCCTTCGAGGAGCTGATCTCGTTCCACGGGGGGCTCGGCGGACCGCAGACGGAGCCGTTCATCCTCCATCCCGCGGCGCTCGAGTTGCCGGACGAGCCGCTCGTCGGGGCGGCGCACGTGAACGAGGTACTCCGCGGATGGCGGGCCCACCTCAACGGCGCGGCGACCGATGGCGACTACCGCCTCGAGCCACGGAAGTTCCAGCTCGACCCGCATTCGGCGATCGAAGGAGAGGCAGTCACATGACCACAACCGGCGAGCCAGCCCCTACACCGGCCGCACCCGTCCCCGCAGGGCCAAGCCGTGGACGGCTCATCGCCGCGCGCGCGCTCGTCGTGCTCGGCGTCCTGCTCGTCATGGTCAGCCTCCTCGCGAACTTCGTCAGGCGCGAAGCGCTCGACCGCGACACGTTCCGCGACACCTCGCAGCAGCTCATCGCGAACGAGGACATCCGGAACCAGGTCGCGGCCGCGATGGTCGACCAGCTCTACGCGAACGTCGACGTCGCCGGCGTGCTCGAGCAGCGGTTGCCCGACAACCTCCAGCCCCTCGCCGCCCCGCTCGCGGGCCTCGGCCGGGAGGCGATCGATCGCGGCGCGCGGGAGCTGCTCGCGCGGCCGCGCGTGCAGAACCTGTTCGTCGAGGCGTCGTCGCTCGCGCAGGAGCAGGTGCGCCGGGTGCTCGAGGACCAGACACCGCGCCTCGAGACGACCAACGGGAACGTCGTCCTCGACCTGCGGCCCCTCGTCGTCCAGCTGGGCGACCGGTTCGGCTTCCTGGGCAACCTCGACCAGAGCCTCCCGCCGAACGCCGCCCAGATCACGCTGCTGCGGGCCGACAACCTCGAGACCGCCCAGAGCGTCACCCAGGGCCTCAAGGCCGTGGCGAACTGGATCTGGGTCCCCGCGATCCTCTGCTGGGCGATCGCCCTCTGGCTCGTGCCGGGTCGGCGGCGCCGCGAGATCCGCGCGGTCGGGATCGGGCTCATCGTCGCGGGCATCGCGCTGCTCGTGATCCGGCGCCTTGCCGGCTCGTACCTCGTCGACAACCTCTCGCAGTCGGACTCGGTGCGGCCGGCCGTCACCGCGTTCTGGAACATCCTCTCCGACGGCCTGGCGGAAGCCGCCTGGGTCGTCGTCGTGCTCGGCGTGATCGCCGCGCTCGGCGCGTGGATCACCGGCGGCGGGACCCGCGCACGGAGCATTCGCCGCACGGTCGGCCCGTGGCTCGTGCGGCCCGCGCTCGCATGGGCCGTGTTCTCCGCCGTGCTGCTCCTCGTCGTGTGGGCGCTCCCGCTCCACCGCTTCCTTACCGCCGCGATCCTCGTCGTGCTCGCCGCGATCGGGTTCGAGGCGACACGCCGACAGGTGGCGCAGGAGCTGGCCGAGGAGGGACCGGGCGGCGGCATCTCCATCCCCAAGCCCTCCGTCCCGTGGCGCGCGGCGCCTGCCGGTTCGGGCGGGGTCGAGGAGCTCGAGCGCCTCGCGAGGCTCCGCGCCGACGACCTCCTGACGGAGGAGGAGTACGCCGCCGCCAAGGCGCGGTCGCTAGAGCGCATCGGCGACTGACGCAAAGCGGTTACGCCTCGGATTACGTCCGCCGACGAATGGATCCCTCGACCGAGGGACACGAGAATCATCGCCATGACGAGGACGATCACCGCTCCCGATGCGCCGTTGACCGACCGCCAGCGCGAGGTCGTCGCGCTGATCGCGGCCGGGTGCTCCAACGACGAGGTGGGGCAATCCCTCGGGATCTCACCCCGTACCGCGAAGGCACACAGCGACGTGTTGCGGGTGAAGCTCGGCGTTGCTCGGCGACGGCAGATACCCGCCGCGTACCGCCTGCTCACAGGTGAGGACCCCTACGTCCCCGCCCTCGTCAGGCTCCGCCCCCGACGGAGCCGCTGACGGCAAGCGCCCGCGGCCCGCCCACGCCGGCCGCGGGCGTTCTTCTTCCGAGGCGGATGGAGTACGCTCACGAGCCACCCCGATGGCAGGCGAGCCACGGAAGCCGAGGATCCGCCCACGCCGGATCATCGAGCGCCCGCATCTGATCCGCGCGCTCGACCGGTCGGATGCGCGGGTGCGGCTGCTGGTCGCAGGGCCCGGCTACGGGAAGACCACTCTCGCCGAGCAGTGGGCTGCGCGCGACGGTCTCCGCGTCGGCTGGTTCCGCGCCCGCCGTTCAGCTGCGGACGTCACTGTCGTTGCCCGCGGCATTGTCACGGCAGTCGAAGCGATCGTTCCAGGCGCGGGGAGCCGGCTGTTACAGCGTCTCGCAGTAACTAACGATCCTGAACGAGAGGCTGTTCTCCTCGCCGAGATGCTCGCAGAGGATCTCGAGGCGTGGCCGGATCGCGCATGGATAGTGGTGGATGACTACGAGCACCTCGCTACGTCAGCTGCATCCGAAGTCTTTGTTGAAACCGTGGTATCTCGATCCGCGGTTCGCGTTCTCCTGGCGGGTGCTGTAAGGCCTAGATGGGTTTCACCCTCGGACATCCTCGTCGGAGATGCGCTCGAGTTGCCTGAGCGCGCCCTCGCCATGACCATCGAGGAAGCCACCCGAGTCTTGGACGGATCGCGCCGTGATCAGGAACCAGGTCTCGTTGCGCTCTCCGACGGCTCGCCGTCACTGATCGGTCTTGCAGGGATGACGCCCGGGGCTGGCGACCCCGAGAGCGATCTTGAATCCCTGTTCGACTTCTTTGCTGAGGAACTCTATCGGGGACTCGACCCGACTGTGCGGACCGGTCTGACGATCTTGGCGGAGATGCCGCTCGTCGATCGCGATCTTGCAGTGGCAGTCCTTGGCGCTGACCGCGCGACTTCCGTCTGCAACGAAGCAGTCCGTCTTGGGATTCTTGACCAGCGTGGCGGTTTCCTGGAGTTCCATACGCTTGTCCGGTCGTTCTTCGCCCGACGACCGGACAAGGCTTCCGCAATGTCTGATCTGTGGGCGCAGGCACGCGCCCACTACCGCGGCCGAGGTGAGCTAGATGCTGCGTTCGAGCTCACGGAGAAGGTGGGCGAGCCCCGTGACGTCAATGAGCTCGTTTCCGACTCAATGCGCGAGCTCCTCGATCGTGCGCGCCTACCGACCTTGGAGTCTTGGGTTGCGCGAGCCGCGACACGGGTAGGCGAAACTCCTGCCGTTCGGCTGGCCCAGGCCGAGATTGCATTGCGACAGGGTCGTCATCTCACTGCTCAGGTCATATCCGAAGGGGTCATCCGCGACGCTGAAGAGGCCATCGTCGCACGCGCCTACTTGGTGGCTGCTAAAGCGGCGCATGTGGGACTTCGCGAAGAGGATGCGCTCGCGCTCTACCGCGAGGCCGAAGCGAGCACCCAGAATGACGCGGAGCGTAGGGAAGCCCAATGGGGACAGTTGACGGCTGCGATCGAGTTGGAGCTTGATCTCTCGCACGAGTTGCTTCGTGGACTTGAGCGCCGGGTGAAACGCGGAATTGATCCGACGGAGGCGGTGCAGACGGCGGACAAGCGGCTGCTGCTTGGGCTCAGGTTCGGGAGAATTCCCAACCTTGCCGAGGCGAAGGAGGTCGATGAACTGTTGCCTGCGGTTCCCGACCCCGTGCTCCGATGCTCCTTTGGTTCGACGTTCTCGTGTGCGCTGAACCTTGCCGCCGACTATCTGCGTGCGCTCGATGTGTCAAAGCGCATGACCCAGGACGCCTCAGAATACCGCGTCGACTTTGCGCTTCCGTACGGACTCTTGATGTCCGCCGCAGCGCTCGCGGGACTAAGGAGCTTTGCGGAGGCGCACGAGGTCCTCTCTACATCGTTCGATCACGCCGTACGTTGCGCGGACCCCTTTGGTCAGCAAGCGGTCTACGCAGGGCGCGTGCGTGCATTTCTTCATGCGGGCCGGATTTCCGACGCCTGCGCACTAGAACCCCCGGACTTGAGCCACTCGTTACCGGCCATGCGAGGAGAGGTTTGGGGATCGCGAGGCCTTGCATTGGCTTGCATGGGACGCCTTTCGGAGGCGCGCGAATGCGCGGCACTTGTTACGGGGCAAACCAGGGCCGTCGAGCCAACCATGCTCGTTCTGTGCATTAGAGCGGTGGCCGCACTGAAAGCCCGAGAGCAGAATGTCGACGCCATCATTCATCGACTCGTCGAAGCGTGCTTCGAGGCCGGCGCCGTTGATTTTGTGATCACGAGCTATCGCGCCAGCCCGGATCTGCTTGCTGCCCTGCTCAGCAATACGGACACCGCCGAACCGACTGCGTACATCGTGACGCGCGGACGCGACAACGACCTGGCGGAGTCAATGGGCCTGGATACCCTCGCAGCCCACGACCCAGTTTCTACGCTCTCACCCCGAGAGCGTGAGGTGTATGACTTGCTATGCCAGGGGCTTTCGAATTCTGAGATCGCTGGGCGACTCTATATTTCGCCAGCCACCGCGAAGGTGCATGTTCGCCATGTCTACGACAAGCTCGGAATCCGTTCGCGCACGGCATTGGCCTTGAGTGCCGCGAGCCGTCGGTTTCAAGCCGCGCCAACCGAGACCTCGGCGAACTCTTCTTCCTCCGAGGTGGAGGGCTGACCGGGTCGGAAATCACCGCGCTGAGCCGTTCTGTACGAGTCGTCGCTTGTAGCAAGGATCGCTTCAAACGCAGCGACCACTGTTGTGTCGAACTGATTTTCGACCGCCTGGGCAAGACGCAGCCTCGCGACTCTTGACGGCATGCCTTCACGGTACGGGCGATCGGACGTCATGGCGTTATATGCGTCGGCGACTGCGATGACCCGCGAAAGAAGCGGGATCTCGTCGCCGTGAATGCGGTCTGGGTATCCCTCGCCGTCGATCCTTTCATGGTGGTGGCGAACGATACGCGCCACATCCTCGTACGTTGCCACCTCTCGGAGGATCCGTTCGCCGATCACTGAGTGCTCTTGCATCTGGCGCCGCTCTTCGAGAGTCAACGGGCCCTCCTTGCCGAGCAAGCTCGCCGGCAGTCCGACTTTTCCGATGTCGTGGACGAGGCCGCATAGGAACGCACGTTCACAAACCTTCGGAGGCAGGCCCAGACGCTCTGCGATATCACGTGAGTAGATTGCTACGGCTCGTGAGTGACCAGCGGTGTACGCGTCGCTCGCCTCAAGGGCCGTGACAAGGGCGACAGCGAAGGACACGTTTGCA
>DASSJV010000141.1:0-19938 GCA_035691005.1 Gaiella sp. | reverse complement strand
CCACGTACGGGAAGGTGGCCATCCGCTGCGTATCGCCCTGGTCGACGCCGTCGCCGAGGTCGACCTTCTTGCCGATCAGCGCGCCGGCAACGGCCCGCTCGGCGATGTCGATCACGTCGTCGCCGAGGCGCCGGCCGTTCGGCCAGCCCTGGGTGTCCCCGCCGAGGACGCCGAGACGGTTCGGGCTCTTCGGGACGGCCACGCCCAAATTGAGGCGGAGCACGTCGGCGAGCTTCTTGCCGGTGAAGTTCAGCTCGGGGACGCCGGTGAGCAGCACCGCGACGAGATCGTCACGGCCCGTCTCCGGAGCGCCGAGCTTGTACAGCTTGTTGATCACGGCCGCGAGCAGCGGGGACTCGTAGTACTTGCGGTACGCCGACTCGTTCCACGGCTGCTCCGCGTTCCAGCGGTCCTTGAGGGCGGTCGGGATGATCACCTCGTTGACGAGCGGGTTGCCGAGGCGGTTGACCTGCACCCACGCCCCCGAGTCACGCGTCGTCCCGCCGCGGGTCGTGATCTTGCGGCGGTCGACCGACGCCCACACGCCGATCGTCGAGCCCCTTGCCTGGAGGGCTGCGATCGGGACCTGCACCGCGAACGTGTGCACGCCGTAGCCGGCGAAGAAGTCCTTGCCGCCGCCCGCGTTCCCCGTCCCCTTGCGGATCGCGACGAGGTCGAAGATGGCGCCGATGTCGCCGAAGAACGGGTCGTCTCGCTGGCCGGCGAACGCCTTCGAGTCGCCGCCGTCGAACGAGACGATCGACTTCGTGACGAGGCTCCGGTAGTCCGGCGTCGAGCGCTTGCCGATGTTGTTCGGCGGCGTCGTGGCCCGCGCGACGACGGTCGAGCGGCCCTTCTCGACCCGCGTCACCGTGAACGGCTGGGCGGTGTCTCCGAGGAACAGCGGACCGGTCTTCCGGGTGAACTGGAACCGGTAGATCACGTCGGGCTTGACGTCGCCCGTCGTGTCGATCTTCAGGTTGTAGCGGGCGCCGGGCGAGAACGTGTACCAGTTGGGCCCTGCGGCAGGGTCCTCACCGGGGAGCACGTTCGCCATGATCGTCACCGTGCCCGGCTTGTCCGGGCTCCGGAACGCGTAGACGTCCGTGAGGTCCGCCCCCGGGTCCTCCGCGATCAGCGGCGCCTCCCGGTGGCTGGACGCCGTTCCGTCGCCCGGGCCGAGCATGACCGCCGCGCCGAGCGCAGCTCCGGTGATCGCGGCGGCGGATGCCGCGATCGCGATGCCCTTTCGCATCGTGTTGCTCCTTCCGTCGAGATGGTCGGTCATCGGGCGCTTCTTCGCGTCTTCGGCGAGAGCGGTTCGGACCGAACCGACACGGCTCTGCGGACGAATCAGCGCCGTGCTCGCACACGCTCACGCACCCCACGAAACTGCCCGGATACGCGAAGATGCCTGGGCGTTGCGACGGCACACGCACCTGTCCGACGAGGCGCTGATCGCGCTCGTGGCGCGCGGCGACGACACCGCGCTCGGCGAGCTGTACGACCGCGTGGGCCGCGTGGCGTACGGGATCGCGTTTCGCATCCTCCGGGACGAGCGGCTCGCCGAGGACGCGGTGCAGGAGGGCTTTCTGGGGGTCTGGCGCGCGGCGGCGACGTACCGGGCGGAGCGGGCCAAGGCGAGCACGTGGGTCGTGACCCTCGTTCACCGTCGGGCGGTCGACATCGTCCGGCGCGAGGAGCGCCGGCGCGCCGAGCCGCTCGAGCGCATCGGGGCGGCGCAGGACACGCCCGATCCCGCCGGCTCGGCGGAGGACGAGGCGTGGCTCGGCTTCGAGCGCGAGCGGGTGCTGGCGGCGCTCGCGGCGCTCCCGGACGCGCAGCGCGAGTCGCTCGAGCTCGCGTACTACGGCGGGTACTCGCAGTCGGAGCTCGCCGAGATGCTCGGCGTCCCCATCGGCACCATCAAGAGCAGGATGTTCGCGGGGCTCGCCCGGCTGCGGGAGCTCCTCGACGAACCGGACACGGAGAGCGCATGGACGCCGAGGCTCACGAGCTGATCGCGGGGTACGCGCTCGACGCGCTCGAGCCGGCCGACCGCGCCCGCGCGAAGGAGCTGCTGGAGCGCTCGGAGGAGGCGCGGGACGAGCTGCGCGCGCTCACCGAGACGACCGCGGCCATGGCCACGGCCGCATCGGGCCCCGCGCCTCCGGCGGCCTTGCGCGAGCGGATCCTCGACGAGGCGCGGGCCGACCGGGAGACGGTCGTGCCGCTCACGTCTCGGCGCCGACCGAGGCTCGTCCCCGTGCTCGGGGCGGCCGCCGCGGTCGCGGCCGTCGTCGCGGTGGCGCTGGGGCTCTGGGGCCTCTCCGTATCGTCCGATCTCGACGACTCGCGCGCCGCGCTCGCGCAGGCGCAGGCGGCGGCCGCCGTGCTCGCGAGCCCCGACGCGCGGGACGTCGCGCTCCAGCAGGGCGACGGGAGCCTGGTCGTCTCCGGCACCGACGCGGTGCTCGTGCTGAACTCGATTGACGCGGCGCCCGCAGGGAAGACCTACGAGGTCTGGGTGCTCGACGGCGAGACGCCGGTTCGCGCCGGGCTCTTCGCGGGCGGGCAGGCACGGGATGTCGTCCCGGTCGACGGGAGCGTCGCGCCCGGCGCCAAGGTGCTGGTCACGCTCGAGCCCGCGGGCGGCGTCGACGCGCCCACGACGAGCCCGATCGTGGCATCGGAGCCGGTGTAGCCCCCACACGAAGGCGGCACGGATGCCCGCCGACGGGAACCGTACACTTGTTCGGTGCCCGAGCTCCGCAGCGCGCTGAAGGACCTCTTCGGCTTCGACGACTTCCGCCCCGGCCAGGAGCCGGTCGTGCGTGCCGCACTCGACGGGCGGGACACGCTCGCGTTGATGCCGACCGGCGCGGGGAAGTCCCTCACGTACCAGCTCGCCGCGATGCTGCGGGAGGCGCCGACCCTCGTCCTCTCTCCGCTGATCGCGCTGATGAAGGACCAGGTCGACAAGCTCCCGCCGCGCGTCGCGCGCGCGGCGACGTTCGTCAACTCCTCGCTCGCGCCGGAGGAGGCGGGTGCGCGCCTGCGGGGCGTCGCGGCCGGCGAAACGCGGATCCTCTATGCCGCTCCCGAACGGCTCCGGCAGGAGTCGTTCGTCGCGACGCTCCGCGAGATCGGCGTGGGGCTCGTCGTCGTCGACGAGGTGCACTGCGTGAGCATGTGGGGCCACGACTTCCGCCCGGACTACCTGTTCATCCGCCGCGCGCTCGAAGCGCTCGATCGCCCCGCGGTGCTCGGGATGACCGCGACGGCGACGCCGTCGAACGTCGAGGCGATCGGCGCCGCGCTCGGCCGGTCGCTCGAGCTCGTCCGGACGACGGTCCACCGCCCGAACCTGCGTTACGACGTCGAGCGGGCGGAGAACGGCGAGGAACGGCTGCGCGCGCTCCTCGCGCGGCTCGCCCGTCTGGACGGCGCGCCGGCGATCGTCTACGCGCGCTCGAGGCGGTCGTGCGAGGAGGTCGCCCGGACGCTGCGCGGGCACGGCGTCGCCGCCGAGCACTACCACGCGGGCCTCGAGCCGGACGAGCGCACCCGCGTCCAGGACGCGTTCGTCACGGGACGGACACCGGTCGTGGTCGCGACGACGGCGTTCGGGATGGGGATCGACAAGGCGGACGTGCGGCTCGTCGCGCTGCTCAACTTCCCCGACTCCCTGGAGGGATACGTCCAGATGGTCGGCCGCGCGGGGCGCGACGGAGCGCCGAGCGACACCGTGCTGTTCGCGGGGGACGCGGACGCCGCCGCGCTGCGGCGCTTCTCCTCCCGAGGCGTGCCGAGCGCCGACCTCCTGCGCTCCGTCTACCGCGTCGTGCGCGACGCGGGCGGGACGATCGACGCCGACGAGCTCGCCGGCGCGCTCGGCGACGAGCACGACCCCCGCGTCCTCGTGGGGATGCTCGAGCAGGCGGGGCTGTGGCAGCGCGGCTACGACGCCGGACGGGCGATGCGGATCGAGCTCCTGCCCCCCGCCGCGAACGCGGGTTCGGTCGTCGACGACCTCCTCGCGCGGTACGCCTCGCAGGCAGCGGCGCGCGTCGACCGGATCGTCTCGTTCTCCAACGACGCCCGCTGCCGCCACCTGCAGGTGCTCGAGCACTTCGGCGAGTCGCTCGACGGCCCGTGCGGCGCCTGCGACGTGTGTGCGCCGCGCGCCGCCGTCCGCACGACCGCGCCGACCACGCAGCCCGTCCCCGCCGACCCGGGGCGCGCGATCGTCGACGCCGTGGCGGGGCTGACCTGGCCGCTCGGCAGGCGAAGCCTCGTCGCGCTCCTGCGAGGGTCCGTGAAGGCGCCGCCCTCGGCCCGACGCTCGCGTTCCTTCGGGTGCCTCGCCGCCGCCTCGGACAGCGAGGTGGCCCGCTGGGTTCGCGCCCTCGAGGCGACGGGGGCGCTCGTCGAGCAGACGACGCCCGACGGCTTCGTCGTGCTCCACGCCAACGTCGACGCGGCGATCCCGCAGCTCGGTGCCTCCCCGACGGACTCCGTCGACGCCGGACTGGCCGCGGAGCTCCGCGCCTGGCGTCTCCGGCGAGCGAGGGAGGACGCGGTGCCTGCCTACGTCGTGCTCCACGACGCGACGCTCGCGGAGCTCGCGGCGCGCAAGCCGCGGTCGCAGGGCGAGCTCGCGGCGGTGAAGGGGCTCGGCCCGGCGAAGCTCGAGCGCTACGGCGACGAGCTGCTCGCGCTGCTCGCAACGGGCTAGAAACGCGCCCTCGGGGCTACAATCGACGGCGTTTTGCGGCTTCGAAGAGGGACGGAGGCTGCGCCGAGGCGCGGCCGGATACGGAAGCTGCGGCTCGCGGTGCTCATCCTGGTCCTGCTCGCGCTGGCTGGGGCGTCGTTCAGCTACGGCCTCGTCGTGGCGATCCGGAGCGAGCTCGCCGCGCTCGACCCCTCGAGCCCCCACGGAGACGTCGACACGGTCATCTACTCGGCGCCGAACGACTCGGGCCAGCGGCGCGTCCTCGCGATCCTGCGCGGCGACGAGAGCCGCGTCCTGGTCTCCTCGGACCAGATCGCGCCGATCATGAAGCAGGCGATCGTCGCCGTCGAGGACAAGCGCTTCTACGAGCACAAGGGCGTCGACGTCCACGGCATCCTCCGTGCGCTCTGGTCGGACATCCGCAGCCAGAGCGTCGTCGAGGGCGGCTCGACGATCACGCAGCAGTACGTCCAGAACGCGTACAGCCGCAACGAGGACACGCTCGCGCGCAAGGTGCGCGAGGCCGCGCTCGCGTGGCAGCTCTCGCAGCGCTGGTCGAAGGACCGGATCCTGACCGCCTACCTCAACACGATCTACTTCGGCAACGGCGCGTACGGGATCCTCCAGGCCGCCCGGACGTACTTCGACAAGAGCGCCGCCGATCTGACCCTCGCCGACGCCGCGCTCCTCGCCGGACTGCCCCGGAGCCCCACGTTCTACGACCCGGTGCAGCACCCGGCCGCGGCGAAGGAGCGCCGCGCCCATGTGCTCCAGCTGCTCTTCGACCAGGGCCGCATCACGCGCGTCGAGCAGCGCCGGGCGAACGCCGCGCCGTTGCCGAAGCCCGACGACGTGCACCTGCCGGGCACGCGTGGGCCCGCCGCGTACTTCGTCAACTACGTGACCGACCAGCTGGTCGGCAAGTACGGCGCCGAGCGCGTGTTCGGTGGCGGGCTCGAGGTGGACACGACGATCGATCTCGACCTCCAGACGAAGGCCCGGGAGGGGATCGAGGAGGTGCTGAAGGACCCGAGCGGCCCGGCCGCTGCGCTCGTCGCGATCGACCCGCGCACCGGCGCCGTGAGGGCGATGTTCGGGGGAACGAACTACCGCCGGAGCCAGTTCAACCTCGCGACCCAGGCGGAGCGCCAGCCGGGCTCGTCGTTCAAGCCGATCGTGCTGGCGAGCGCGTTCCGCAGCGGGATCGCGCCGTCGACGGAGTTCGTCTCGAAACCGGTGCAGATCGACGCAGGCGACCGCATCTGGCCCGTCTCGAACTACGAGGGCGCGTACCTCGGTCAGATCGACCTCTGGAACGCCATGATCCATTCCGACAACTCGGTCTACGCGCAGCTGACCCAGGTCGTCGGGCCGAAGAAGATCGTCGAGACGGCCCACGCGCTCGGCATCCACTCCAAGCTGCCCGCCTACTTCGCGATCGGCCTCGGCTCGATCGCCGTCAACCCGCTCGACATGACTCGTGCCTACGCGACGATCGCGAACGACGGGAAGCGGATCGACGGATCGCTGATGGGCGACTTGCCCCGCGTCGTGTCTTCCGTGAAGACGCGCCGGAGCGGGAAGGTGCGCCAGAACGCCCCGGTCGCGCACGCCGTCCTGCCCACGTCGCAGGCCGAGACCCTCACGTCGATCCTCGAGGACGTCGTCCGCGAGGGGACCGGGACGCGCGCGCAGATCTCAGGGCGGGAGGTGGCCGGCAAGACCGGGACGACCGACGACTACGGAGACGCCTGGTTCGTCGGCTACACGCCGGAGCTCGTCGTCGCCGTGTGGGTCGGCTACCCGGACGCGCTGCGGCCGATGGAGACGGAGTTCCACGGGGAGCCGGTCTCGGGCGGCACGCTTCCCGCGGAGATCTGGAAGGCGTTCATGACCCGGGCGCTCGACGGGCAGGAGCCCGAGAGCTTCGCGTCCGCGCCGTACCTCCCGGCCTACGACCTTCGGGTCGTCCACCGCGGCGGGCGCTGGCAGCTCGACAACGGCTACTGCCCGGGCACACGGCTGACCTCGTACTTCGTCGGCGAGGCGCCCGAGACGACTGCGAAGTGCTACGCGAACGAGGTGACGGTGCCGGTCGTCGTGGGCCGCTCCGCCGAGTCGGCCAAGGTCGCCCTCCAGTCCGTCCCGCTCACGCCGGACTTCGTCTACGTCCCCGCAAAGCCGCGCTCACGTCCGGGCCAGGTCGTGAAGCAGGAGCCGCGCGGCGGCTACCTCTCCGCCAACGGCCGTGTCCGTCTCTTCGTCTCGCTCGCGCAGGACGGGCTCGTGCCGAACCTCGTCGGCTCGAGCCTCCCGGATGCGCAGAAGCGGACGAAGAAGCTCCGCCTCGCGGTGCACGTCCGATACACGTCGGGCGGACCGTCGGGGACGGTCCTGCGGCAGAGCCTCGAGCCGGGGCTCGCGATCCGACCGGGCCTGCCGATCACGCTGCTCGTCGGCGACGGCTCGACCAGCTAGTTCCCACCTCGACGTAGCGCCAGGGCTGCTCCACCGCGCGGCTGATCCCGATCCGCGGCGTGCGCTCGACGACGCTCGGCGCGGACGGCGGCAGGACCGCGAATGGCGGTCGCGAGAGGTCCGCGCCGTCGTCGGCGTCGCTCAGGCCCAGCGCCTGTGTGAGCCGGCCGGGGCCGGAGCAGAGGAGGCGGTCGTCGGCGACGCGACGCCGATCGCGCATCCGGTCGAGCCCGTGTGTCGGCTGGAGTGCGCGGAGCAGGACGCCTGCGCCGTGTCCCGGCCGCTCGCACACGACGTTCGCACACCAGTGGATCCCGTACGAGCGGTACACGTAGAGGTGCCCGGGCGGACCGAACATCGACCCGTTCCGCGCGTTCGCACCGCGGTACGCGTGGCTCGCGGGATCGTCCTCGTCGTAGGCCTCGACCTCGACGATCCGGCCGCCCACGCCGTCGACGAGCAGCGTCCAGCCGACGAGCCCCGCGGCCACCTCGTGGACGCTCCCCTGAAGAAGCTCGGCGAGCGTCACTCGCCTTCGAACAGCTGCGGGTGCCGGACGACCGAGCCGCGCACCGTTCTGCGGCGGGCACCGGGCGGGTCCGCGCTCGCCTCGATCTCCTCGAGGATCGTCTGCTGCGTCCGTGACGCGACGACCGGCTCGGCGATCCCCTCGACCCAGACGAGCGTCCGCCGGCCGCTCCCGCGGTCGTCGCCGACTATCGGCTCGAGCGCGTAGATGCGGTCGGCCCGCACGTACTTGCCGAACCCGAGGAACACCATTCCGTGACCGGCCATGGGCGAAGTATCGCTGCTCGCGTGTCCTCGGGGCCGCCGCCGTTCGGCGCGGCTAGGCTCGCCTGCGATGGCCCGGATCTACCTCTCCCCTCCCCACGTCACGGGCCGCGAGGCCGAGCTCGTCGCCGACGCCATCGCGTCGAACTGGATCGCGCCGCTCGGCCCGCACGTCGACGAGTTCGAGCGCGAGCTTGCCGGGGTCGCGGGGGTCGAGCACGCGGTCGCTCTCTCGAGCGGCACCGCAGCGCTCCACCTCGCGCTGGTCGTGCTCGGGATCGGCGGGGGTGACGAGGTCGCCTGCTCCGGGTTCACGTTCGCAGCGAGCGCGAACGCGGTGACCTACTCCGGCGCGATCCCGTTCTTCGTCGACGCGACGGCAGAGACGTGGACGATCGACCCGGACCTCCTCGAGCACGCGATCGCGTCGCGCCGTGAGGCAGGCGCCACGGTGCGGGCGGTGGTGGCGGTCGACCTCTACGGGCAGTGCTGCGACTACGACGCGCTGCAGGAGGTCTGCGCGCGCCACGACGTGGTGCTCGTCCAGGATGCGGCCGAGTCCCTCGGCGCGACCTACCGGGGTGCCCCCGCGGGCGGGCAGGGCGCTGTCGCCGCGTTCTCGTTCAACGGGAACAAGATCATCACGACGAGCGGCGGTGGGATGCTCGTCTCGCCGAACCGCAAATGGGTCGAGCACGCGCGGAAGCTGTCGACCCAGGCCCGGGAGCCCGTCCCGCACTACGAGCATCTCGAGATCGGGTTCAACTACCGGATGAGCAACCTGCTCGCGGCCCTCGGCCGGGCACAGCTCGAGTCGCTGCCCGAGCGCGTCGCCATCCGGCGCCGCATCCGCGAGCGCTACGTCGCGCTCCTCGGCGACGCGCCAGGGCTCACGTTCATGCCCGAGGCGCAGTACGGGACGACGAATGCCTGGCTGACCTGCATGGTCGTCGACCCGGACGCGTTCGGGGTCGACCGCGAGGCGATCCGCCTCGCGCTCGAGGCGGAGGACATCGAGGCGCGACCGCTCTGGAAGCCGATGCACCTCCAGCCGATCTTCGCCTCGCACCACTCGTTCGGCGGCGGCGTCTCAGGGCGCCTCTTCGAGCGCGGCCTCTGCCTGCCGAGCGGCTCGTCGCTCTCGGAGGACGACCAGGAGCGCGTCGTCGCGACCGTGCTCGCCGCGCGCGAGCGGCGCTAGGCCGTCGCCGACTCGCGCACCTCGACCACGTCGAGCCAGTGGCTCCACTGCTCGGCGCGGCCGTTGACGGCGTCGAGGTACGCCGTCTGCAGCTCGAGCGTGACCGGGCCGACGCCGAGCTCGACGTCGTCGACCGCCCGCACCGGCGACACCTCGGCCGCGGTGCCGGTCATGAAGACCTCGTCCGCGAGGCAGAGGTCCGTGCGGATCAGGTCCGCCTCCTCGACGACGTAGCCGAGCTCCTGCGCGATCTGGATGACCGAGTCGCGCGTGACGCCGGGAAGGATCGACGTCGACAGGGGCGGCGTCGTGATCCGCCCGTTCTTGACGACGAAGATGTTCTCGCCCGGGCCGTCCGCGACGAACCCGCCGTCCGTGAGCAGGATCCCCTCGTCGTAGCCGGCGCGCTTCGCCTCGGTCGTCGCCAGCATCGAGTTGAGGTAGATCCCGGTCGCCTTCGCGACGTGCGGGATCACGTTCGGGCCGACGCGCTGCCAGCTCGAGACCTTTGCGGTGATCCCCTTCGTGAGCGAGTCCTCGCCGAGATAGGCGCCCCACGGCCAGCTCATGATCACGGTCTCGACGGGGTTCCCGCTCGTGTGCACGCCGAGCGACCCGTAGCCGTAGAACGCGATCGGGCGGATGTAGCAGGACGGGAGCCCGTTCGCGCGCACGAGGTCGTGCGTCGCGGTGCGGAGCTCCTCGACCGCGTACGGCAGCTCCATGTAGAGGAGCCGGGCACTGTCGTGCAGCCGCTGGAGGTGGTCGGCGAGCCGGAAGACGGCGGGACCACGGTCCGTCTCGTACGCGCGGATCCCCTCGAACACGCCCGAGCCGTAGTGCAGGCCGTGGACGCCGACATGGACGGTCGCGTCCGCCCAGTCGACGAGCTCGCCGTTCATCCAGATCTTCGCGGTCTCCTCCATCGATGTGCCTCCGTTCGCGGGCGTGTGAAACGAATTATGGAGAATCGCGCACGAGGTCCTCGACCCGACCCCGGGCGAGGCGCACGAGCTCGCGCGGCGCGAGGGCGACCATGTGCCGATCGGAGCCGGCTCCGGCCCAGACGATCGGGTGCCGGACGAGGGTCCGCTCGACGAGCACCATCGGCACGCGCTCGAGCGGGAACGGCGCGACGCCGCCCGGCTCGAACCCCGTCGCCTCGACGACCTCGGCCGGCTTCGCGATCGCCGCACGCCTCGCGCCCGCGAGCCGGGCGATCTTGCTGCTGTCCGCCCGCCGGTCTCCCGGGACGAGCGCGACGACCGGCGTGCCGTCGCACACGAACACGAGCGACTTCACGATCTGGCCGAGGGTGCAGCCGACCGCGTCCGCGGCGGCCTCGGCGGTCGGGGTCTCGGTCGCGAACTCCTCGATCCGCGCCTCGCCCCCGGTCGCCCGCAGGAAGGAGGCGACCCGCTCGACCGGATCCGGCCACGCGATCGTCACGCCGTCATCCGAGCTCGACGAAGCGCACGTCGTCGAAGCCGACGTCGTGCAGCGCGTCGACGAGCTCCTCGGTCGGGGTCGTGTCGATCGAGAACACCATCAGCGCCTCGCCGCCCTCCTTCGTCCGCGAGACCGCCATGTTGGCGATGTTCACGCCCGCGTCACCGAACATCGAGCCGACCCGGCCGATCACGCCCGGCTGATCCGCGTAGCGGACGAACACCATGTGCGGGCCGATCTCGAGGTCGATCCCGAACCCGAGCGCGCCGCCGAGGAAGAGGCGCGGCTCCGGCCCGATCGTCGTCCCCGAGACGGTCACTTCCTCCCCGTCGGAGACCATCGAGACCTCCACCGCGTTCGTGTAGTCGCGTGACGCGCGGTTGCGCGCCTCGACGACCTCGATCCCGCGCTCGGCGGCGATCACCGGCGCGTTGACGACGTTCACGACCTGGTCGACGCGCTCCTGGAACGCGCCGTTCAGCGCCGCGGCGGTGAGCAGACGCGTGTCGTACTCGGAGAGCGGGCCGTGCGCCGCCACGACGATCCGCCGCGGCCGGTCGGGCGCGAGCGCGACGGCGATGCGGCCGAGCAGCGAGGCGAGCGGGATGAACGGGCCGAGGACTTCGAGGTCGGCCTGGTCGACGACGGGGATGTTGACCGCGTTCGAGACGAGGCCCCCGTCGAGCGCGGCCACGACCTGCTCGGCGACGATCAGGCCGGCGCGGTCCTGCGCCTCGTCCGTCGACGCCGCGAGATGCGGGGTGACGACGACCTGCTCGAGCTCGAGCAGTGGCCCGTCGTACGGCTCGGCCGAGAACACGTCGAGGGCCGCGCCCGCGAGCTTGCCGTCGCGGAGGGCCTCCAGCAGCGCCTCCTCGTCCACCAACGCGCCGCGGGCGGCGTTCACGAGCCGTGCGCCGTCGCGCATCCGCGCGATCGAGTCGCGGTCGATCAGGCAGCGCGTCTCGTCGGTCAGCGGCGAATGGAGCGTGACGACGTCCGCCGCCCCGAGCAGCTCGTCGAGCGTCTCGGCGCGGTCGACGCCCAGCTCGCGGAACCGGTCGCTTCCCACGAACGGGTCATACGCGACGACGGTCATCCCGAGCCCTACCGCGCGGCGCGCGACCTGCTGGCCGATCCGCCCGAACCCGATCACGCCGAGCGTCTTTCCGGCGAGCTCGATGCCGCTCCAGCGCGACCGCTCCCAGCGCCGGGCCTTGAGCGCCGCGTGGGCCTGCGGGATGTTCCGCGCGAGCGCGACGATCAGCCCGATCGTCTGCTCGGCGGCGGAGGTCACGGTCGACTCGGGCGCGTTCGCCACCACGATGCCGCGCCGGGTCGCCGCGTCGACGTCGACGTTGTCGACGCCGACCCCTGCCCTGCCGATCACCTTGAGCCGCGTGGCCCGGTCGATCAGCTCGCTCGTGAGGCGGGTGGCCGAGCGGATCACGATGGCGTCGTAGCGGTCGATCACCTCCTCGAGCGGCGAATCCGTGTCGACGTCGACGTCGAAGCGCTCCCGCAGGAGCGCGACACCCGCCTCCGCGATCGGCTCCCGGACGAGGACCCGCATGGACTACGGCGCGGCGACGGTGCCGAATGCTTCGTACGCGGCCGGCGCGGCTCGTCCGAGCTCGACATCCGCTCCGGAGGCGGCGAGCTCCTGCTCGATCGCGCCGAGGGCGCCGGCGAGCTCCTCGATGCCGACGTGGCCGATGTGCCCGATGCGGAAGAGCCGCGGGGTCAGCTCACCGTGCCCGCCCGCGATCGTGATCCCGTGCCGGTCGCGCAGGGCCAACCGCAGGGCGACCGCGTCGATCCCCTCGGGCGTGAG
The DNA here is from genome assembly GCA_035691005.1 of Gaiella sp. GTDB lineage: Bacteria > Actinomycetota > Thermoleophilia > Gaiellales > Gaiellaceae > Gaiella. The sequence goes on along the minus strand of DASSJV010000141.1, from coordinate 7,446 downwards.
GGCGGCGGTGAGCACAGCCGCGCTGTCGTCGTCCGGCGAGTAGAGCTCGAGGCCCATCTCCTTGATCCCGGTCCGGCACGCACGCCCGAGCGCGCGGTGCCGCGCGAAGGCTGCGTCCAGCCCGCCCTCGAGCACCAGCCCGAGCGCCTCGACGAGCGCGACGACGAGCGATGTCGCCGGAGTCGACGGGGTCGAGCCCTTCGCCTGCGCGCGGCGCTGCCGCTCCCAGTCCCAGTAGAACCGCGGCAGAGACGCCGTCTCCGCGCGTGCCCACGCGCGCTCGGAGACGGACGCGAACGCGAGCCCGGGCGGGGTCATCAGCGCCTTCTGCGAGCCGGTGACCACCACGTCGGCGCCCCAGGCGTCCGACTCGAGCGGCACGGCGCCGAGGCTCGAGACCGCGTCGACGACCGTGAGCGCGCCGGCCTCCCGGCTCACGGCGAGCAGAGGCTCCAGGTCGCAGACCACGCCGGTGGAGGTCTCCGAGTGGACGAGGAACACGGTGCCGGCGCCGCTCTCCGCGAGCGCGACGCGCAGGTCGTCGGGCGACGGCGCTTCGCCCCAGGCGTAGGCGAGCGGCACGACGTCGCAGCCGAAGACGGTCGCGAGCTTCTGCCAGCGCTCCCCGAACTCGCCCTGCGACACCGCGAGGACGCGGTCGCCGGGCGAGTGGAGGTTGACGACCGCCGACTCGAATGCCCCCGTGCCGGACGAGGTGAACACGAGCACCTCGCCGTCGGTCCGGAACACGGCGCGGAGGCGCTCCTGGGCGACGGCGAAGATCTCGGCGAACTCCGGGGAGCGGTGGTGGATCACCGGCTCGGCGAGCGCCCGCAGCACCTCGGGCGGCACGGCGGTCGGCCCCGGGGTCAAGAGCTGCTGCGGTCGCGACACCAGTCTGAGCGTACAGCGCCTTCCGGTACGCGGGCGCCGTAGATTGGCGCGGCATGGATGTCGTGCTGCCGTTCGCCGCCGCGCTCGTCTCGCTCCGGCTTGCGGCCGACCTGCTGCGGCGCCGGCGGATGCGCGGCGGTGCCGAGCTCCTCGCGTGGAGCGCGTCGCTCGCCGCCTTCGCGGCGGCTTCGGCCGCGCTCGCCTGGGGCGCGGCGGCCGGCTGGGACGACCGGGCGTTCCGCGCGTACTACCTCTTCGGCGGCCTCCTCACCGCGCCGCTCCTCGGCGCCGGCTCGCTGCTCCGTGCACGGGTCTCGCTCGCGGCGCCGGTCGCGCTCGTCTACGCGGGTCTCGCGGTCGGGGTTGCGATCGCCGTGCCGATCGACCCCGCGGTGACGGGAAGCTCGATCCCGGACGCGGCCGAGCACCTCGCGTTCTTCCCCGCCCGCGCGCTCGCGGTCGTCGCGAACGTGACGGGAACCGTCGCCGCGCTTGCGGTCGCCGCAACGGGCCTCCGGCGGCGTCCGGTCGGGAACAGCCTGATCATCGGCGGTGTCGCCGCCGCCGCCGCCGGCAGCGCGCTCGCCGGTCTCGGCGCCGGCGGCGGCTCGGTGTTCACGATCGTCGCCGCTGCGCTGCTCTACGCGGGCTTCGTCTCGCGATGCTGAGCGAGACGAGAATCACTCGCGCAGCTCCGGGACGCGGCGAGAGCGGTCGACCCGCCGACGCCGCTCCCGGAGCCAGATCGCGCCGAAGCCGATCACGAGCACCGCGAGGATCAACCCCTCCACGGCGAGCGTCGCCGGGTCGAGATGGTGACCGACGAGCCGCGGGACCATCATCCGCGCGACAGCACCCATAGGCCGCCGACGGTGTACAGCACCATCAGGCCGAGGAACGCGTACTGCGAGCGCAGCGCGTCGCGGCGGTCGGCGAACAGCGTCACGGCCCGGTCGTGGGCAATCGCGAGGCCCGCCACGTGCCCCGTGACGAGCGCCACCACCTGGATGTACCACGTCGTGTTCGGCGCGATCAGCGTGAGGTTGGGCGTCACGTGGGCGGTCCCGAACAGGTTCCAGCCGCGGCCGAGCGGATCCGAGAGGAGCGGCACGGCGAACTGCCCCTGGATCAGGAAGAGCGTCGCGTAGTGCGCCACGACGTAGACGAACGCGATCGGCACGAGCGAGAGCACGAAGTCCGGGACGAGTGAGCGCGGCGCATTGACCGTCAAGCGCGCGACCGCTGCCGCGGCCTCGTACGCGAGCGCGATCAGGAGCACGCCTGCGACCAGGCCCCCGATGCTCGCGCAGGTGACGAGGAACTCCGCGAACGTCGGGTGGTGGACGATGTACGGCCCTTCGAGCCGCGCCATCAGGTCCTGCCAGGTCGACGTCCGCGAATAGCCGTCGAACAGGACGGTGCCGAGCATCACGCCCGCGAAGGCGACCGCCCCGGGCGTCTCGTCCTTGCCCGCGAGCCCTGTCAGCGGCCAGCGGAGGCGGAGCCGCCCGTTACGCGCGTAGAGCGGCGCGATCCGGGCGAGCAGCCCGAAGTAGACCGCGAAGCCCTCGCCGTACCGCGTCCAGTCGTCGCGGCCGAACGCGGCCATTCCGAAGAGCGCTACGTAGCTGTACACCGCGATGGCGAACGCCAACGCGCGCGGGCTCGACGGATCGGAGTACGCGAGCTCGAGAACCGCGAACGCGAAGAGCGCGACCGCCCCCGGCCAGCGTCCGAGCCCCAAGGGGTACTCCGCCAGTGGCCGTGCCTCGCCCCCGCCGAGCTCGCGCACCCAGACGAACAGGTCAGCCAGGGCGCGCCAGGGCGAGAGGCCGCGCCACACGTTCCCGAGCACGACCGAGAGCACGGGCACGCCGAGCCAGAAGATCACGTACACCCAGGTCGGCGCGAGGTTGCGGAACGGGTCGGTGTCGCCGAACAGCGCGGAGAGCCACACGAGGACGAACAGCACGATCGAGATCGCCTGGACGATCACGCGGAGCGGGCCGAGGACGAGGGCCGAGAACCGCTCGCCGAGCGTCTGCCCGTCGCTCCGCTGCCCGAGCAGCGGCTTCCGCCAGAGGGCGCCGAGGAGCACGAACGAGACGACGAGGACGATCGCCGCGCCCCAGTAGAAGAGCCACGTCGGGACGGGGAGGTCCTGGATTCCCCCGATCCCGTGCGCGACGAACCAGGGACGGCTCAGGGCTTCACCTCGAGCACCGCGAGCAGCGCGTCGGTCGGGTGCAACTCGAGCTCGAAACGACCCGCGATGTTCGCGGTGAACGGCAGGCGCAGCGGCTTCCCGGGGACGATCTCCTGCTCGATGTTGTAGCCGTGCAGGTGCACGGCCTCGCCGGAGTCGGTCCGGACGACGAGCACCACCTTGTCGCCCTGGTCGATCGTCGGCCGTTGAATCCCGCCTTGCGGCTGCCCGTCGACGACGCGAATCGTGATCACCTGCGCCTGGGCGGCGGGCGTGGTCGACGTCGTCTCACCGCCTGTCGCGGTGGTCGTCGCGGTCGTGGCCGTGTCGGTCGTGGTCACCGCGTCGGCGGCGTCGTCGTCCCCGCCGCAGCCGGCGAGGCCGACCGCGCCCAGCGCCAGTACAGCGATCAGCGTTGCGATTCTCATCGGGTCTCCTCGGTTCGGCCGGGCGCTCCGGCCCGGCGGCTGCTCAGGATGCGAGGAGCGCGGGGGGGCCGCGTCCGGTGGCCCGCGGCGGACGCGCCGCACGCGGCAGGAACGGCGCCGAGGTCGAGAGCGGGAGCCAGGCATCGCCGGGGCGAGGCAATCGCCTCCGCCGAACGCCTGTGAGCGTGCCGACGACCCGACGCACGAGGAGGACGCAGGCGAGCGCGACAGGGAGCTGGAACGCGAGCCCGAGCAGGAATGTCGGCGACGTCAACAGCCAGGGCACGTGCCCCTCGTGCACGAGGCGCTCGAGGTGCTCCTGGCACGCGAAGCCGAGGGGTGCGAGCGGCGCCACCCAGCGCGCCGAGAACCGGCTGAGGCTCCGCTCCTGGACGGCGAGCCCCACCAGCGCGATGGACGCGAGCACCACGACGACCTGGGGGACGTGCGCGAGGTACTCGTGCGTCGGCCCGGGCTGCGCGCCGGTGAGTCGGTACGCGAGAGCGTGCGCAGCGAGCACTCCGGCCGCAGCGACCGGCGTTACCAGAATCCAGGCGAGCAAGCGCCGACGCACGTCGTGCGGATCATGCCAGCGCGGGCGGCGCTCGACGGCGCACACCGAGGCATTCCGATTTCTCGTGCCGGATGTTACGTTCAACCGATGCATTGGTCGCGCGTGCATCTCGGTCTTGCGGCCGCCGGGATCGCCGTCGCGGCCGCATGCGTGATCGGCACGGAAACCTCGGCGGCGACGGCGCCTGAGCCCCAGATCGCGATCGTGCTCGACGTGGGCGGATGTCCCGATACGGACACCCTGGCGCTCTGCGAGGGCATCCGGCGAGCGATGCGCCGCACGGGCGTGCACGCGCGGATCGTGTCGCCGACGTTTCGCGAGGACCTCGCTGACTTCCTCTCTCTCATCGCACGTCAGCGCTACGCGGCGGTGGTGCTGTTCGGGCTCTACTACGACCCCCAGGTCTCCGCGGTGGCTCGCCGCTACCCGAAGGTTCCGTTCATCGTGATGGACGCGCCCCGCGCGGATGTGCCCAACGCACCGCCCAACGTGCAGGGCGAGGTGCTCCAAGCACGCGAAGCGGCGTTTCTAGCCGGCTGGCTGGCAGCGAAGCTCGAGCGGCGACGGCCTGGACGGGACGTCGTCGGAGCGGTTGCGGGCATGAGGGTTCCCGGAGTCACCACCTTCTTGGACGGCTTCGTCGCGGGCGCGAGACGAGCGGCACCTCGCGTGAAGGTCCTCGTCGACTACTCCCGCGACTGGGTCGACCAGGCCAAGTGCGCCGCGCTCGCCCGCCGTCAGATCGCACGCGGAGCAGGCACCGTGTTCAACGTCGCCGGCGCCTGCGGCCTCGGAACCATGCGAGCCGCTGCCGACGCGGGCATCTGGGCCATCGGCGTCGACTCGGACCAGTCGTTCCTCGGCCCACACGTCCTGACCAGCGTCCTCAAGAGCTTCGAAGCCGGTTTCGTCGACGTCTTCACGCGGGTCAAGACGGGCGGGCTCCGCACCGGCCGCGACACCACCCTCACGATGCGCGACGGCGCCGCAGGGCTCGGCGTCATCAGCCCCAGGGTCCCCCGCAGCCTTGTCACCCAAGTCCGGCGCCTCGAACGCCGGATCGTCACCGGCAACCTTCGCGTCCCGCCGGCCCCGAGCTCGAGCCATGTCGGCTGAGCGCTCGAACACGCCGCTTCGTCTCGCCGCGGCCGGACTCGCTGCAGCGACCGTGCTCGTGGTCGCGGCGGTCGCGAGCGGGACGGCGGCGCCGTTTGCATCGAAGCCCGGGCCGCAGGTGATCGTCGTCTTCCAGTCCGATGGGTGCCCTCCCCGGAACACGGTGGAGGTGTGCGAAGGGATCAGGCGGGCCGCGCGCCGCACGGGAGTGCGGGCACGGGTCGTCGCGCCGACGCCGCAAGAAAACCTCCGAGACTTTCTCGCCTTGACCGCGCAGCAGAAGTACGACGCCGTGGTGCTTGCGGGCATCGGGTTCGACCCGGCGGTCCTCGCCGTTGCCCGTCGCTATCCGGGGATCCCGTTCGTCGTCCTCGACGCCTCGCGCATCGAGGGGACGAACCCGCCGCCGAATGTCCACGGCCTGGTGCTCCAGGCGCGCGAGGCGGCGTTCCTCGCCGGCTGGTTGGCCGCGAAGCTCGAGCAGCGGCGACCCGGGCCGGACGCTGTCGGCGTGGTGGGGGGCTGGAAGTTAGGACCGGTGACCGATTTCGTGGACGGCTTCGTCGCCGGGGCCAAACGAGCCGCGCCACACGTGAAGGTGCTCGTCGACTACGCCGACGACTTCGTCGACGAGGCCAAGTGCGCGGCGCTCGCGCGCCGTCAGATCGCCCGGGGTGCCGGCACCGTCTTCAACGTCGCCGGCGCCTGCGGACTCGGGGCGATGAGGGCGGCCGCACAGGCGGGCATCTGGGCGGTCGGCGTCGACTCCGACCAGTCGTTCCTCGGGCCCCACGTCCTGACGAGCGTCCTCAAGAGCTACGAAGCCGGCTTCGTCGACGTGTTCGAGAAGGTCAAGAGCGGCAAGCTCCGCACCGGTCGAGACACCGTCCTCACGATGCGCGACGGCGCAGCCGGGCTCGGTCGGATCAGCCCGCGAGTCCCCCGCGCTCTCGTGACGCAACTCCGCCGCCTCGAACGCCGCGTCATCACCGGCAGGCTCCGCATCCCGCCGCCGACCGGCGGCTGACCCCCTGTCCTACTCGTTCTGCGGAACGACGACCCAGACGAGCCCCCGATCGACGACGAGGTCGTCTCCGCGCCCTCCCGTGGGGATCGTGGCCTTGACCGTTCCCGTCTCGGGGTCCAGCCGGACGACCTCGGCCGTATCGCCGTTCGTGAGCCAGAGCGAGCCCTCGCCGTAGGCGATCCCGGTGACCAGCTCGACCTGGGCAGATGTGGAGAGCGAGGCACCCGTGTCGGGATTGAGCTTTACGAGGCCTCTCAGACCGCCGACCCAGGCCGCACCACCGCCGAGTACAACGGGATAGACCCATCCTCCCGCGTAGAACTCGGCCGTCGGCCGACCCGAGCTCGCCTCGACGCGCTTCGCCCGGTTCGCGATCGTCGTGACCCAGACGGCACCCCCTCCGACCGCGATCTGGAGAGCTTGCAAGCTGTTCAGGTCGACGGTGTCGACCACGTCCCCCGAACGCGCATCGATCCGCGCGAGCCCCTCGGGCACGCCCGCCCATACACGTCCGTCGCCCACTCCGACCGAGGGGACGCTGGGCACGATGGGATCCTCCGGGTCGCCGAGCGGGATGCGCTGCGTCGCCGCGCCGACGTCCGGATCGATCCGCACGACTTCGCCGAAGCCTCCCGTCGCAGCCCAGACCGCCCCGAGGCCGGTGGCGAGGTCGACGACCGGGGCCCCGATCCCGATCGTCTTCACGACCTGTCGCGTCTCGGGATCAACGCGGGTGATCGTCCCGTCGCGCGCGTCGCCGACCCACACGGCGCCCGCACCGGCAGCGACCGCCACCGGCTTCGAGCCGACGCGGATGGAGGCCACGACGCGGTTCGTCGTCGGGTCGATCACCGCGAGCGTGGGCGGTGTAACGGTGACCGGGGCGGACGGCTCGTCGGCGACGAGGAGATATCCGGCGGTTGCGGCCGCTGCCGCGACCGCGAGCAGCGCCGCGCCCGCAGCGATCCGGCGACCTCCACGGGGAGCGACACCGCGACGAGGCGAGGCGGCTGGGTCGGCCTTCGAGTCGCGGGGCCTCTCGGGCACGTCGAGCGAGGGGTCCTGGGACAGGATCGCCCGCTCGAGCCGCTGGAGCTCCGCTCCGGGCTCGAGACCGAGCTCGTCGGCCAACAAGCGGCGGCCCTTGCGGTAGACCTCGAGGGCCTCGGCCTGTCGGCCGCTGCCGTAGAGCGCGCGCATC
>DASSJV010000140.1:0-11067 GCA_035691005.1 Gaiella sp. | reverse complement strand
CCGTGACGAGCCCGACCGGGATCGGCCCCTGTGCGGCCGCGGCCGCCCGGTGCGCGTCGGTGCTCACGACCGACGATCCTAGAGTCTTGACTCTCGATACTCTCGCGGGATGAGCGACCGGGCTCCGATCCTCGTCCGCGCAGAGGAGACGCTGCGCCCGCTCCACCTCGCCGCGTCGGGCGCGTGGTGGGACGCGAACACGTCGGCGAGCGAGGAGACCGAGCGGCGCCGCGTCGCGACCGAGGTCGCGCTGTCGGACGCGCTCGCCGACCCGGAGCTGTTCCGCGCGGTCAAGGAGGCGCGGGAGAACGGCGCGAACGGCCTCGCGCGCCGCGAGCTCGATCTCCTCCACGACGCGCTTGCGCCGAATCAGGTGCCCGAAGGGATCCGCCACCGGATCGTGGAGCTCGAGGCGTCGGTCGAGTCGCGCTTCGCGCAGCACCGCGCGACCGTGGGCGGGCGGCAGCTCGACGACAACGAGATCAGGCGGATCCTTCGCGAGAGCGACGACGTCGCGGAGCGGCGCGAGGCGTGGGAGGGGTCGAAGACCGTCGGCGCCGCGGTCGCGGACGACGTGCGCGAGCTCGCCCGGCTGCGCAACGGGGCGGCCCGCGGCCTCGGTTACCGCGACTGGTTCGCGCTCGCGCTCGCGACGAGCGAGATGGACGAGGAGCGGTTGTTCGCCACGCTCGACGAGTGCGACACGCTGACCGCGGCACCGTTCGCGCGCTGGAAGGCCGAGGTCGACGCGGAGCTCGCGCGCCGGTTCGACTGCGCGGTCGAGGAGCTCCGCCCGTGGCACTACGAGGACGTCTTCTTCCAGGAGGTGCCGGTCACCGGCAGCGTCGACACGAGCGAGGCGTTCGCCGGGACGGACGTCGTCGAGCTCGCGCGCCAGACCTTCGACGGGCTCGAGCTCGAGACCGGGGCGATCCTCGGACGCAGCGACCTCTTCCCCCGGGACGGGAAGTCGCAGCACGCATTCTGCATCGACGTGGACCGTGAGGGCGACGTGCGGGTGCTCGCGAACGTCGAGCACGACGCCTACTGGGCGGACACGATGCTCCACGAGCTCGGCCACGGTGTCTTCGACCTCGGCTTCGACCGGTCGCTCCCCTGGCTGCTCCGCGAGGCCCACCTGACCGTGACGGAGGGCATGGCGTTGATGATGGGGGGCCTCGCCCAGGAGGCCGCCTGGCTGCGCGACGTTCGCGGGCTCGGCGCAGGCAGCGCGGCGGAGCTCGACGCCGCTCTCCGCCGCAGGAGCGCGGCGGAGGTGCTGGTCTTCGTCCGCTGGGTGCTCGTGATGACGAGCTTCGAGCGCGCCCTGTACGCCGATCCCGAGGCGGACCTCTCCCGGGTCTGGTGGGACCTCGTCGCGCGATACCAGCTCCTGACCCCGCCCGACGGCCGGCGCGAGCCCGACTGGGCGGCGAAGATCCACGTCGCCTGCGCGCCCGTCTACTACCACACGTACCTGTACGGCCATCTCGTCGCGAACCAGGTCCGCGCGGCGCTGGAGCGGGAGGCCGGCGGGCTCGTCGGACGTCCCGCAGCAGGCGCGTTCCTCGTCGAGCACGTCTTCCGGCCGGGCCAGTCCCTGCGCTGGGACCGGCTCGTCGAGCAGGCGACCGGCGAGCCGCTCACCGTCTCCCACCTCGCGCACACGATCGAGTCCGGGCTGGACCGCTAGGCGGTCGGCTCGGCGACGCGACCCGCCGCCGACGACGCGTCCGCGGGGTCGAGCAGGCGGTGGAGCACCCGCACCGCGACCGACCCCTCTCCGACGGCCGAGGCAACGCGCTTGATCGAGCCGTGCCGGACGTCGCCTACGGCGAGGACGCCGGGCATGCTCGTCTCGAGCGGGTACGGCTCGCGCTCGAGGGGCCAGGCTTCATCGGGAAGGTCCGCGCCGGTCAGCACGAAGCCGTGGTCGTCCCGCGCGATCGCCTCCGGCAGCCAGTTCGTGCGCGGGTGCGCCCCGATCGCGAGGAACAGCTCCTGGGCCTCGACGGTGTCCTCCTCGCCGGTCGCGCGGTCGCGCAGCACGAGGTGGGTGAGCCACCCGTCGCCCCCGCCGCCCACGACCTCCGTGCCGAGCCTCACCGCGACGTTGGGCGTCGCCTGCAGCTGCCGGACGAGATAGCGCGACATCCCGGCCTCGAGCGCGGCCGCTCGCGCGACGAGCGTCACGCTCCGCGCGAAGCGCGCGAGGTGGAGCGCCGCCTGTCCCGCGGAGTTCGCGCCGCCCAGCACGTAGACGTCCTGGCCCGCCACACGGTTCGCGTCGGCGCCCGCGCCACCGTAGAAGACGCCGGCGCCGGCGAGCGCCTCGAGCGACGGGATGCCGAGTCGGCGGTAGTCCGCGCCCGTGGCGAGGACGACCGCGCGGGTGCGGATCTGCGCGCCCTCCGACAGGTTCGCGACGAGCCCGTCGGCCTCGGCCCGGAGCGCGGTCACGCTGTGCATGAACACGAACCGGGCGCCGAGGATCCACGCCTGCTCGTGGGCGTGCCGGGCGAGCAGCGCGCCGCTGATGCCCCGCGGGAACCCGAGGTAGTTGCGGATCATCGAGCTCGACCGAGCCTGCCCGCCGATGCCGGCGAGGTCGACGACGAGGGTGCGAAAGCCCTCGGACGCGCCGTACACGGCGGCGGACAACCCGGCCGGCCCTGCGCCGACGATCACCAGGTCGACCTCGGCGTCCTCCGGCTCGACCGACGACCCGGTGGCGTGCGTGAGCTCGGAGGCGGTGGGGTTCGTGAGCGTCGTGCCGTCGGGGAGGATCACCACCGGCAGCTCCTCGGGTGGAGGCGTGCCGAGCAGGCTCCGGCCCTCGGCCGAGTCGGCGAGCGAGAACGCATGCGGGAACGCGCAGCTCTCGAGCACCGACCGCAGCTCGTATGCCCGGCCCGACCAGGACTCGCCGACGACGTGGATCGCGTACGGCGCCGTCCGCCGCTCCTCCGCCCACTCGAGCAGGAACGTCGAGACGGCCTGGTGGAACTGCTCGTCCGGCGGCGCCGCGGGCCGGACGACGTAGTGGTCGATCCTCCCCTGCTCGATCGCCGCGAGGATCGCGTCTCCCGCCTCGCGGTAGCCCCAGTCGCCCCAGCCCACCAGCATCGCGCGCTTCGCGTGCGGGTGCGCCCGCCGCACCTCTCCGAGGAACGTCCCGTTCGTCACCCCGTGGCCCGCGAGGACGAGCGCAAGCGGCTCCCCGGACGCCTCGAGGTCCGCGAGCTGCCGCGCCGCCTCGGCGGGCGACCCCACGCAGATCACGCGGTAGTGGCGGGCGTACCGGTCGTGGAGCTCTCGCTCGACGTCGCCGAGTGCGGCCGGATCGGGATCGACGGCAAGGATGACCGGCGAGCCCATGGCCCGGCCATCGTATTCCGTCTGAGGCGCTCCGCCTAGCCGGCGGCGACGTAGCTCGCGGCGACCTCGGGGGTGAGGTACGCGGCAGACGGGCTGCCGGCCGGCGTGAAGAGCCCGAGCACGGCGAGCTCCTCGGCCGGCTGGGTGTTCTCCACGATGTGCACCTCGCGCGCGTGCAGGCGGAACGCGCAGCCGGGTGACAACGCCTCGACCGCGTCGCCGACGTAGAGGCGACCCTCGCCGCGCAGCACCCAGACGATCTCGTCGTAGAGGTGGTAGTGCCACGGCGCCTTCCCGGGCGGGATGTAGCCGACGAACAGCGTCGCCCGGGTGGAGCCGTTGTGCGGCCCGAAGAGGACCTGGAACGAGCGCGAGCCGGTCGCCTTGCCCGGCTCGACGTGATCGAGCGTCACGACCGGCTCGGTCGCGCCCATCGGTGCGTGGAGGTCGGTCGAGGCGCCGACCGTCGCGCAGACGCAGGCCAGCCCCTCGGAGCCCGCGAGGAGCGTCCCGCCGGCGCCCGCCGCGACGAGCCCTGCGCAGCGGCCGTCGAGCGATGCGCCGTCGAGGGTGCCGCCCCCCGCATGGACGAACAGCAACGTGTCCTGCAGGTCGTCTCCCAGCTCGACCGACGCGCCCGACTCGAGGCGCAGCGCCTCGAGGGCCAGCTCGGAGCCGTCCTCGGGCGGGACAAGGGCATGGCGCGCGTGGTCCTTTGCGCGCTCGGGGGAGACGCGCTCCTCGTCGGTCACGCGGGTGGCCACGGGGCAACCATACGGGGACCGGCGCATCCCATCCCGGTCGAGTGACGAGGGAGCGCAGCCGCGAGGATGGCGGGGTCGCCGCGCTGCACAGCGCCGGCCAGTCGGGCGGCAAGGCGCTCGTCCGGCTCCCGCTCGAGCGCGCGGAGCGACGACCTGCGGTCGCCCGCTCGCTTCCCGAGCGCCTAGTCCCCGAAGATCGTCGCGCTTGCGCGGCACGATTGTGTCCCGGTGCCGGTCGCCCGCACGCTCACCGAGTCCGGGCCCGCCAGATCGGCCAGCGTCAGGCGCAATGACGCGCGTGAGGAGCCCGTATCTGCGCGCGCGATGCCTCTGTACGCGATGCGACGTTCGTGGACGACGACGACATGCCAGCGGGCCGGACGCCGCGTGCTCCGCAGGACGAGATCGAGCCGGAGCTCGCCCTCGTCGCGGGCGCGGACCCGTAGCTCGGCCGTCGTGCCGCCCGTGCACCGTCCGGGCACACGCACGTCGTCACCCGGCTCGTCGTCCGCGCGCGCGACCGGCGACGCGCCGAGCAGCACGACCGCCGCGGCGAGCGCGAGCGGGACACGTCGCGACGGCATGCGCGGCATAACCACATGGTGCAGCCCGTCGACTGCCGGCCGCAATGGGACCTCCGTCCTACGACTGCGACCCGCCGAGCCGGTTCCGCTCCGCCCAGAGCGCCGCCTGCGTCCGGTCCGTGACGCCGATCGTCCTGAAGATCTTCGTGAGGTGTGCCTTCACCGTCTTCTCGCTGATCGAGAGCTCGCGGGCGATGAGCTTGTTCGGCAGCCCGCGCGCGACCATCGCGAGCACCTCCCTCTCACGCTCGGACAGCCCGTCGAGCGGCGAGCCGTGGGTCCGTGCCTGCAGCACGGCTCGCCCCGCACGCGGGTCGAGCGGCGCCTCGCCGCGCGCGGCGGCGCGGACCGCCCGTTCGAGCGCGTCCGGCTCGGCGTCCTTCAGGACGTAGCCGATCGCTCCCGCGTCGAGCGCCCCCAGGATGCGCTCGCGGTCCGAGAACGAGGTGAGCACCACGACGGCGATTCCCGGGTCGGCTCGGGTAATCCGCCGCGTTGCATCGATCCCGTCGACCACCGGCATCTCGAGGTCCATCAGCACGACGTCCGGACGGTGCCTCGCGCAGAGCGCGACGGCCTCCTCGCCGTTCGCGGCCTCGGCGACGAGCTCGACCCCGTCCAGCGTCGCGGCGAGCTGGCGGAGGCCCGCCCGGACGACGGCGTGGTCGTCGGCGACGAGGAGCCGAATCATCGCCGCGGCAGCTCCAGCGTGACGGTCGTGCCTTCACCGGGCGCCGAGCTCACCTCGAGGCTGCCGCCCGAGCCGGAGACGAGCTCCTCGAGGAGCGAGAGGCCGACGTGCCCCTCCCCGCCGCGGAGGCGCCGCTCCTCGGCCGTGAAGCCGACGCCTTCGTCGACCACGACGAGCCGGATGCCGTCCGTCGTGGTTGCGAGCGACACGCGCACGTGGCTCGCGTGCGCGTGATGCTGGACGTTCCGGAGCGCCTCGGTCGCGACCCGGTAGACGAGGCGCTCGTCATCCTCCGGGAGGCGCAGATCGTCCTCCAGCTGGAGGTCGACCTGGACGGCGCGCGCGCGAAGAGGCGCAACCGCGTCCGTGAGAGCCGCGTGGAGCCCGCTGGCACGGAGGCTGGGCGGGTGGAGTTCGACGAGCAGCGAGCGGAGGCTTCGCATGGCCTCTCGCGTCCCCGCAGCGGCGGCCGTCAACGTGTCGCTCGTCGCAGGAGAGGTCTCGCCGTGGGCCGCCGCGCTGAGCGAGTACGAGATCCCGGCGAGGTCCTGGACCACGCCGTCGTGCAGGTCCGAGGCGATCCGCCGGCGTTCGTCCGCGGACGCCTCGACGGCGCGCCGGAGCAGCGCCTCCCGCTCCGCCTGGGTTTTCCGCAGCCTCCGGTCGAGCCGCGCTGCGAGAGGCACCTGGACGAGCCACAGCAGCGCAAGGCTCGCGAGCAAGAGCGCCGCGAACGGGACCCAGATCCGGCGGCCGGTTGCAGCCACCGCGCTCCGGCGCTGGTACGTCTCGAACAGGAGCGGAATGCCGTCCGGGGTGCGCACCGGGAGGTACACCTCGTACAGGTCGCCGAGGCCGCGCTCGTAGCGGTTCTCGGGCCCGGCGAGGTCGCTCAGCTCTGCCCGGGTGGCACCGGTGCGCAGGACGTCGAGCTTGACCGCGCCCAGCGGAAACCGCGACCCGATCAGCCGGGGCTCGTCGGAGTACAGGACCGAGCCATCCCGTCGCCAGAGCTTCACGCGCACGACCCGCTCCCCGAGGACACGCTCCTGGACGACCCGGTCGACCGCGCCGATCGCGGCGGGGTCGCCGCGCAGGATTCCCGTGGCGATCGTCGGCTCGACGATCCCCTGTCCCGCGAGCGACGCGAACTGTCGCGCGTCCCGCAAGGCCTCGGTGTGCGCGAGCGCCCGCAGCGCGAGGACGGAGACCACGCCGAAGACGGCCAGCACTGCAAGACCCGCGAGCGCGAACTGCGCGACGGGGCGGCTCACGCGCTCTCCCGGCCTACGACCAATGTCCCATTGTGGCGCGGACCGGGCCGCCGGAAGGCTTTCGGACATGGGACGAGCCATCTGGAAGGAGAGACACATGAGAAAGCCCGTCGGTTGGTCCATGCTCGCGGCGCTCGCGGCGGCATTGCTGGTCGTGCCGACCGTTGCCGCGAAGGACGGTGACGTGCGCGTCGCCGGGACGTGCTCCGCCTCGAGCACGTCGAAGCTGAAGCTCGGCCGCGAGGACGCGGCCGTCGAGGTCGAGTTCGAGGTCGACCAGAACCGCAACGGCGTGCGCTGGCGCGTCGTCCTCTTGCGAAACGGTGTGCGTGTCGCCGGCCGCACCGCGGTCACGCGCGCGCCGAGCGGGTCGTTCGAGTCGCGGTTCCTCGCGGCGGGCCCGGGTGGGCGCTTCGTCGCACGTGCCCTGAGCCCGTCGGGCGAGCGGTGCGTCGCCCGCGCCTCGCTCGCCTAGCGCGTCACGCCGACCGGCCGGTCGTGGCACGATCGGCCGGTGGCGGGCACAGCGGACATCGTCGCCACCGCCGCCGACGCGGCGGGCGCGCCGCGTCCGCCGCTCGTCGTGGTGGAACGCCTGGAGGCGTTCCTCGACGAGCGCGGTCTCGGCGCCGGTCCGCTCAGCGTCCGGCGGATCGGGGACGGCGGCGGCTCGAACTTCTCGTTCCTCGTCGAGCGGAGCGACGAGCGCTACGTGCTGCGGCGTCCGCCGCGTCCGCCGCTCCCGCCGTCGGCCCACGACATGGTGCGCGAGGCCCGGCTCCAGCTCGCGCTGGCCGCGCACGGGATCCGCCTGCCGCCGATCCTCGCAGTCTGCGAGGACGCGTCGGTGCTCGGCGTGCCGTTCTACGTGATGCGGTTCCTCGAGGGGCACGTGATCACCGGAGCGCTCCCGGTAGGACTGGAGGCGCAGGCGTCGCGGCGCCGGCTCGGCGAGGAGCTGGTCGACGCCCTCGTCGAGATCCACGCGGCGGACGTTCGCGACCCCGCGCTCGAGGCGTTCGCGCGGCCCGGGAGCTACCTCGAGCGGCAGGTCCGCCGCTTCGGCCAGCTGTGGGAGGTGAACGCGACGCGCGATCTCCCGACGGTCGTCGGCGTCGGACGCCGGCTGGGCGAGCTCCTCCCCGAGCCGTTGCCCGAGACCGTGGTGCACGGCGACTACCGCCTCGGGAACCTCATGGTCGAGCGCGATCGCACGGACAGGGTGCTGGCGGTGCTGGACTGGGAGATGGGCGCGATCGGCGACCCCCGCGCGGACGTCGGCTACCTCCTCGCGACCTATGCGGAGCCGGGAGGCAGCCCGAGCCCGCTCGGCGTCTCGCCCGTGACCGCGCTCGAGGGCTTCCCGACGAAGGCCGAGCTCGTCGCGCGCTACGAGGCGCGGAGCGGCCGCGCGATCGGCGGCCTTGCCTGGTTCGAGGCTCTGGCCCTCTGGAAGGCGGCGGTGTTCTGCGAGGCGATCTACGGCAGGTTCACGCGCGGCGAGCTCGGCGCGGAGGACGCACGGGCCGCGGCCTTCGAGCACGCCGTGCCGCGCATGGCCGAGGCCGCTGCCGAGCGGCTCGACGAGGCAGGGCGGTCGGCGTGACGGAGCACAGGCGACCGTCGTCCTCGGTCCGGGCCGGCTTCGCGCGGGAGGACTGGAACGCGCGCTACGCCGGCAGCGAGCTCCTCTGGACGGCGGAGCCGAACCGGCTGTTCGCCGCCGAGGTCGGCGAGCTTCCGCCGGGCCGCGCGCTCGACCTCGCCTGCGGAGAGGGGCGGAATGCCGTCTGGCTGGCCGAGCGCGGGTGGCGGGTGACGGCGATCGACTTCTCCGACGTCGCGCTCGGGAAGGCGGCACGGCTTGCCGAGAGCCGCGGCGTGGAGGTGGAGTGGGTCGTCGCCGACGTGCTCGAGCTCGCGCTCGAGCCGCGGTCGTTCGATCTCGTCGCGGTGCTCTACCTGCAGCTGCCGCACGCCGAGCTCGCGAGCGCGCTGCGCTCGGCCGCGGACACCCTCGCCCCGGGCGGGACGCTGGTCGTCGTCGGCCACGACACGGCGAACCTGGCCGACGGGTACGGCGGGCCGCGCGACGCGTCCGTCCTCTTCACCCCGGAGAACGTCGTCGCCGAGCTCGGCGACCTCGTCGTCGAGCGCGCGGAGACCGTGCGCCGCGTCGTCCCGCTCGAGGACGGCGAGGCGACCGCGCTCGACGCCTTCGTCCGCGCCCGCCGCTCCCGCTGAGGCGCGCGACTATCGTTGGGCCGATGAGACGAGCGCTCGTGCTCGCGGTGCTTGTCGTCGGGGTCGCGTCGGGCGCGGCGCTCGCCGCGAACGCGCCCAGGAACCCGCTCGCGGTCGTGCTCCGTCCCTCCGACTTCCCGGCGAAGGCGGACCCCGTCGACGCGGGCGCGATGCCGGCCTCGTTCGCCCGCAAGCTGCGAGGCATCCGCGCGGTCGGCCGCGGTGCGCAGTACTTCGCGAGCATCCCGTTCGGGCCCGAGCGCTCGCAGACCGTCTATGGCCTCGTCGTCACGACTCCGAGCGTCGCCGAGGCGCGCAAGGTCTTCGCGTGGCAGAAGCGGACCGAGATGCGCGCGACGGGCGGCGCGTCGGCGCTCCGGCTCGCGCGCTACGGGGACGAGCAGGTCGCGCTCGCGAACGGCGAGACGGACTCGGGGAGCCTCCTCGTGCGGCAGGCGATGGTCGTGTGGCGGCTCGACGTGGCGGCCGACGGCGAGCTCTCCCTCTCGCCGTCGCGGGTCCGGGACGAGCTCGAGAAGTACGCGGCGAAGCAGCGCGCGAAGCTCGACTGAGACCCCGCAGGCGGCTCAGCGCCGCCGTACCGTGAAACCCACCCGACCGACGGGCGCGCCGTAGCGCGGCGCGGCGAGCGTCCCGAACGCAGGCCAGACGTAGAGCTGGTACCGGCCGTTGCGGAGGTGCTGCGCGCGTCCGGCGAACGCCCAGCTGTCCTGCAGCCGCAGCTTCGGAGCGGCGGGCCACGTGGTGAGGATCTTCGTACGTCCGCGCCAGAGCTGGACGTTGTAGAACCGTGCCTTCCGCACCGGCGCCCAACGCACGAGAGGCGCCCTGCGGACCGCAGCCCCCGCCGTGGGGGTGAGGATCCCGGTCGCCGGCTGGACGGCGAGCGTTTTCGACGCGACGTTGCCCGCCTGGTCGTAGACCCGCACCTCGTACCAGTACTTCGTCGGCGCGCGGGCGCTGCGGTCGACGAGCCGTATTCCCTTGCCCGTGAAGAGGACGGCGGGCTTCTTGCCCTCCCGTCCGGGCGACCGCACGACCTCGGTCCGCACCGCGTCCGCCGCCGAGGTCCACGAAAGCGTGACCGCCCCCGACGTCCGCCTCGCCTTGACTGCCGGGCGGGTGGGCTTCGTGTGGTCGTAGCGGAGCTCGAACGCGACCGGTGCGCTCAGATGGCCGACCGCGTCACGGCATTGCCCCACGAGCTTCGCGGGGTTTCCGTCCGGCCCCCCGTACGTGACCGGAGGGCTGCACTCCTTCACCCCGGACCCGGCATCCTGCCCCGAGAAGGCGACCTTGACGGGATGGTTGTACCACCCGTCCACGTCGGGCGGCCGCTCGGGCGTCGGCGTCACCGTGGGCGCCGTGGCGTCGTACTTGATCGTCACGGAGCCGGAGCCCGTGTTGCCGGCGCCGTCGGTGCACGTTCCGGACACGCTCGCCGTCGCTGAGTCAGGGCCGGAGTACGTCCCCGACGTGCAAGAGTTGATCCCTGACGGGCCGCCGTCACCCGAGAACGAGACGTCCACGGGGCTCGTGTACCAGCCGTCAGAGTCAGGCGCCCTTGCCAACGAGGGGTTGACCGACGGCGGGCTCGAGTCCTTGCGCACAGTGACGCTGTACGACCTCCCCTCGGCACCGTAGGTCAGCGCGCAGGTCACCGTTTGACCACCGGTGTCGTTCGTGATGGTCGTCGGTCCGCATCCGGGCCCGGTGAGCCCCGCCGGGTCGTATGACCACGAGACCGTCACGTTCGACCTGAACCAACCTCCGCACCCGCCGCCGTTGCACGAGGGAACTGGCGTCGACGCGGCCGCACGCGCAACGTCGGGCAGGACGAGCCATGCGGCTACGGCAGCAAGGACGAGGCAGACAGACCGGATCCAGCTCACACGGGCCTCGCGAGCCGGCGTCCGACGACCCCGACGACCAACCCGCCTGCCGCGGCGGCGACGAGCAGAAGCGCTGCCGCGGCGAGCAGCGCGGCCCGCTCGGAGTCGCCCGTGACCGCGGCGAGCGCCGCCGTGCCGACCGGCAGGCCGAGCCGGCTCCCGTCGCGCGGGCGGCCGAGCCTGGCGGGTTTCACCTTCGCCGGAGGATGGCTTCGTGCC
>DASSJV010000139.1:0-23590 GCA_035691005.1 Gaiella sp. | reverse complement strand
CCTCCCTCCCTCGGCAGCGCGCCTGTAGGCGACGTCCGAGAAGACGGGGCAGTTGCGCCCGCGAAGCGGGCGCCTTCAGGGGTGTGCCCCGCCGCAGGCGGGGATCGAGCGGCAGGCTTCCGCTCCTGCGGAATCCTGCTTCGCGAGCTATTCGAGAGGCTCGTTCTGGACGTTGTTCTCGTCGGCGTACTGCTGGACGAGGGGGTTGATCACCGCCGCGCCCTCCGGGAAGGCGTAGTTGATCTTCACAAAGGCCTCCCACTTGTCGGGGAGGGCGTCCTCCGGGAAGATCGCCTCGACCGGGCACTCCGGCTCGCAGGCGCCGCAGTCGATGCACTCTTCCGGATCGATGATCAGGATCCGCTCGAACTCGTGGATGCAGTCGACCGGGCAGACGTCCACGCAGGAGCGGTCTTTGATGTCGATGCAGGGCTCGGCGATGATGTACGTCATCGCCGTCGAGCCTACCAACGGCGGCCGACGCGCTTCAGATCAAGCGTCGACCCCGACGAGCTCCTCGACGACCGTCCGCGCGCGCTCGACGAGCGCGGACTTGACGATCACCTGGTCGAAGCCCGCGGCGTGCGCGCGCTGCAGCCCGCGGGTGTCCGTGTGGTTCGTGAACCCGAGGATCGGCGTGTCCGGCCACGAGCCGGCGACGTCGTCCGCGTCGACCCGCGAGATGTCGCAGATCACGAGGTCGGGCGGGTCCACGCTGTCCGACGTCACGAGCCGGTGGCCGCTCAGGGGGCCTTCGAGCCGCGAGCGGATCATCAGGTCGACCCCGACCAGCAGGATCGTCGCCATGGGAGTCTTTCTAGCACGGCGAGGGGGCGCAGCGTGAGCTTGGAGGACGGGCTCGTGCTGATGCGGGCGGAGCGGTGGTTCGACGCGCACGAGGCTCTCGAGGACGAGTGGCGCGACGCACCTGCCCCCGAGCGCGACTTCCTCCAGGGGCTCGTCCACGTGACGGTGGCCTGGCACCACGCCTCGCGCGGCAACGCGCCCGGGGCGTCACGGCAGCTCGCGAAGGCGACGCGCCGGCTCACGCCTTACGTCCCGTCGCACCGCGGGGTCGACGTCGCCGCGGTCCTCGGTCAGGTCGAGGCCGCCGCGGCCCGCGTCGACACCGGCCTGCTCGACCTCGTTCCAGTCCGCATCTAGACAGTCGCGGCGGAGTCGACCCAAGCGGCCGGAGGCCGGCTTTGCCGGCCCTGAGGCCATCCTTCGCGAGACCGGGTCACAAGCCAGAGGAGGGGGCTCGTGGGGGAACCAGTGGTTCCCCCACGTCTAGAAGACAGGATCGAGGCCGAACCACTCGAACGCGCGGTTGATGTAGATCCGCAGGACGTAGAAGCGGCCGAAGAACAGCAGGAGGCCGAGGCCGACCATCACGAGGCCGCCTGCGAACTGGATCGCGCGGTAGTGGTCGCGCAGCCACCGGAAGGCCCCCATCGCGCGCGCGAAGACGGCGCCCGCGAGCACGAACGGGATCGCCAGCCCGAGCGAGTAGACCGCGAGCAGGAGCGCCCCTTCGAGCACGGTGTCGGACGACCCGGCGAGAACGAGGATCGCGGCGAGCACCGGGCCGATGCAGGGCGCCGCGCACACGGCGAACGCCCCGCCGAGCAGGACGCGCGAGCCACGCGAGCGCGCTCCCTGCACGAGACCGGCGCCGACGAGGCGCTCGGGCCAGGGAAGCAATCCCATGAACGCCAGCCCGAACACGACGAGGACGAAGCCGGAGACCTGCTCGAGCAGGAACTGGTCGCGGAAGAGGCTGCCGCCGAGGAGCGAGGCGCCGATGCCTAGCAGCACGAAGAAGGACGTGAACCCGAGGACGAACGGCACGCTGGAGACGACCACGCGGCGCGCGGTGCCCGGCCGTCCGAGGTCGTCCGCGTTGACGGCGGAGACCGCCGACAGGTACCCCGGGACGAGCGGGAGGACGCACGGCGCGAGGAACGAGAGGAATCCCGCGAGCAGCGCGAGGGGGATCTCGCCGAGGTTCACGACTCGTAGCGGCGGAGCTCGGCGTCGACCCGGCGCTCAAGCTCAGGGTCGAGCGTCGCGGGCGGGCCCGCGTCCCCCTCGCCGCGGCGACGGCTCCACGCCCACGCGACGAGACCGACGCCGACCGCCCCGGCGACGAGCACCGCGAAGGGGACGAGCCAGGCGAGCAGGTCGAACCCGGACTTCGGCGGTTCCGCGAGGACGCCGGGCCCGAACTGGTCGACGAGCTCCGCCTTGATCTGCGCCTCGCTCGCCCCGGCCGCGAGCCGCTCGCGGATGTAGCCCTTCATGCGCTGCGCTACGGGCGCGTCCGACTGGTCGAGCGTCGTCCCGCAGACCGGGCAGACGAGCTCCGCCTCGAGGTCGGAGGGGCTCGGCGCCGCCGTCGCGGCCCCCGCGACGAGCGCGGCGACCAGCCCGCAGAGCGCGAGCGCTCGCCTCACGACTGGTCGCCGAGCGCGAGCGCGATGCCGCGCTCGAACGCCTCCCGGTTCCGCTCGATGTCGACCGCGCCGGCGATTCGCTCGCCGACGAGCTTGCCGCTGCGGTCGACGAAGAACGTCTCCGGGTAGCCCTGGATGCCCCAGCGCCCGATCGTCGAGCCCTTCCCGTCGTAGACGACCGGGTAGGTGATCCCGTAGCGCCGCATGAAGCGCCGCGCGTCCTCGCGGAAGTCCTTCACGTCGACACCCAGCACGACGAGCCCCTGCGCGCGGTAGCGCTCGTACGTCTGCTGGAGCACCGGCGCCTCCTCCTTGCACGGCCCGCACCACGACGCCCAGAAGTTCACCACGAGCGGCTTGCCGCGGAGCGAGGCGAGCGCGAGCGTGCCGTCGCGGTCGAGCCGGTCGAGGGAGAACGCGGGCGCGTGGACGAGCTCGCCCTTCGCGAGCTTGTCCGCGGCGCCTTCCTCGTTGTCGAACGCGACCTTCCAGACGAGGAGCCCGAGCAGCGTCGCGACGCCGGCGAGCGCGATCGCCTGGCCCACTCGCTGCAACCTCCCGGTCACGCGCGGGCGTCGTTACGGGACGAGAGCGGGTCAGGCACGGACGATGAACACGGGCGTCCCGACGTCGACGTGGTTGAACAGCCACTCGGCCTCGGGGATCAGCATCCGGATGCAGCCGTGCGAGGCGGAGTAGCCGACCGACGCTGCGTCGGGGGTCCCGTGGATGCCCACGTATGGGCTCGAGATGCCCATCCAGCGCGTTCCGAGCGGGTTCCCGGGGCCGGGGGGCACGGGCTGCTCGCCCTCCGCCCACGCCGAGCCCTGCGGCGGGTACCACCAGGGGTTGCGCTGCATGTTGACGATCTCGAAGTTCCCGATCGGCGTCGGGTACGCCGCCTGGCCGGTCGCGACGTGGAACGAACGCTTCAGCTTCAGGTTCTTGAAGAAGAGGAGCCTGTTCGAGCCGCGCTCGATCACGATCGCGGTGTCGAGGTCCTGCTCCGTCACCTCGGGCTTGGTCTCCTGGTACGGG
The DNA here is from genome assembly GCA_035691005.1 of Gaiella sp. Taxonomy (GTDB): domain Bacteria; phylum Actinomycetota; class Thermoleophilia; order Gaiellales; family Gaiellaceae; genus Gaiella. The sequence continues at coordinate 20,096 of DASSJV010000139.1, read as the reverse complement.
AGCGCGATCGGATCGCGGAGGTGCCTGCGCAGCGCGAGCGAGATCTCGCGGCTCGCGACGACCTGCTTCAGGCGGCGGCCCGGAGACGACTCGCGGCCCACCGGCTGCAGGCCCTTCAGCTTGATCGACGCGTCGACCGGGTCGCGGTCGGTCTTTCGCGCGAGCCCGGCCAGGAACCGGTCGAGCTTCCCGCGCGCCACGTCGACGTCGAGCGGCACGCGGTAGCCCTCCTGGCGGACGCGAACCGCGAGACCGACGGCCTTGTCGAGGTGGAGCGACGCGCCGAGCTCGCGCGCCGTGACCCGCAGCTTGCGGGTCGGCGAGACGACGAGCGTGACGGGCCGCGCGAACCGCTCCTGCACGAGCTCCCGCGCCTCGGCCTTCGTGAAGCCACCGACGAGGAGCCCGCCGATCGTCACGCCGGGCTGGATCAGCCGGGTGTGCGGCGTCGTCGGCGGGAGCGGGGTCGTCGGCTCGTCGATCGGCGGCGGCACAATCGGCGTCGTCGGGATCGTGTCGTCCGCCCCCGCGGTCGCGGAGAAAGCGACAAAAAGCACAACTGAGCAGGGGAGAATTGCGAGGGTCGCAAGCCGGCGCATGCGGGCTGAGTGTAGCCGGACGCTGTACGGAGTCCGTGAAGGGACTGGCGGCTACGCGAAGATCCGCGGGTCGTTCGTGATCACGCCGTCGACCCCTGCGGCCGCAAGGCGCTCGAGCTCGTCCGGCTCGTCGACGGTCCAGGCGAGCACGGGGATTCCGCGCGCCCGCATCCGCGCCACCGACGCCGGTGTCGCGAGCCGGTGCTGCAGCATCAGCGCTCCGGCGCCGGCGCGCGCGACCAGGCGGGGCAAGAGGCGCGGGACGACCCTGCGGACGACGGAGAGGCTGCCGCCGACGAGCGGCTGCAGCGCCGGACGGTGCCCGACCCCGAGCTTGTCCTCCGGGAACGTGAACGCGACGACCACCCCGGGCGCGTCGCGGGCGACCGCCCGCAGGCTCGGGGCATGGAACGACGAGACGACGGCCCGGTGCGCGAGGTCGAACCGCGCGAGCGCCGTGCAGAGCTCGTCGAGCCGGGTCGTCAGCTTCAGGTCGACGTGGAGGCCGACGCCGTGAGCCTCGTCGGCGAAGTAGGCGAGCGCATCGTCGAGCGTGGGCAGCTCGGGGGCGACCTCGCGCAGCTCCTCGAGCGTCAACGCCCGCACGGAGCCGCTCGCGGCGCCGTGGCTCACCTCGTCGAGCCGGTCGGAATGCGCGACGACGAGCGGCCCGCGCGGAAGGTCGAGCACGTCGAACTCGACCAGGTCGACGCCGAGCGAGACGGCGGCACGGAACGCGCGCAGCGTGTTCTCCGGGGCGAGGCTCGCCGCCCCGCGGTGGCCGATCTTCAGCACGGGGGCGCCGTCACGGCGCCGTAGGTCGATCACGCGCCGCTCCGCCGCGCCGTCCGCAGCCACCACCACGAGACGCCCGCGAGGAGGATCGCCTGCGCGACCGCGACACCCGCCGTGATGCGCGAGACGTCGACCCAGAACTGCTCCGGGTAGATGCGGATCAGCGTGTCCGAGTTCGCGAACTGCCAGGAGTCCCCCGAGAAGAAGATCTCGTGGAAGCGGACGAAGAACCCGTCGAAGCCGAGCAGGATCAGCGGCACGGCGAGCACGGCGATCGCGAGCGTCGCGAGGGAGCCGGCGAGAAGCCCCGCGGGCACGGCCGCACGCAGCCTGGTCCGCAGAAGGGCGAGCGCGAGCACGGCGATCGCGAGCGCCGCGACGAGCTGCGCGCGCAGGGCGACGCCGAAGAGGCTCCGCACGTCGCGCATGTGCGTCAGCTCCCGCTCGCCGAACGCAGGCGAGCCGTCGGGCAGGTTCGCGCGCTCGAGGAGCGCGATCCCCTCGGAGCCGGGCTCGATCGAGCGGAGCCCCAGCTTCGCGAGCGCCGTCCGCTGCGCGGTGTCCAGCCCGTACGGGTCTCGCGGGAACCCGTCGCGGCCGAGCTCCCACTCGACGAACGTGTCCGTCGCGAGCACGCGGAAGCCGTTCAGGACGAGGATCGCGGGCACTGCGAGCGCAACGAGTACCGCCACCGCCCACACCGCGACCCGCGTCCAGGCGGACGCGCCCGGCAGCGCTACAGCCCGAACAGCCGGCCGATCTCGCGCCACGTCGTCGTCGCGAGCGCCACGAAGGCCACCACGAGCAGGAGCAGGACGATCCAGAACCGCGCGCCCGCCATCCGGCTCCGACGGCGGTGCGCGACACGAGCGGCGCGCCGGGCGCGATGGGTGCGGTAGGAGCGGCGGATCGCGTCCGGGTCGGCCACCGGGGGCTCGTCCTCGAGCGTCGGCGCGGCGCCTCTTCGGGCCCCCTCGAGTCCCTCGTCTGCCACCTCGGAAGCATACGACTGCCGGGCACCCACACCGCGCTGGAGCAGGGCTCGTGGGGAATCAGCGGTTCTCCCGCGGGGGGAACCACGGGTTCCCCCCATGCTCGAAACACGGGGTTCCCCCACGCAAGCGCAGCGGGTGTCGGGGATACTGTGCCGCGATGATCCGAGAGCGGCGCTTCGACCCGGGCCCGTACGGCCTGGGAGACGGGCTCGGGCTCGTCGCGGGCATCGTGCTGGCCGTCTCCTCGTTCACCGGCTGGTACACCGGCGAGGGCCAGGGCGTGACGATCTCCGTGCTCGGCTGGCACACGGGCGTCCTCGGCAAGCTCGTGCTGTTCGTCGGCCTCGCCGTGGTTCTCGTGGTCGTCCTGCGCGAGCTCGGGATCGAGCCGCCCGCCGCGCTGCCGCAGAGCCTCGTCACCGTGGCGCTCGGCGCCCTCGCGACGATCTTCGTGCTCGTCCGGGTGATCTCGATTCCCGACGACTTCTTCTTCGCGCACCGCGGGATCGGGATCTGGATCAGCCTCGTCGCCGCGCTCGCAGTGATCGCCGCAGGCCTGCTGCAGGCCTCCGAAGAGCTCTAGCTGCGTGGGGGAGCCCCTGGTTCCCCCACGAGCCCCCTCCTCCACGTGATCGGTCCAGCCGATCTCGCGGAGAGCGCTCCGGCAGCCGGGCCGGTCAAGGCGTTGTCTGCGGCAGCGGCTCGAGCGTGCGGACCGAGGTCTGCGTGCCGCCGGGCACCGGGCGGTCGTCGAGCGCGAGCCCGAGCGCGACGCCGAGCGCGAACAGGACGACGGCGGCCACGACCGCAGCGAGCACCCGCGGCCAGGTGCGGCGGCGGCGCGCGGCCCTGCGCGCGGCGCGCGCGTCCGCGTCGAGCGTCACGGCACGTAGTCCTGCGCCGCTCGGCTGTAGGCGTAGAAGGCGGCGTCGCCTGCGACGCTCGCCGTCCGGGCCCAGCCCTCCGACGGCGCCTGCTCGTCGACGACCGCGAGCAGCCACGCTTCCGCGCCCGCATAGACGTCGGCGAGCTCCGCAAGGGTGAACGTCCCGCCGACGCGGCGACGAAGCTCGTCCGTGACGACCTCGACCTGCCGGTGGAGGACCTCGGCGCGCCGGGGTTCGGACGCCTCGCGGAGGAACCGCCTGTATCCGTCCGCCCACTCGCGGCGCGCCCCGTCGACCGTCATCCGCGCGATGCTAACGAGAGGACCGACCGCGTCCGCGGGCGCCTTCAGGGGCGTGCCCCGCCGAAGGCGGTGCACCGAGCGCACCAATCCGCTCGGCGGGTTCCTGCTTGCGAATGAGCTCGGCGCAGCACCTCTCGGGCCACCGCTCCGGGATCTCGGCGAGCACGGCCTCGCCGAGCCGGTACCCCGGCCGGGCGAGCGCGAACGCGACATGGGCGTGCAGGCACTTGAGCGCCGCCGGGTTCCGCGAGCCGCCGATGCCCAGCTCGAGCGAGACGCCGCCGTCCGGCCCCTCCCCCTCGACGAGCGACCGGCGGATGACCCGCTGCTCCTCCGTCGCCCGCTCGAGGTCGGCGCGCAGCGAGGAGTCCGAGCCCACCGCGTCGCTCCAGCGCTCGACGCCGCCCGCCGCCTCGAGGCGCGACACCGCGGCCACGAGATGGCGGCACGTTAGCCAGTACGTCGTGGGGAACGGCTCGCCGTCCGGCGCGTAGGGCGCCTGCTCGGTGACCGCGGGCCGGCCGAAGGGACAACGGACGGCGACGCGGTGAAACGCGCGCGGCTCCCGGCCGAGCTGCTGGGCGACGACGGCGCGATCGTCCATGGCCGGACGGTAGCCGCCGGGCGCGGCTCAACCGCCGGCGTGTGCCTTCGCCCAGGCGGCCGTTCCCTCGACGATGAACAGGTGCTCGCCGGGGCGGACGTAGCCGATCCGGCGCGCCTGGCGGGCGAGCCCGTCGACGCTCGTCTCCTGCTCGAGCCGCGACTGCAGCCGCGTGCGCTCCGCCCGCAGCAGCTCGACCTCGGCGCGCCGGTCGTCGAGCTGGTTCCGCGTCTCGAGGTACGAGCTGATCGGGCGGACGTAGAGGAACCCCACCGCGCCGAGGACGACGAGCGGCAGGAGCCAGCGCGGCAGGCGGCGGCGCGGCGTCCGCTTCTGCGGCGTGCGCGCCTTCCGGCGTCTCGTCGCTCCCTCCCTCTTCGGCACGCGACGGACTTCGACGCGTGCCCTCGGGCCCCTGTCTACGCGATGTCGACCTTGATCACGTTCGTCGAGCCGGGGAGGTTCACAGCCGTGCCGGCGGTGATGACCACCCGGTCGCCGTGGTCGACGAGGCCCGCCTCGCGCGCGGCGGCGACGGAGCGCGACCACAGGTCCTCGACGTCGGTCGTCTCCGTGATCGAGACCGGCGTGACGCCCCACTCGAGCGCGAGGTGCCGTAGCGACTCGTTCTTGTGCGTCAGCGCCACGATCGGTCGCTGCGGCCGCAGGCGCGCGACCGCCGAGGCCGTGTGGCCGGAGAAGGTCGGGACGAGGATCGCCGCGGCGGAGAGGGCCTCGGCGACGTCGCATGCGGCGTTCGAGAGGGCCTGGTCGATCGTCGGCTCGTCGTTCGCGGTCGGGATCTCGTGCCGGTAGCCGAGGCTCGGCTCGACGGCGAGCGCGATCCGGTCCATCACCTGCACGGCCTCGACCGGGTGCTCGCCGATCGCTGTCTCGCCCGAGAGCATGATCGCGGACGTGCCGTCGAGGATCGCGTTCGCGACGTCCGACGCCTCCGCGCGCGTCGGCTCCGGCGAGTGGATCATCGACTCGAGCATCTGCGTCGCGGTGATCACCGGCTTCCCGTGCTCGAGCGCCGCGAGGATGATCCGCTTCTGCAGGAGCGGCACCTCGGCAGCCCCGATCTCGACGCCGAGATCGCCGCGCGCGACCATCACGCCGTGAGTCTCGTCGAGGATCTCGGCGAGCGCCGCGACGGCCTCCGCCTTCTCGATCTTCGCGATCACCCATGCCTGGGAGGCCCGCGCCTCGATCAGCGTGCGGAGCGCCTTGACGTCCGCCGCGGAACGGACGAACGAGAGCGCGACGTAGTCCACGCCGAGGCCGAGGGCGAACTCGAGGTCGTCGAGGTCCTTCCGCGTGAGCGAGGGGATCGGCAACGGGACGCCGGGCAGGTTGACGCCCTTGTGCGAGGCGACGACGCCGCCGACCACGACCGTGCACGCTGCGCGGCCGCGGTCGACCCTGTCGACCCGCAGGCGGATGTGCCCGTCGTCGATCAGCACCTCGTGGCCCGGACGGAGGACCGAGCCGAGCACCGACGGGCTGACCGGGATGTCGTCTCCGGTCGCGACCTCCTCGCCGGCGATCACGACGCTGTCGCCGGTGGTGAGCGTGACGTCGGCAGACAGATCGGCGACGCGCAGCTTCGGCCCCTGGAGATCGGCGATCAGCGCGATCGAGCGCCCGGCCGCCGCCTCGGCTGTCCGCACGATCTCCGCCGTGCGCGAGTGGTCCTCGTGCGTGCCGTGCGAGAGGTTCAGTCGCGCACCGTCCATCCCGGCCTCGATCAGCGCCGCGACGACGGCGGGGTCCGACGAAGCAGGACCGATCGTCGCGACGATCTTCGTCCGCCGGATGTGACTCGTCACCGGGTCCAGGGTAGACGGCCGCCGGCTCAGGATGCCGCCCGCGGGAACGCGTCCCAGCCCGGGTAGCGAGCCTCGCCGCCGAGCTCCTCCTCGATCCGGAGCAGCTGGTTGTACTTCGCGACACGGTCGGAGCGCGCGGTCGCGCCCGTCTTGATCTGCCCCGCGTTCGTCGCGACGGCGAGGTCGGCGATCGTCGTGTCCTCGGTCTCCCCCGAGCGGTGGGACATCACGACGCGGTAGCCGTTGCGGTGCGCGAGCTCGACGGCGTCGAGAGTCTCGCTGAGCGTCCCGATCTGGTTCACCTTCACGAGGATCGCGTTCGCGACGCGCTCGTCGATGCCACGGCGGAGAAACTCGACGTTCGTCACGAAGAGGTCGTCGCCGACGAGCTGGACGCGGCCGCCGAGCCGGTCGGTGAGGGTCTGCCAGCCGGCCCAGTCCTCCTCGCCGAGACCGTCCTCGATCGAGACGATCGGGAACCGGTCGCAGAGGTCTGCCCACAGCCCGATCATCCCCGCGGTATCGAGCGTGCCGCCCTGGCGCTCGAGCCGGTAGGCGCCGTCGTGCCACAGCTCGCTCGTGGCCGGGTCGAGCGCGAGGGCCACCCGGTCGCGGTGACCGGCCCGCTCGGCCGCCTCGAGGATCGCCTCGCACGCCTCGTACGCCGAGCCGAAGTCGGGCGCGAAGCCGCCCTCGTCGCCCACCCCGGTCGACAGCCCGCGCTCCACGAGGAGCGCCTTCAGGTGGTGGTAGGTCTCCGCGCCGATCCGCAGCGCCTCGGAGAAGCTCTCCGCGCCCGCCGGCACGAGCATGAACTCCTGGAAGTCGAGGTTGTTCTCGGCGTGTGCGCCGCCGTTGACGACGTTCAGGAGCGGGACCGGCAGCACGGTCGCGTTCGTGCCGCCCACCCAGCGGTACAGCGGCATGCCCGCGTCTGCGGCCGCGGCCTTCGCGACGGCGAGCGAGGTACCGAGGATCGCGTTCGCGCCGAGCCGTGCCTTCGTCGGGGTGCCGTCGAGCTCGATCAACGCCCGGTCGAGCGCCCGCTGGTCGGCGGCGTCGAGCCCGAGGATCGCCTCCGCGATCTCGCCCTCGACGTGCGACACGGCTCGGGTGACGCCCTTGCCGCCCCACGTCTCCCCGCCGTCGCGCAGCTCGACCGCCTCGTGCTCGCCGGTCGAGGCGCCGGAGGGGACGGCGGCGAGCCCGAAGGCGCCGGAGTCGAGGCCGATCTCGACCTCGACGGTCGGGTTGCCGCGCGAGTCGAGGACCTGGCGGCCGTGGACGTGGACGATCTCGCTCAGGGCGCGCTCCCGCTCACGGAGGCGAACACTAGACAGTGCACGCGCCGCGGACCGGGCCCTAGCCGCGTTTCGCGGACGAGAGCGCGTCCTTGGCGCGCTCGTACCAGCGCTCCTGCCCGTCGAGGTCGAGCTCCGTCCAGGTCTCCCCCGCCTCCGCCGCGAGCCGCTCGGCCAGCTCGACGCGGTCGACGAAGCGACCGGTCGTGGCACGGAGCGCAAGCTCGGGATCGACGTTTACGAACCGGGCGAGGTTCACGATCGTGAAGAGCAGGTCGCCGACCTCGGCCTCGACGGCCCGATCGGGCTCCGTCTCCGGCCGCGGCCTCCCTGCGCGATCGAGCTCTGCGCGAAGCTCCTCGAGCTCCTCGCGCACCTTCGCGACGGGTCCTTCCAGATCGGGCCAGTCGTAGCCGACCGCCGCGGCGCGGCGCTGCACCTTGCGTGCGCGGAGGAGCGCCGGCAGCGCGTCGGGAACGTCGTGGAAGACGCCCTCGCGCCCTTCCTGCTCGGCCTTGATCGCCTCCCAGCGCACCCGGACGTGGCCCGGCGTCGTCGCCTCGGCCTCGCCGAAGACGTGCGGGTGCCGGCGCACGAGCTTCGCGTGGACGTCGCGGGCGACGTCCTCGAGGTCGCCCTGGCCCTGCTCTTCGAGCAGGCGCGACAGGAAGAACACCTGGAACAGCAGGTCGCCGAGCTCGTCGCGGAGCTTCCCGGGGTCGTCCGCGAAGGCGGCCTCCGCGACCTCGTACGCCTCCTCGACGGTGTGGGGGACGATCGTCCGCGCGGTCTGCTCGCGATCCCACGGGCATTCCGCCCGCAGGAGGGCGGTCAGCGCGCGCAGCTCCTCGAGGGGGTCCCCGGCGGCCACGGGCCGCGTCTCTACCCGCTCGTGGTGCCGGTGCTCGTCGACGTCGTGTCGGGCGGCTCGAAGCCGGCCGCGTACGTCACCTTGCCCTTGTACTCCTTCTCGACGCCGGAGACCCACTTGCTGACGGCGTCGGCCTTCTTCTGCTGGAGGAGCTGGGACTTGATCTGGCTCCGCACCTCCGTGAAGGGCGTCACCCGGCCGGGCTTCACGTCGGTGAGCGGCTGGATGATGTGGTAGCCGTACTGCGTCTTGATCGGGTCGGAGATCTCGTTCGTGTCGAGCGAGAACGCGGCCTTGTCGAACGCCTCGACCGTCTGGCCCTTGCTGACCGTGAGCTTGCCGCCCTGCTCCTTCGAGCCCGGGTCGAGCGACTTCTCCTTGGCGAGCGTCGTGAAGTTCGCGCCGCCGTTGACGAGCTCGTCGTGGAGCTGGTCCGCCTCGTCCTTCGTCTTGACGAGGATGTGACGCACCTCGCGCGACTCGGCGACCTTGTAGCGGTCGATGTTGTCGTCGTAGTACTGCTGCGCCTCGGCGTCGGAGACCTTCACGTCGCTCGTGATGTCCTTGTAGATCCCCTCGGAGGCGAGCTGTGCGCGCGCATCGTCGCGCAGCGCCTCGAGCGTGTACGACTGCGCCTTCAGGCCCGCCTCGAACTTCTTCTGGTCGCCGCCGAAATATTGCTTCTTGACGTCGTCGACCTTCTTCTGGATCTGCGCATCCGTGATCTTCACGCCGAGCTTCTCGGCCTCGCGCTCGTACTCCTGCCGCTGCACGAGGAACGCGACAGCCTGGGTCTGGAGCGCCTGGTACTCCTGCGTGCCCGCCTTCGGGAACTGGCGCTTCTGCGTGGCGTAGGTCTTCTTCGTCCGCTCGAGCAGCCCGTCCAGCGTCGACTTCGAGATGGGCGTTCCGTCGACGACCGCGACCGCGTCCTGCGGCACCTCGTCGGTGTCGCCACAGCCCGCGGCGACGACGGTGAGCACGGCGAGTGCCGCGGCGGCGAGCATGAGCGAGCGCTTCATCAGGTCCTCTTTGTAGGCGACGGGCGGTTACGTGCGGGTTACGTCCGGTACGGAAAAGGTACGGGCACGGCGGCTTCCCTCGTGCTCACCCGTCCCGGCGAGCGGCAACGATAGCACCGGCGAGCGCCAGCGCCCCGTCGAGACCGTCTGCCCGGAGGGCGACCTCCCGACGGTCGGAGGAGTACACCGCGGTCTCGACACGCGCGCGGAGCGCGCGCAGCTCGGAGGCCGCGAGGCCCACGGGGCCGATGGTGACGCGTCCGCCGCGGAACACGAGGTAGTCGGCGCCGACGAGCGCCAGCGCGAGCCGCGCCTCCTGGAGGCGGAACAAGTTCTCCACGGGCTCGGGAAGCGGGCCGTAGCGGTCCTCGGTCGCCGCCCGCAGCTCGCGTAGCTCGTCCTCGTGCTCCGCGAGCGCGATCCGGCGATGGAGGTCGATCTTCAGAGCCTCCGCCTGCACGTACGCCGCCGGGACGTACGCGTCGACCCGCGCGTCGACCCGCACCGGACGGGCAACGACCCGCTGCTGGCCGGAGAGCTCCGCCACCGCCTCGTTGAGCATCTCGACGTAGAGCTCGAACCCGAGCGCCGCGACGTGTCCCGACTGCTCGGCGCCGAGCAGGTCGCCCGCGCCGCGGATCTCGAGGTCGCGCATCGCGATCTGGAAGCCGGCGCCCAGCTCGGTGTGGTCGGCGAGCGTCGCGAGCCGCGCCCGCGCCTCGGCCGTGAGCTCGCTCGCGTCCGGGTAGAACAGGTACGCGTGCGCCGTGACGTCGGAGCGGCCGACGCGCCCGCGGATCTGGTACAGCTGGGCCAGCCCGAGCGTGTCGGCTCGTTCGACGACCAGCGTGTTCGCCTGCGGGATGTCGATCCCGGACTCGATGATCGTCGTCGACACGAGGACGTCCGCGTCGCCCGCGAGGAAGGCGTGCATCCGCTCCTCGAGGTCCCGCTCGGCCATCTGGCCGTGGGCGACGAGGAACCGCAGACCCGGGCAGAGCTGCCGGAGCTTCTCCGCCGCCTCGTCGATCGACTCGACGCGGTTGTGGAGGTAGAACGACTGCCCGCCGCGCGCGTGCTCGCGCTCGAGCGCAACACGCACGAGCTCGTCGTCGAGCTCGCCGACGGTCGTGCGGATCGGCCTGCGGCCCTCGGGCGGCGTCTCGATCACGGAGATGTCGCGGAGCCCCGACAGGGACATGTGGAGCGTGCGCGGGATCGGCGTCGCGGACAGCGCGAGCACGTCGACCTCGAGCCGCAGCGCCCGGAGAAGCTCCTTCTGGCGGACGCCGAAGCGCTGCTCCTCGTCGACGACCACGAGCCCGAGCTCCTTGGGGATCACGTCCCGCGAGAGGATCCGGTGCGTGCCGACGAGCACGTCGACCTTCCCCTCGGCGAACTCGCGCAGCACCTGCTTCACCTCTGCCGGCCTGCGGAAGCGCGAGACCATCTCGACGCGCACCGGGAAGTCGCGATACCGGTCGCGGAAGGTGTTCCAGTGCTGCTCCGCGAGGATCGTCGTCGGGCAGAGGACGAGCACCTGACCTCCGTTGACCGCAACGGCGAACGCCGCCCGCACCGCGACCTCGGTCTTGCCGAAGCCGACGTCGCCGCAGACGAGGCGGTCCATCGGGCGCGGCGCCTCGAGGTCCTCCTTCACGGCCTCGATCGCCCTCTGCTGGTCGTCGGTCTCGCGGTACGGGAAGGACGCCTCGAGCCGTTCGAGCCAGTCGCTCTCGAGCTCGAGCGCCGTGCCCTCGGCGCGCTGGCGCTGGGCGTAGAGCTGGAGGAGCTCCCCCGCGAGCTCGCGGACGGACGCGCGTGCACGCGCCTTGAGGTTCTGCCACGCCTTGCCGCCGAGCTTGGACAGGGCAGGCGCCGACGCATCGGCGCCGATGTAGCGGGAGAGCTTCCCGACCTGCTCGTGCGGGACGAACAGCCGGTCCTCGCCGCGGAACGCGAGGTGCAGGTAGTCGCGCGTGACCCCCGCGACCTCCTTCGTGTCGAAGCCGAGGAGCTTCCCGATCCCGTGGTCCTCGTGGACGACGAAGTCGCCGAGCCGCAGGTCGGCGAAGCTCGCGAGGGCGCGCCCGAGCCGCGCGTCCGCGCGGGGCGGCCGCTTGCGGAAGACCTGCGTGTCGGGGAGCAGCGCGAGCCCGAGCTCGCGTGAGACGAACCCGCGCCGGGCGGGCACCACCGCGAAGCGCAGGGCGGGCTCGGCCGGGAGCGCCTCACCTGCCTCGAGGAGCGGCGCGTCGACCTTCCGCAGAAGACCCGCCTGGCGCTGCGCCTCCCCGAGGTGGGCGAACGACACCACGACGCGGTTCCCCGAGCGCACGAGCCCGGCCAGCTCGTTCTCGGCCTCGCTGAGCCCGCGCGCCGCGATCGCGGGGCGCTGCGCCTCGAACGCGTGGGGCTGCGAGCGCGGGAACGGGTCGAGCTGCGTCGCGCCCTCGAGGTCGAGCGGCGGCAGCTCGTCCTCCTCCCACACCGCCCGGACGTCGTCCGGCGCCCACACGAGGTCGGGCGGACGGCCGATCGGCGCGACGAGGTCCTCCGGCACGTGGACGACGTGCGCCTCGCCCTCGTCGGGCCCGAGCTCCGGCTCGTCCAGGTCGCGGCGACGCTCGGCGGCCGGGTACACGACCGCCTCCTCCTCGGCGTGGAGCGCGCGCTGCGTGAACGGCGAGAACGCCCGCATCTGCTCGATCTCGTCGCCGAACAGCTCGACGCGGAGGGGTTCGCGCCCGGTGGACGGGAAGACGTCGACGAGACCGCCGCGCACCGCGAACTGACCCCGCTCCTCGACGCGGTCGACGCGCTCGTACCCCGCGAGCGCGAGGTGCTCTGCGAGGCCGTCGATCCCCGGCTCGTCGCCGACGGCAAGGTGGAGCGGCGTCGGCCGAGATTCGACAGGCGGCAGTCCGTCGGCGAGCGCCCTCGCCGACGCACACACGAGCCCGCCCGCGGCGAGCACGTCGAGCGCCCGGTAGCGCTCGCCGACGAGATGCGGCGGTGGCGTGAGACCGGAGTCCCAGGCGACCCCGCGGCCGGGCAGCAGCGCGACCGCGCCGTCGCCCGAGAACCACGTGGCGCCCTCGGCCGCGTCGCGCGCGTCGGCGTCGTCGGGCAGCAGCACGAGCAGCGGCCCCCCGAGCTCCGCATGGAGGGCGGCAAGGAGCAGCGGGAGGATCGACTCGGACACGCGGGCGCGCGCCGGAAGCGCGCGGACGAACGCGCCGAAGCGGTCGCTGCGGCGGAGCTCGTCGACGAGCGAGGCCAGAGGTGTGGTGTGCGCGATGAGCTGGTCCACGAAGAGGGGCGGGGAACGCGCCCCGCGGGGCCATCGTACTGGCGCCCGGGCTGCCGACCGGCCAGGCGCCGAGTGCTCCCCACATGCCCCCAGGGGCACTCCCGTGTCCCTGTTGTCACGGTATCGGCGACTCCGCCACGTGTGGGTGTCGACTTCGTGCCGGATGTGTCTCGGGCTCAGTTGAAGCGGCGCTGGGCCTCTTCGAGCCCCTCGGCGACGAGGCATTCGACGGCGTCGGCCGCGCGGGAGACGATCCCCTCGGCGTCGTCCTCGGCCGTGAAGCCCGAGAGGACGTAGTCGGCGACCGGGCGCGGGTCGCCGCGCCCAGGGCGCCCCACGCCGATCCGCAGGCGGAGGAAGTCCTGCGAGCCGAGCCGCTGCGCGATCGAGCGCAGGCCGTTGTGGCCGGCGAGCCCGCCGCCGAGCCGTGCCTGCAGGCGCCCGGCTTCCAGGTCGACGTCGTCGTGGATCACGAGCACTTGCGGAGGCGGAAACTTGTAGAAGGCGGCCGCCGACTGGATCGACGCCCCCGACTCGTTCATGTACGTCTCGGGCTTCAGGAGGGCGAGCTTTGCGTCGCCGAGCCGCACGTCGGCAAGCCGACCGCGAAACTTCCCCCTGAACGAGCCTTCGTGGCGCCGCGCGAGCTCGTCAACGACCATCCAGCCGACGTTGTGCCGGTCACCGGCGTGCTCCGGGCCCGGGTTACCGAGCCCCGCGACGAGCAGATCCACAGGGGCGTCGACCTCTCCCCAGCGGAAGAGGCGCACGGATTACTCCGTGCCGCTCTCCGAGCCCCCGTCGGAGGACTCGGCGCTCGGCTCGCCCTCGGCGGTCTCGTCGGCCTCGCCCTCCTCGCCTTCCTCGCCCTCGGCCGCCTCAGCCTCTTCGAGCTCGGCGATGCCGCGCGGCATCGAGCAGTTCGCGAGCACGGTCTCGGGGTCGTCGAGGTACGTGACTCCCTCGATCGCCGGGAGGTCGACGACGCGAAGGATCGCCCCGACCTCGAGGGGTGCCATGTCGACCTCGATGTGCTCCGGGATTGCGGTCGGCAGAGCCTCCACTCGGATCTCGCGCGTCACCTGCTGGACGACGCCTCCCTGCTTCGCGCCGGGCGACTCGCCCACGAGCTGGATGTTGACCGTCGCCTGGATGGGCTGGTCGAGTCGCACCTCGTGGAAGTCGACGTGCGTGAGCGTCCCGCGGATCGGATGCTGCTGGTACTCCTTGAGCACCGCGTGATGTGGAGTCTTCTGGCCCTCGATCACCACGTCGAGGATCGCGTGCAGCCCCGACGCGCCGGTCAGCGCAGCGCGGAGCTCGCGCTCGCCGACCACGAACGCGCGCGCGTGCCCCTTGCCGTAGAGGACGCCCGGGATCAGGCCCTCCTTCCGGAGCCGCCTGACGCGGCGCGAGCCGAGCTGGTCGGCCCCGCGCTCGGACACCTGCAACGTGACCCGTTCGCTCGACATCGGCGCACCATGGTAGCGGAGCCTCCGAGGTGGAGTACGCTCGCGCCGTGGCCGACGGGCCGATCTCCATCGACCTCGCAGACGGACGCCGCCTCGAAGGCTGGAGCGCCGGCGACATCGGCTCACCGGCAGTCCTCCTGCACATGGGGACGCCCGGCGCCGGCATCCCGTTCGCGCCCCTCGTCGACGCGGCCCTGACCCGGGGCACGCGCTTCGTGACGTACTCGCGGCCGGGCTACGCGGGCTCGACCCGGCTCGAGGGCCGCTCGGTCGCGGACTGCGCCGCCGATACGGCGGCCCTGCTCGACGCGCTCGCGGTCGAGCGGGCGCACGTCGTCGGCTGGTCGGGCGGCGGCCCGCATGCGCTCGCCTGCGCCGCGCTGCTCCCCGGGCGCGTCACGTCGGCCGCGACCCTCGCCGGAATCGCCCCGTGGGACGCGGCGGGGCTCGACTGGCTCGAGGGCATGGCCCAGGAGAACCTCGACGAGTTCGCCGCGGCCCAGCGGGGGCCCGAGGCGCTCCTCCGCTTCCTCGAGCCTCTCGTCGTCGAGCGGGTCGACGTCACCGCGGAGACGGTCGCCGCCGGGCTCGGGACCCTGCTCACGGACGTCGATCGCGCGGCGCTGACGGGCGCATTCGCGGAGTTCCTCGCCCTGCTCGAGCGGACGTCGATCTCGGCGGGCCCGTGGGGCTGGCTCGACGACGACCTCGCATTTGCCCGCGACTGGGGGTTCGCCCTCGACGCGGTGACCGTCCCGGTGACGGTCTGGCAGGGGTTGCACGACGCGATGGTCCCACCGGCTCACGGGGAGTGGCTCGCCGACAACGTGCCAGGCGCGCGCCGGCGGATCCTCCCCGACGAGGGCCACGTCTCCCTCGTCGCCCGCTTCGGCGACGTCCTCGACGACCTGCTCGACGCGAACGCCTAGAGCGGGCTCGGGTCGGAGCCGCTCGACAGCCCGCGTGCAGCACAGCCACGAGCCGCTCGTCGGCACCGAGCTCGCGGCGGATCGAGATGATCCCCGCGGCGCCGCCCGCGATCATCCGGAACGACGAGGTCGCCTGGCCGACCGGCATCAATCGCGACAGCGCGAGCCCCGAGAGCACGCTGAGCGCGAGCGTCGCGACGCACACGAGGAGGAGGGCCACGCCGTTCGAGGCGACCTCCCGCGAGCATCGACGACTGGAGGCACCCACCCACCGTGACACCGATCACCGCCTGGGAGTGCACCGTCGCCGGCCGCGGCAGATCGAGCTGCCAGCGAGCGAGGAGCGCGAAGGCGATCCCGCCGGCGAACCCGGCGAAGAGCGGTGGGGTCGGCGCCCGACGCGGTCGAGCAGGACAGTGAGCGCCACCACGCCCACGCCGTTCGCGGACCACCGAGAGCCGGCCGCCTCACGTGGTGCGAGCCAACGCGGCCGGGCCGCTAAGAGAGGCGGACTTCGTCGAGCAGGTCTGCAACGTCGTCCAGGCGCATCGCTGCCGAGGTCGTGTCGCGCTCGATGCGCGCAGGTTCGCCCGTCTGGGTCGGTGAATCCAATGTCCCGCGTACGGCCCGAGTGCTCCCGAAAACACGGGGACCTCTTGCCTTTACGCGCTCCGACGGAGAGATGGGTCGCCCTCGACGCGATCACTCGCCGTGGGCGGAGGTCCGGCGGCACCCAGCCCTCCGGCCTCCCGCTCGCGCTTCAGCCCCTCCGCGAGCAGTCGCCGGATGAGTTCGTTGAGGCTCACCCCCTCGAGGTCGGCGCGAGCACGGAGCCCACGAAGCAACGGGGGGTCGAGGCGGACCTCGATCACGGGCGCTGGCATGTCCTGATAGTGACGGCCGAGTCGGACCGCTCGGCCGTCGCTCGTAGGTCGGTGCTTCCTGCACTCCTGCTCTCAGCGTCCTCTCCGCCGGTTCAGCCCGTCGATCGCCACGAGCGCAAGGCCCACGGCAATCAGTGGGATCGCGATCCCGGCACCGATGACGTCTGCGAGCATCAAGAGCGCGCCTCCCAGCATGAGCGCCGTCGCGACGACGAGAACCACCCGCTCCGTCGTCCCCGTCAGTCGCGGGCCGGTCGTGATCGGTTCACGCCGATGCTGCATGGATCCACCTCCTTCTCCTCGAGGGTAGGAAGGGGGCCGAGCGCGGGCATCGGGGTTCTTGCGGACGTGCCTGCGGAGAACAGGCACCGGCCGACAGGCGGGTGTCGGTGGTCTTCGAGGCTCGATCTCGAGCTCGTCTTGGTCAGGACGCGTGGCCTACCCCGTTCGGGGGAACTTCGCGCGAACGCGCAAGTTTCGACCCGCCCGCGCATCTTCTCGTCAGAGGTTCGGGAGTGGCGGTGGTCGGCCCGGCGGCGCCGGCACACCGCCCCCGGCCCTTCTCTGCAGAAGCTTCGCTAGAAGAGCTGGTTCTCGCCGCCGAAGATCGCGGAGACGGAGTCGTCGGAGAAGACGTTCATGATCGTCTCCGCGAGAAGCGACGAGACGGTCAGCACGGTGAGGTTCTCGGGCTGCTCGCGGGGATCGATCGGCACCGTGTCGGTGACGACGATCCCGGTGATGTCCTCAGCGCCGGCGAGCTGCTTCAGACCTTCCGGGCTGAGCAGCGCATGGGTGACATAGACCCACACCTCGCGTGCGCCGTGCTCGCGGAGCGCCCGCGCGCCCGCGATCAGTGTGCCGCCGGTGGTCGTCACGTCGTCGCCGACGATGCAGACTCGGTCGCGGACGCGTCCGGTCACCTCCGTCATCGCAGCCTGCTCATGGGCAGGGCGCGTCTTGTGCATGACCGCGAACTCGGCCTCCAGCATCTCGGCGAAGCGCACCGCGACTTTGGCACGGCCCGCATCAGGCGCGACCGAGACGACGCCCTCGCCGTGGAAGCCTAGGTCGCGGAAGTGCCGCGCGAAGAGCTGTTGCGCGGTCATGTGGTCGACCGGGATCGTGAAGAAGCCCTGGATCTGCCCCGCGTGGAGGTCCATCGTGAGCAGCCGGTCGACGCCGGCGAGCTGCAGCATGTCGGCGACCAGACGTCCGGAGATCGGCTCCCGCGGCTTCGCCTTGCGGTCCTGCCGCGAGTACGGGAACCACGGGATGACCGCCGTGATCCGCTTCGCCGAGGCGAGCCTCGCCGCCTGGATCATCAGGAGGAGCTCCATCAGGTGCTGGTCGACCGGCGGCGAGCCGGTCTGGACGATGAACACGTCCGCGCCGCGGATCGACTCGCAGTAGCGCACGTACGTCTCGTCGTTCGCGAACGTCTTCAGCTCGATCTCGCCAAGGTCGACGCCAAGGCGCTCGGCGATCCGCTCCGCGAGCACTGGGTGGGACCGACCCGAGAAGACCATCAGCCGCTTCTGCGGCGTCAGCGGGATCGCGTGGCCGGGCTTCAACGACGGCTCCACGGAAGAGGGGTCGAGGCCGGGCAGCGCCTGCTCAATCGTCCCTGCGTCCACCACGCCCCTCCTTGACGACCTGTCTGGGCGGAAATCCCACGAGCGCGTTCTCGGGGACGTCGTCGGTTACGACCGTACCTGCGGCCGTCCACGCGTCGTCTCCGAGAGTGACCGGTGCAACGAGCACAGTGTCCACACCGACCCTGACGTCACGACCGATCTCGGTCCGTTGCTTCGGCCCGCCGCCGTGGGGAAGGTTGACCGTGATCGCGCCGGCGCCGACGTTCGTCCGGTCGCCGATCTCGGCGTCGCCCATGTACGACAGATGCGGCACCTTCGTGCCTTCGCCGAGCGACGTGTTCTTGAGCTCGACGAAGGTGCCTGCCTTGGAGGATGCCCCGAGCACGGTGCCGGGGCGAAGGTAACAGAACGGTCCCACGAGCGCGCCGGCCCCGATAGCCGCGTCGATCGCGACGACGTGCGGCCCGACCTCCGCGCCCTCGGCGACGGCCGT
The DNA here is from genome assembly GCA_035691005.1 of Gaiella sp. GTDB lineage: Bacteria > Actinomycetota > Thermoleophilia > Gaiellales > Gaiellaceae > Gaiella. The sequence goes on along the minus strand of DASSJV010000139.1, from coordinate 2,199 downwards.
CGCCCCTCGGAGCACGGTGAACGGGTGCACGACCGCGTCGGGCTCGAGCGTCACCGTCGGGTCGATCCAGGTCGAGCCCGGGTCGACGATCGTCACGCCGGCGAGCATGTGCGCCTCGTTGATCCGGTCGCGAAGGACGATCGTCGCGGCGGCGAGCTCGACGCGTGTGTTGACGCCCTCGGTCTCGCGCGGGTCGTCGGCCACGTGCACCGCCACACGCTCGCCCGCGTCGGCGATCGCGCGTACGGCGTCGGTGAGGTAGAGCTCGCCCTGCGCGTTGTGCGCCGTCAGCTGCTCGAGCGCCGGCCAGAGCGCCTCGCCGCGGAAGGCGTAGATGGACGAGTTCACCTCGTCGATCGCGAGCTGCTCCTCGGTCGCGTCGACTGCCTCGACGATCGCGACCACTCCTCCGTGCTTCCCCCGGACGATTCGGCCGTAGCTCCGCGGGTCCTCGGGCACGAACGAGAGGACCGTCGCGGCAGCGTCCGCCTCCCGGTGGGCCCGAACGAGCGCGGTCAGGCAGTTCGTCGTCAGGAGCGGCGTGTCCCCGGAGAGCACGAGCACCGTGTCCGCGCCGCCGAGCGCGTCGCGTGCAGCGCGTACGGCGTCACCCGTCCCGAGCGGCCGCGCCTGGATCGCGACCCTGGGCCCCGCGAAGGCCTTCGCCGTCTCGGGCGAGGCGACGACGACGAGCGGATCGGGCTCCAGCGGTGCGGCGGCGGCGAGCACCCAGTCGACCATCCTCCGCCCGAGCAGCGGGTGCAGGTGCTTCGCGAGCGAGGAGCGCATGCGCGTTCCGAGCCCACCGGCCATCACGACTGCAGCGAGGGTCGTCGGCATCACGGGTTGACGATGGCTGGGGCGCCAGGATTCGAACCTGGGATCACGGGACCAAAACCCGTTGCCTTACCGCTTGGCCACGCCCCATCAAGGGACCGGGAGTGTATCCCGCAGGCGCCGGGCTACCGACGGTCGAGCAAGATTGCCGCGAGGACGACTCCGGCGAGAAGCACGACCGCGACCGCGGCGAGGACGACGAGCGCGCCCGCGAGCACGGGGACGAGCACGACGAGGAGCTGCGAGACGGCCGCCGTCCACGTGAGGACGCGCACGTCTGCGTTCGCGTGCTCCCTGCCCCACGCGGCGTACGCCGCGACGGCGCCGAGTGCGAGCAGGACGACGAGCCACCACGGCATCACGCCGGCGATCACGAGGATCGCCTCGGCCGCCGCGATCGCGAGCGCGATGCGGAGGCGATTCTGGCGGAGGCGCCGCGTCAGGCGCCGTTCGCGGTGCTCGAGGACGTACTGATCGCCCATCGAACGTGAAGGTATCAGGCGGGTTCTGCGAGCCAGAGCGCCGCGGCCCGCCCTTCCAGGGCGGCTCGCGCACGGCCCGCCGCGTCGCGATCGGCGAACAGCGCGTAGACGACAGGGCCGGCCCCGGTGACGTCCGCGCGGAACGCCCCGAGGTCTCGCAGCTCGGCGGCGAACGGCGACGAGGCGAGGTCGTTCGGTGGGAGGTCGGCGAGGTCGTCGCGCGAGGCGAGACGGGCGCTGGCGGCCAGCAGGGCCTCGCGGCGCTCCTCGAAGCCCGCCTCCCCATTGCGCGCGTCGAATGCCGCATATACGTCCGCGGTCGACGACTTCGCGGCGCCCGCTGGGAGCAGGAGCAGAGCTGCGTAGTCCCGAGGGAGCGCGACCGGCGTGAGCGTCGAGCCGTCCCCGATGCCGAGCTGCGGCCCGGCGTGGAGGAAGAACGGGACGTCGGCGCCGAGCCCGGCGGCGACCGCGTGGAGCTCGGCGGGGGGCAGCGGGCTGTCGAGCAGGCCGTTCGCCAGGCGGAGCGCGGCGGCGGCGTCGCTCGAGCCGCCGCCGAGCCCGGCCGCCACCGGGATCCGCTTCTCGATCCGTGCCTCGAACCGCGCGCCGGACAACGGTTCGAGTGCGTCGAATGCCGCGCGCACGAGGGTGTCCCCCTCGAACCCCGTCACGCGCGTCTCCGGCGCGCGCCGCACCGCGACGGCGTCGGCGAGCGTGAGCCGCTCGAGCACCGTCGCCACCTCGTGCTTCCCGTCCGTGCGGGTCGGGCCCACGACAAGCGCGAGGTTGAGCTTCGCCGGCGCCTCGAGCATCTGCCACTCGCTCACGGCACGAGCCTCTCCGTGAGCTCGACGAACTCGTCGGGCTCGAGGGCCTC
>DASSJV010000138.1:0-11452 GCA_035691005.1 Gaiella sp. | reverse complement strand
AGCGCCGCGAGCTCGGCGATGCGCGCGCTGCCGCCGACCGACTCCAGCGCACCGCGCTCTTCGAGCTCGTTGACGAGCGTGATCGCGTCGACCGGCTCGCCCTTCTTCCAGAGCTCGAGGCACGCGAGGAAGATCGTCCCGTGCGACGCCCGGTAGAACTGCGACGCGTCGAGGATCTCGGTGACCGAGCCGATCGCCGTCTCGGAGAGCAGCATCGCGCCGAGCACCGACTCCTCCGCCTCGAGGTTCTGCGGCGGGACGAGCGGCGTCGCTGCGGGTGCCTGGAGCGTGCTCACGGCGCGCCATCAAACACGGCCCACGGTGCCGTGTCGAAAATCGCCATATCCACAAAATGCGCCATGGGGAGTGTCCGGGTTGCAGCGGATTAGAACATATGTTCCCATTCTCGCCAACACGCCGGACGACATGCCCACAGGTGCCGGCCCACCTGTCCACAGATGAGGGCGAGTTGTTCGCGAGCCGGCGTCCGCTCGGAGCGAGAACTTCCGCCGGTTGTCCACCGCGGCGCCCCGCGCTGTGAAGAACGTCGTGGAAAGAAGACGGGAGGGCATCGGCCCTCCCGTCGTCGCTATTCCTCTTCGGGCGACTCACCCGCGGCCTCGGAGTCCACGGCGGGCTCGTCGGCCTCCACGCCGGCCCCGGCGTCCGCGTCGGCCTCGGCCTCCGCCTCCACGGCGGCGCGCAGCTCGTCCTCGGCCGCCATCGCGGCCTCCGTCTCGCGGAGAGCCTCCTCGTGCGCCGCGGCCTCGGCCTCGGCCTCGGCCCGCTCGGCGGCTTCGAGCGCCGCGAGCTCCTCCTCGGGCGGCAGCTCGCCGCCCTCGGGCACGACGAGGGTCTTCACCTCGGCGGTGACACCCTCGAAGACGTGGACCGGAATCGAGAAGCGGCCGATCCGCTTGATCACGTCCAGCTCGATCTTCCGCCGGTCGACCCGGATCTTCCGCGTGCGCCACAGCTCCTCGGCGACGTCGGTCGGGGTGACGGAGCCGAAGAGCGCCCCGGTCGGGCCCGCCTTCACCTCGAAGCGGAGGACGGTCTTCGTCAGCGTCGAGGCGATCTCCTCGGCATGCTCCGCGGTCCTGGCCTCGTGACGGGCGCGCTCCGCATCGATGCGCCGCAGCTCGGCGACGCGTCCCGCGGTCGCGACCTCGGCGAGCCGCCGCGGGAGGAGGTAGTTGCGCGCGTAGCCACGCTTCACGTCGACGACGTCGCCCTTCAGGCCGAGCTTCTCGACGTCGTGGGTGAGGATGACCTCCATCACTGCTCCTGGACGTACGGGAGCAGGGCCATCTCACGTGCGCGCTTCACCGCGACGGCGACCTGCCGCTGGTGGCGGCGGCATGCGCCGGTGATGCGGCGGTTGCGGATCTTGCCCTTCTCCGAGACGTAGCGCCGGAGCTGGTTGACGTTCTTGTAGTCAACCTCCAGCACCTTGTCCTTGCAGAAGTGACAGCTCTTGCGCCGGCCACCGGTCGCCCCGGGGCCCGGGCGCTTGCGCGTCTGGGTCTTCGCAGCCATGTGGCCTCCTAGAAGGGGATGTCGTCGTCGGTCGGGGACGTCGGGAAGTCGCCTGCGGGCGCCGCGCTCGCGTCGGCCGGGATGTACCCGCCGCCGCTCCCGCCCTCGCCGTCACCGCGGCCCCCGAGGAACTGGACGGTGTCGGCCACGACGTCGACCGCCTGGCGCTTGTTGCCCTCCGGGGTCTCCCACTCACGCCACTCGAGCCGGCCGTCGATCGCGACGGGGCGGCCCTTCGAGAGGTACTGCGCGCAGCGCTCTCCCTGGTTCCCCCACACGGTGATGTCGAAGTAGTTCGGCTTGTCGACCCACTGGCCGGTCTCGTCCTTGCGGCGCGTGTTCACCGCGAGCCGCAGGTTGCAGACCGCGGTCCCGGATTGCGTATGCCTGAGCTCGGGGTCCCTCGTCAGGTTGCCGACGAGCACGACGCGGTTGATGGCGGCCATTGCTTACTCCTCCTCCGGGGCGTCCACGGGCTGTGCCGGAGCATCGTCGCCGATTGAGGCGCCGACCGCTACCGGCTCGGCGGGACCCCCCTCGGGCCGACGTGTCGCCATGTGGCGCATCACGTCGTCGTCGATCTTCAGCACGCGGCCGATCTCGTCGAGCGTCTCCGCGTCGGTGGAGAAGGTCAGGAGGTGGTAGCTGCCGTCCTCCTTCTTGTCGATCGGGTAGGCGAGCTTGCGCCGGCCCCACGGGTCGTGGCGCTCGAACGTCCCCCCGCCTTGCTCGACGAGCGTCCTCACCCGTCCGACGATCTCGGTCTGCTTCTCGTCCGAGAGCTCGGGGTCGAGCAGCAGCAGAATCTCGTACTCGGTCACGCTGTCCCTGTCTCCTTCCTTCGGTCTGAGTCGGCCCCGCCGGGTGGTGCGGCGCCCGGGAACGGCGTCGCGCGGCGTGGCAGGAAGCTGCGGAAGGGTAGCAGCGGGACTACCATGCCCTCGTGCGCAGGCTTGTGGCGTGGACCGCAGGGGTCGTGGGCGTCGCGGCGCTCGCGCGCCTGCTGGCGCGCCGTCGCCCGCGGCACGCGCCGTCGCCTCCCGCGTCCGTGCAGCCGCCGGTCGACGACCACGCGGAGGCGCTTCGCCGCAAGCTCGACGAGACCCGGGGTACGGAGTCGCCCGAGCCCGATGAGCCCGTGACGCCCGAGCCGGAGACGCCGAAGGAGTCGCTCGAGGAGCGCCGCGCGCGCGTCCACGCGAAGGCGCAGGAGGCGATCGAGGCGATGCACGAGGAGCCGCTCTCGTGAGCGACGACCTCGAGGGAGCGATCCGTCGCCTGTCCGAGCAGGTCGGGGCCCTGCAGACGGAGGTGCGTGCGCTCGACCGGCGCTCGGCGCTCCCGCCGTCTCCTGCCTCGGAGCCGGTGCCGCCCGGCGCGTACGCCTGGGTCGACGCGCTCGAGACGCCCGCTCGACAGCGGCCGCAGCTCCCGCGGGTCGTCCTCGAAGGGCTGTTCCTCTGCGCCGTCGCGGCCGCGGCCGCGATCGCCGAGCTCGACGCCGTCGCGATCGCGGGCGTGATGATCGGCGCCTGGGTGCTCGTCGCGCTCATCGAGTGGGCCGCGTCGCGCGCCGAGCGCGAGCCCGTGATCCCGGTCTACGCCGCCGCCGCGCCGGAGGCGCCGCGCGCCGACCCGGCGTGGTTTGCGCCGCCGGTCGAGCACACGCTGCTCGACAGCCCCGCAGGCGACTCGGTGACCGCCGTGACCAGGCTTCCGCCCGCCCCCGCGGGGGACGATCCCGAGGCGACCGTGGAGCAGCGCCCCGCTGTGTAGGCGGCCCCGCGAACGCCGCCCGAAGCCGGGGCGGCAGCACGAACAGGTCGGCAGGCGACCTCCGTAGGCTTCCTCGCCGGTGCTGTTCCCCACCGCCACCTTCGCGCTCTTCTTCCTCGTCGTCCTGCCGCTCTCGTGGCTGACGATGCCGTGGCCGCACCGGTGGCGCCCGTTCATCATCGTCGCGAGCTACGTCTTCTACAGCTGGTGGGACTGGCGCTTCGTGTTCCTCCTGGCAGGCTGCACCCTCTGGAACCAGCTGCTCGCCGTCCGCATCTGGCGAAGCCGGGTGCAGGCACAGCGCCGCGCGCTCCTCGTGCTCGCGCTCGCCGGCAACCTCGGCGTGCTCGGCTACTTCAAGTACTACGACTTCTTCGTCTCCTCGGGAGACAACCTCGCGTCCTACGTCGGGATGGACCTCCCGCTCTCGCTGAAGTCGATCGTGTTGCCGGTCGGCATCTCGTTCTTCACGTTCATGGCGATCAGCTACGTCGTCGACGCGTACCGCGGCGACTTCGAGCCGACGACGCTCGAGAAGTTCGCCGTGTACCTCTCCTTCTTCCCGCACCTCGTGGCGGGCCCGATCGTCCGTCCCGGTGAGCTGATCCCGCAGATCGAGACACCGCGCGACCCCCGCCGGGTCGACACGAGCCGCGCCTTCTACCTCATCGCGACGGGGCTCTTCAAGAAGGTCGTGATCGCGAACTACCTCGCGTCGTCGATCGTCGACCAGGTCTTCGCGACCCCGGGGCAGCACTCGTCCCTCGAGATCCTGATCGCGATCTACGCGTACGCCGTGCAGATCTACGCGGACTTCTCGGGCTACACGGACATCGCGATCGGGATCGCGCTCCTGCTCGGCTTCACGTTCCCGCAGAACTTCGACTCGCCGTACGCCGCGGTGTCGGTGCAGGACTTCTGGCGGCGCTGGCACATGACGCTCTCGCGCTGGCTGCGCGACTACGTCTACATCCCGCTCGGCGGGAGCCGCGGCAGCCGCGTCCTCACGTACCGGAACCTGATGCTGACGATGCTCCTCGGCGGCCTCTGGCACGGCGCCGCGTGGACCTTCGTGATCTGGGGCGGCCTCCATGGCTCGGCGCTCGTGTGGGAGCGCCGGCGTCGCGACCGCCGCGGGCCGGTCGAGCGCGTCGAGACATCCTGGGGCCGCTGGCGCGCGCGCCTGATCACGTTCCACTTCGTCTGCTTCGCGTGGATCTTCTTCCGGGCGGACTCGTTCGCCGCGGCCCGGGACATGATCGAGGGCCTCTTCACCGGCTGGGGCGAGGCGTCGCCGCTCGTCACGAGCGGCGTGCTCCTCGCGATCGCCGTCGGGATCGGCTCGCAGTACCTGCCGGCGCGCATCCCTCGGCTCGTGATGGCGCGCTTCTCGCGGCTCCCGGTGCTCGGCCAGGCGACCGTCCTCGCGCTCGCCCTGATGCTGACGAGCGTGATGGGGCCCGAGGGCGTGGCACCCTTCATCTACTTCCAGTTCTGATGCCAGATCGCCCGAGGCCGCCCCTCCCGCCGCTCCCGCCGCTCCCGGAGGACGAGACGAGGACCCTCGAGCAGGCGGCTCAGCTTCCCCCCGCTCGCGACGTGCCGAAGCCTCGCCCCGCCGACGAAGGCCCGCGGCGACGGCAGTGGAGCGCGGGCCATGCGCTCGTAGTCTGCGTGCTCGCGCTCGCGATCGGGATGCTCTTGAACGCGCCGGGCGCGCACAAGTCCGCCTACAACAAGTCGGACGGGTGGCAGCGCGACGTCGCCCTCGCGCTGACCGGGCCCCTCGCGGGCGTCAGCCACGCGCTCCTGCTCGACCGGCCCCGGAAGGGCGTCCAGGCGCTGATCGGACGCTCCGGCGAGGACGAGATCCATACGGCGATCGCCTTGCCCGTGACCAATCCGCCGAGGAAGCCGGCCGCCCGGCCTCGGCCCGGTCGCCCCTCGTCGGAGAAGCCGCCGGCGAAGGAGGCGTTCTCGCCCAAGCGGAAGCTGACGATCTGGATCGCGGGCGACTCGCTCGTGATCACTCCCGGCTACGCGATCATCCGCGCGGCCGGTGCGAGCCCGGTGATGCAGTCGGTCGGCGGCGTCGACGGGCGAATCGCGACGGGGTTGACCCGGCCCGACGTCTTCAACTGGTTCGACGAGATCCGCAAGCAGGTGAAGGAGCGGAAGCCGAAGGTCGTCGTGCTCGACTTCGGCGGGAACGACGACAAGGCGTACATGACGGGTCTGCCGGAAGGCGTCACGATCGACGACTTCGGCGGCTCGGTCTGGCGGCGCGAGTACGCCCGCCGCGTCGGCGGCGTGATGGACGTGATCAACCGGGCAGGCGCGTTCGTCGTCTGGATCGGGCTCCCGCAGACGAGCTCGCCCGACCAGACGGCCCGCTTCGACGTCGTCAACGCCGTCGTCGAGAAGCAAGCCAGGAAGCGGCCGGGCCGCGCCGCATACATCGACACGTACCGGCTCTTCGCGGGAGACGACGGGGGCTACACGCAGTACATGCGGACCCTCTCGGGCGACCTCGTCCAGGTGCGCGCCTCGGACGGCGTGCATTTCGAGCGCGAGGGAGGCGACATCATCGCGCGCGAGGTGCTGAAGGCGCTCAACAAGCAGTTCGACCTCACGAGCTGGCGCACGAAGACCCGGTAGCGGCGCCGCGTCGAGCTGTGCCATCCTTCCGAGGAAGGAGGCTCCCACGAGGATCTCGATCGCGCTCGCCGTGCTCGCCGCGGCCGTGCTGGCCGGGAGCCAGCCCGTTGCCTCGGGCGCGTCGCCGCCCGACCCGGCACGCTTCGTCGCCGGCGTCGACAACCCGTGGTTCCCCCTCGTCCCGGGGACGATGCTCGTCTACCGTGGCGTGAAGGACGGCGAGCCGACGCAGGACGTCGTGCGCGTGACGGGACGGACCCGAGTGATCGCGGGCGTCCGGTGCGTCGCCGTCAGCGACCGGCTCTTCTCCTCGGGCAGCCTCGCCGAGCGGACGACGGACTGGTACGCGCAGGATCGCGCCGGGACCGTCTGGTACTTCGGCGAGGACACGGCGGAGCTCGACCGCGCGGGACGGGTGACGAGCCGGGAGGGCTCGTGGCTGACCGGGGTGGACGGTGCGCAGGCCGGCGTCTTCATGCCGGCGCGACCGCGGGTGGGCCAGGCGTTCCGGCAGGAGTTCCTGAAAGGCCATGCGGAGGACCATTTCCGCGTGCTCGCGCTCGACGCCTCGGTCGACACGCCGGCCGTGCGCTCGACCAATGCGCTCCTGACGAAGGAGTGGACGCCGCTCGAGCCCGACGTCGTCGACCACAAGCTCTACGTCCGAGGCGTCGGCTTCGTCGTCGAGCGCACCGTGCGCGGCGGCGACGAGCGCAACGTCCTCGTCGGTCGCAGCCGCTAGCGCGCCCGGTCACGCCACCTGCGTAGATTTGGCCCGTGCGGATCTGCCTGATGATCGAGGGTCAGGAGGGGGTCACGTGGGAGCAGTGGCTCGCGCTCGCCCAGGCCGCGGAGGCGGCCGGCCTCGATGGGCTGTTCCGCTCGGATCACTACCGCTCGATCGTGCGCGGCGAGCCGGCGGGCGCGCTCGACGCATGGGCGACGCTGGCGGCCCTCGCCTCCCGCACCGAGCGGATCCGGCTCGGGACAATGGTCTCGCCGGTCACGTTCCGGCCCGCCTCGGTGCTCGCGAAGAACGTCGTCACGGTCGACCACGTCTCGGGCGGTCGCGTCGAGCTCGGGATCGGCGCCGGGTGGTACGAGCTCGAGCACGAGACGTACGGCTTCCCCTTCCGGACGGCCCGCGAGCGGGTCGACGAGCTCGGGCGGCAGCTCACGGAGATCACGCGGCAATGGACCGCGGCGGACGACATCTGCCCAGCTCCTCTCCAGCGGCCGCGGCCGCCGATCGTCGTGGGCGGACGCGCGAAGCCGCGAACCGTCGCGCTCGCCGTTCGCTTCGCGGACGAGTACAACACGGTCTCGCCGACCGTCGACGAGGCGCGCGAGCGTCGGCGGGCGGTCGACGATGCTGCCCGGGCGGCGGGCCGCGAGCGGCTCCGCTTCTCGATGATGACCGGCTGCGTCGTCGGCCGCGACGCGGGCGAGGTCGCCGAGCGGCTCGGGCACATCGACGCGATCACCGGGCGTCAGGCGGAGCCCCCGCCGATCGCCGGGACGCTCGACGAGGTCGTCGCGACTCTGCGGGAGTACGAGGCGGCCGGCGTGGAGCGGGCGATGCTGCAGCACCTCCACCATGAGGACGTGGAGATGGTCGGCCTCCTCGGCGAGGTCGCGAACGCCCTCCAGGACTAACGACCGCTAACGCGGCGTCAAGATCGCCGCGCGCGGCGTAGGGGCGCCGTCAAGACCGGCCCGCGATCGGCACGACCCGAGCTACGACAGGGTCGTGCGCGATCTCCTCTTCCTCGCCGTGACGCTCGCCGTGTTCGCCTGCGCCGCCGCGTTCGTCGGGGGCTGCGCGCGGATCGTCGGCCGAGCCCCTTTCCCGGACGGCGGGCGCGGTCGATGAGCCTCGAGAACGTCGGCGGGCTCGTGCTCGCCGTGCTCGTCCTCGGCTACCTGGTCTACGCGCTCCTCGCCCCCGAGCACCTCGGATGACCTGGCAGGCATGGGCGCAGGCCGCGGCCCTGCTCGGGCTCGTGTGTCTCTCGACGCCGCTTCTCGGCGCCTACATCGCGCGGGTGTTCGGCGGCGGGACCGCACCGGGAGACCGGTTCTTCCTCCCGGTGGAGCGAACGCTCTACAGGCTCGGGGGTATCGACCCCCGCCGGGAGCAGCCGTGGACCGTCTACGCGCTGTCGCTCCTCGCCTTCAGCGCGGTCTCCGTCGTGGGGCTGTACGTCCTACAGCGGGTGCAGGGCTCCCTGCCGCTCGACCCGACCGACGTGGGGGGCGTGCCGCCGGCGCTCGCGTTCGACACGGCGGTGAGCTTCGTCACGAACACGAACTGGCAGAACTACGCGGGCGAGTCGACGATGAGCCACCTCACCCAGATGGCGGGGCTCACCGTGCAGAACTTCGTGTCGGCCGCCGTCGGGCTGGCCGTCGCGATCGCGCTCGTGCGCGGGTTCGTCCGCCGCCGCAGCGAGACGATCGGAAACTTCTGGGTCGACCTGACGCGCGGGACGACACGCGTGCTGCTCCCGCTTGCCGTCGTCCTCGCGCTCGCGCTCGCCGGGCTCGGCGTCGTCCAGACGCTCGGCGGCCCGGCAGAGGCGCACACGGTCGCCGGCGCGACGCAGGCGATCTTCCGAGGGCCGGTCGCGAGTCAGGAGGCGATCAAGGAGCTCGGCACGAACGGCGGGGGCCCGCTCAACGCGAACTCCGCGCACCCGTTCGAGAATCCGACCGGCCTGACGAACCTCCTCGAGATGTGGGGGATCCTCGCGATCCCGTTCGCGCTCACGTTCGCGTTCGGGCGGCTCGTCGGCGACCGGCGCCAGGGGTGGGCGATCTTCGCCGCGATGCTCGCCCTCTGGGCCGGCTCCGCGGCGCTCGCCACGTGGGCGGAGGTCGACGGCAACCCGCAGACGCAGGCGCTCGGCGCGTCCGGCGCGAACATGGAGGGCAAGGAGGTCCGTTTCGGTGCGCCCGCCTCCGCGCTCTTCGCGGCGACGACCACGGGGACGTCGTCCGGCGCCGTCGACGCGGCGCACGACAGCTTCACGCCACTGGGCGGGGCCGTGCCGCTCGTCAACATGATGCTCGGCGAGGTGAGCCCCGGCGGCGTCGGCGCAGGCCTCTACGGGATGCTCGTCTTCGCGGTCCTCGCGGTCTTCATCGCAGGGCTGATGGTCGGGCGGACTCCCGAGTACCTCGGCAAGAAGATCCAGGCGGCCGAGATGAAGCTCGTCGTGCTCTATTTGCTCGCCGTACCGGCGCTGATCCTCACGTTCGCCGGGCTGTCGGTCGTGCTCGACTCGGCGACGGCGTCGATCCTCAACCCGGGCCCGCACGGCCTGACCGAGGTCGTCTACGCGTTCACCTCCGCGGCGAACAACAACGGCTCCGCCTTCGGCGGTCTCTCCGGCAACACCGACTGGTTCAACACGACGCTGGCGCTCGCGATGCTGGGGGGGCGCTTCCTCTTGATCGTCCCGGCGCTCGCGCTCGCGGGCTCGCTGGCACGGAAGCAGCACGTCCCCGCCACGGCCGGCACCCTCCCGACCGGGACGCCGCTCTTCGCAGGGCTGCTCGTCGGCGTCGTGCTGGTCGTCGTCGGGCTGACGTACGTGCCCGTCCTCTCGCTCGGGCCGTTCCTGGAGCACCTGGGCCGGTGACGCGCCGCTCGAGCATCTTCGACCCCGCCGTCGCCGGGCCCGCCGCGCTCGAGAGCGTGCGCAAGCTCGACCCGCGCCGCATGGCCCGGAACCCCGTGATGTTCGTCGTCGAGCTCGGCAGCACGCTCGTCACCGTCCTCTTCCTGCGCAACCCGGGCGTCTTCGCCGGGCTGATCGCGCTCTGGCTCTGGTTCACCGTGCTGTTCGCGAACTTCGCGGAGGCCATGGCCGAAGGGCGCGGCAAGGCGCAGGCGGCCACGCTCCGCCGGACCCGCGCGGAGACGACCGCGCACCGCCGGCAGGCGGACGGCTCGCGCGAGGACGTGCCCAGCTCCTCGCTCCGCGCGGGCGACGTGGTGGTCGTCTCCGCCGGCGAGGTGATCCCCGCCGACGGCGACGTGATCGCGGGTATCGCGAGCGTCGACGAGTCGGCGATCACCGGCGAGTCGGCGCCGGTGATTCGCGAGTCGGGCGGCGACCGCTCGGCCGTGACCGGCGGCACGCGCGTCCTCTCGGACGAGATCGTCGTGCGGGTCACGTCGCGGCCCGGCGAGAGCTTCCTCGACCGGATGATCGCGCTCGTCGAGGGAGCGAGCCGCCAGAAGACCCCGAACGAGATCGCGCTCGACATCCTGCTCGCCGGGCTCACGATCGTCTTCCTCTTCTCGGTCGTCACGCTGCAGCCGTTCGCCGTCTACTCCGGCGCCGAACAACCGGTCGTCGTCCTCGTCGCCCTGCTCGTCTGCCTGATCCCGACGACGATCGGCGCGCTCCTCTCCGCGATCGGGATCGCCGGGATGGACCGACTCGTCCAGCGGAACGTGCTCGCCCTTTCGGGGCGTGCCGTCGAGGCCGCGGGGGACTGCTCGACGCTCCTCCTCGACAAGACCGGGACGATCACCCTCGGGAACCGGCAGGCGGCGGCGTTCCTCGCGCTTCCGGGCGTCGACGCGAAGGCGCTCGCCGACGCCGCACAGCTCTCGAGCCTCGCCGACGAAACGCCCGAGGGCCGCTCGATCGTGGTCCTTGCAAAGGAGCGCTACGGCCTCCGCGAGCGCGAGCTCGCGGGCGCGCGCCTCGTGCCCTTCACCGCGCAGACCCGGATGAGCGGCGTCGAGCTCGACGGCCGCTCGATCCGCAAGGGCGCGGGCGACGCCGTCCGCCGCTGGATTGAGGAGCAGGGTGGCACGACCCCGGCCGCGCTGAACGAGCTCGTCGACGGGATCGCGCGCGAAGGCGGCACCCCGCTCGTCGTCGCGGAGAACGCCGCCGCCCTCGGGGTCGTCCAGCTGAAGGACGTCGTCAAGGAGGGCATCCACGACCGCTTCGACCAGCTCCGACGGATGGGCATCCGCACCGTGATGATCACGGGCGACAACCCCCTCACCGCGAAGGCGATCGCGGACGAGGCCGGCGTCGACGACTTCCTCGCCGAAGCGACGCCCGAGGACAAGATGGCGCTGATCCGGCGCGAGCAGGCGGAGGGGGCGCTCGTCGCGATGACGGGCGACGGGACGAACGACGCGCCCGCGCTCGCGCAGGCGGACGTCGGCGTCGCGATGAACACGGGCACCCAGGCGGCGAAGGAGGCGGGGAACATGGTCGACCTCGACTCCAATCCGACGAAGCTCATCGACATCGTCGAGATCGGGAAGCAGCTCCTGATCACGCGCGGCTCGCTGACGACGTTCTCCGTCGCGAACGACATCGCGAAGTACTTCGCGATCATCCCCGCGATGTTCGCGGGCACGTTTCCCGCCCTCGACCGGCTGAACGTGATGGCCCTCGGCAACGCGCAGAGCGCGATCCTCTCCGCGGTCGTCTTCAACGCGCTG
>DASSJV010000137.1:0-61174 GCA_035691005.1 Gaiella sp. | reverse complement strand
GCGCGGTCGCGACGAGCGACGCGGTCAGTCGACGGGTACCCACACGAGCCGGGTCTCGACCACGCGGACGTCGGTCGCCTCGAGGCGGATCGACAGCGTGTCGACCTCCTCGGCAACCGCGCGCCAGCGCTCGTCGATCTCGGCGATCTCGTCCGCGATCTCCTGCTCGAGCTCGGCGAGGTCGTCCTTCGTCGCCTCGACCTTCGCCGTCGCGGTCTCCTTGCGCTCGGCCGAGCGCGCCGACATCCCACGGCGCGAGGCCGCGCTCGAGATCGCCCCGGCCATCGAGCGGGTGCTCCGCCTGCCGCCGAACAGCGCGCCGAGCACGGCGCCCGCCCCCGCGACGAGCTCCGTCGTGCGGCGGGAGCGGGTATCGGTGTCGAGCTCCTCGACCCGTCGCTCGGCCTGGGCGAGCGCCTTGTCGAGCCGGTCGCGCTTCGCCTCGAGCCGGTCGCGGATCTTCGCCGCCTCGGCGTCCGCCTGCGCCTGGGCGGCGGCGTCGCAGCGTTCGGCGAAGTCGTCCTGGCTCTCACCGGGCCGGGACACGACCTTCAGCGCGCGATTCCGCTGCAGCTCGAGCGGGCGGCGATCGACGAGACGCCCGCGGATCTGCTTCGCGGTCGTCGAGAAGAACGCGTCCTTCTCGACCGGCACGCCGGGCAGGACGAACACCGCGCCGGCAGGGGCCGACGTCGCGAAGTCGCGCTCGTCGTAGTCGACCTGCGTCTCGCTGTCCAGGTCGAGCGCGCCGTCGAGCGGGCCGTACACGGCCTCGAACTCCTCGTGCTCGTCGACGCCGGCGGCGCTGTCGTCGTAGCGGAGCGCGACGCGCGCGGCGAGAAACGCGCGCAGCCGCGTCGAGCCTGCGACGGCGCCGATCCCGGATGCCCAGGGCGCCGCCGGGTCGAGGTACGAGACCGCGACACCGGCCGCGACCGACGGGGCGACCTGCGACTCGTCGGCCGCGAGCTCGCGCTCGGGCGCGGGCGCGGCGGCCTCCGCGGCCCCCGACGCCGGTTCGCCGGCTGCAGACTGCAACGTGCCCTCCCTCGTCTGCTCGAGGCGCGCGACCTGGTCCTTCGTGAGCGGGCCGCAGAGGTAGGACATCGCCCAGCGGGTCGCGAGCAGGCGCGGGGTGGAGGAGCGTGCCGAGACGAGGAGGAACTGGCGCTTGCCGAGACCGCCGATCGCCTTGTCGAGCGCCGCGACGTCCGTCCCGCCCGCCGCCGACCGAAGCCCCTCGAGCACGCGCGCCTTGTCGTTCTCGGTCTGGAGACGCCCGACGAGCCACGTCCCCGCGTTGGACATCGCCTTGTAGTCGAGGTCGACCGGGTTCTGCGTCGAGAGGACGAGCCCGAGCCCGAAAGCGCGACCCTGCTTGAAGATCGTGAGGATCGGCTTCTTCGGCGGCGGGGCGGCGGACGGCGGCACGTAGCCGAACACCTCGTCCATGTACGCGAGCGCGCGGAGGTCGGGCGTCCCCTCCTGACCGCGCATCCAGGTGACGAGCTTCGAGAAGACGAGCGTGACGACGAACTGGCGCTCCTCCTCGGAGAGGTGCGCGAGATAGACGACGGCGCACCGCGGCTTCCCGTCGGAGGTGAACAGCATGGCCTGTGGATCGAGCGGGCCACCCTGGCCCCACGCGGAAAAGCTCGGCGAGGCGACGAGTGCGTTCAGCGTGAACGCGAGCTTCGTGCGGTCAGCCGGCGGGAAGAACTGGTTCAGCTCGAACACGCCGAGCTTGCGGATCGGCGGCGACTGGATCTCCCCGATCAGCGCGCCGAGGTCGAGGTCGCGCCCCCCGCGCCAGGCGTGCTCGATCAGGTTCGAGAGGAGCACGTGCTCGCGATTCGCCAGCGGGTCGGCCTGGATGCCGACGAGCGCGAGGAGGCCGGTCACGGTCGCCTGGATCTCGTCGCGCAACGCCTCCTCGTCGCTCTCCCAGGAGAGCGGCGGAACCCGCAGCGACCCGACGACGTCGAGGGGGACGCCGGCGGTCGAGCCCGGCGTGTAGACGGTCACGTCGGCGGCGTCCCGGAGCTCCTGGAGCCGCTCCGGGCCGATGCCGCTCGCCGCGAGCCCCTCGCGCCACACGGTCGCCTGACGCGCGGCGTACTCGTCGACCGAGACGCTGGCGGCCTGCGCCTCGGCGTCGCTGACCCAGGGCCTGAAGCTCGCGGGCGCGAGGTCGGGGAAGACGAGGGCGAGGTTCGTCATGTCGCCCTTCGGGTCGAGCACGAACGCCGGGATCCCGGCACGGAGCGCCTCCTCGATCAGCACGATCGCGAGGCCGGTCTTGCCCGAGCCGGTCATGCCGACGATGACGCCGTGGGTCGTCAGGTCGCTCGAGCCGACGACGACCTCGTCGCTACCGGCCTCGCCGGTCTGCGGGTCGATCGCCCTCCCGAGGTGGAACGATCCGCGATCCGCCATCGCGGCGGAGTCTAGAGCCCGCGTTGTCTAGGGCCGGGAACGCGGGTTGTCCCGGTGTCGGACCCTGCCGCCGAAGGGGCCGACGCCGGGACGGTCAGAGCAGGATGCGACTCGCGAGCTCCGGCGGGCACCCGCGCCCGACGAGCTCGACTGCCTTGTGAAGATCGACCTCGACGTTCGCCGCCAGGACGGCCGCCGCGTCGAGGTCGAACCCCGACCGGCAGAGAGCGTCGAACCGCCAGGCGAGCACCTCGGCCGCCTCGTCGGTCTGCAGATCTTCGAACTGTGCCGCCGTCATGAGCTTTCCCCTCTCCCGAGGGTCCCCCGTTCGATACGACCCTCATCCGACATTGCTTGAGCATCGGCGCATCCGCCGCGCGGTTCTTCCCCCACGAGACGAGACTCGCCTAGCCGTTCGGACGGGGGGCCCGTCCGGCCCGCTGCTGCGGGGACTTCCCGGCGTCACGGAGCCTGGCGACCGGCGGGCACGATCACGCCGAGGCCGCTCCCCGTGCGGCCTCGGCGAACCCCGGAAGGCGACCGAAGACGGATCGCTCTCCCCACACGAGAGGGTACGACTCGGCGGGCGGAAGTCAACGGTGCGGGCTACGCGCTCGCGGTCATCGGTCAGTTCCACGTACAGGCGGTAGCGAACACGGCCCGGACGACGATCGCGTACGGAATCACGATGGCCACGGCCGCGTAGCTCACCAGCCTCGCATAGCCCGTGTCGCGGCGAAGGCCGGCCGAACGGTGGAGCCCGCTGCAAGGTGGGCTTCGTCGTTCTCGGATCACGCTCGGTTACCTGTCGGGTACCGAATCCGGTACGGCGTCGGCCGCTGGAGCTGCGGGCTCGGACGGCTCGGATGACGCGGCGGGTCGGAAAGTCTCAGCGCGGGTCGCGCCTTGCGCGTATCGCGCGGAGCCGAGCGAGATCGGACTCGGGCAGCGCGCCGTTGTCCCAAAGGGCGGAAACGTCGTCCAGCACGTCGCGTGGTGTCAGGCGCACCACGAGCCGCATCCATTCATCCGATCTCGAGATCTCGAAGAGGTGCTCGTAGAAGCCGACTCCCACTGCATTCCACACGTGCTTCGCCGGACGCCGGGCCGACCACGCCGCATACTCGAAGATCCGCTTCAACAGCTCGTCGTCGCCGCAACCGTGCGCTTCTGCTGCGAGCGGCAAGAGCACCTCCCTCCACGCCGCGTACGTCGAGTCGATCTCGTCGCTTGTCAGTTCCTTCCCGAGTTCGGGAAACGCCTCGAGCGCCTTACGCCGCCAAATCGACACCGGTCGAGCATAAGAGGGGGAGGCGTCGTCGGGGGCATGACGGAGAATCGCCACGGTCATGTCGCTCGCGTCGTAGACGCGGACGGGGGCCGCAGTGCCTGGCGTCGGCGAGGCGTCCTTCCCCCACGACCTCCCCAGCGCAGACCCATATTCCGTCCGCGCCCATTCGATGCTACTCCGATCGGGGCTGGGCCGTGGCCGACCGTCTGCTCGAGGCGAGGGAGGGTGCCGACCGGCTCGCGGTCCCAGTGTCGTGGGGTACGGGAATCGACCCGGGAGCGACGCGATGCCGTATGTGGAGGACCGTGACCTGACGGCCCCTGTCCGCACCGGGGCCCCGCTCTCCCCGATAGCGGCTCCGGTGCTCACCGAGTGGCCCCATTGCCCCCCACGGACGCCAGGCCTCGGTGGCGCGAGAATCTACGCCTCTTGTGAGCGATGTCAAGTCATTAGGGAAGGGGGGCGCACCCGCCAGAAGGCACTGCCGCAGCAGACCGGTACCCGAAAATCCGGCGGGCGCGCGCTGGGGAAGCGTCGCACGATGACAGGTTGGGCACGGTGATGCGCAGGTTCCCGCAGGTCAGACGATGTGACTGGTCACCTTCCCTGCACACGTGGCGCCAGCGCGAAGGATTGTGATCGGTCGCGCTGATCTAGCTCGTGCGCGTCCAGGCGGTGCCGGGGATCGCCATGGAGAGACTCCAGGCGCAGCGGAAAGTCGAGCAACTCTTTGGGATGCGCGGCGCGAACCTGATCGTGCGCCCTCGAACCGTGAAGGTGAATGTCACGGAGGGAAACTCCTTGGCGATCACGATCGTGTTCGCACCCTTGAGTGCGTAGGTGCCGTCGTCGACTTGCTCCCCTGTCCAATCGCGCGACCCGAACGTCCCGTTCTTCGTGAAGAAATGGGAGTGCTTTCGCGGCACCGCACCTCGGCACGGATGCATGGGATCCTGGAGTTGATCCGGCGATTGCACGCCGGGGATGAAGCCGTTGCCCACGACCATCTCGACCGCGTACTTCCTCAGACCGGGCCAGCGCATCAGAGCCGCGTACTGCCCCGCACACGTCGTCGTCGCGGACCACGTACCGACTACTGGATTCCGGCCACCCGACGTCGCAACAGCCGCGAAGGTGAGGGTTACCAACATCATCAACACGACGAACGTGCGCCGCATCCCAAAGAGAGTACGCCGCTCGTTGGGCGATGCAACCGGCGCCGCGGCACTTCTCGCGCGCAAGCAGACTCGGCCGTAGATCGCCCAGCGAGAACCGAACGACGCTTCGGCACGAACGGGATGCGCCCCGGAGCGCGCTGCCCTCGGGGGAGGGATTGGGAACGACGCTCCGGGGCGGAACGCCGCCTCCCGCACGGAGACGACACCAAAATAGTGCCAGATGCAGGGAAGATTGTGGACTCTTGCCCATGCGCCGGGCCGGTGAGGCCGTTTGCGAGTCTCGCAGCTTGGGGAGTAGCCAATCGAAATGCTCGTCTCCGGTGTGTTTCTGTCGGCGAGCGCCGTCGCGTTGCTGGCGCGTTGCCTTCAACGTGCCGGCCAGACCCGGCTGGCCGACGACGTCGGCCTTGCCCTCGACGCAGACTGGGACGAGATGAAGCTCGCCCCGGGGGAGGAAGCCGCGATCCTCTCTGTGCTCGCTCACTGTCCAGATCTGCTCCGGCCCCTTCGGGATGCACTCCAGGCGAATACCGGTCGACACGACGAGAATCCCGCCTAGCCCGTCCAATTGACGGGCCACGGGATCGGAGTACATTTCGAGACGATCGACAGCTTCGCTCCTTACGCCGTCAACCGATCGGGAGCAATGGTGCCCGGATCGCAGGAGGAGGGGACAGTGAAAGCCGACCGTCTGTTGCTCCGTTTCTCCGACGGCACCAGCGAGTGGCAAACGCCGGGCACCGTGCCCGACGTCGGCGCGATCGTCAGACGGGGTGGCCAGGAATGGATCGTCGCGTCGATCGACGCGGACACCCAGGACGCGGCCGTCGTTCTTCTCCGTCGAGCGCCGAGAACGGCCGTGTCGACGGACGCACAGGTCGAGGTCGCCTAGCCAGCCGCTCAAAGCCCGAGGCTCCGAGGGCTTGTCGAGTACGGGGGCCCGGCGGCCGGTGATGCACCGGCCCGTCCTCGCCCGGCATCCACTCTCGGTCGGTGCGGATCAGCCAGCCGGACACCCCGGCACGACACCTTCGCGGTGTGCGCCGCGCCCTCGAGCGCGAACCGCCCGTTGGCCACGTAGCCGGCGATATGCGGCCTCGGCTTTCTGTTCCCGTTCCTCGAGGCAGTGGCGCGGTTCCAGCGGAATGCTCCGGACTCGAATACGCCCGCGGGCCAACGCCGTCGTTCGACATGCCCAAGATCGCACTCCCTCGGAAGGATCGGGCCGCACCAAACACGGACCGCCAACCCCGCCGCGACTTTCGACGCCAGTTGCGAACGCAACCGCCGATGCGGCGCCCGCATGTCACGTTGTGCCCGCCCAACCGACTTCGACCACCGGTGCGCCGAACAGCATCGATGACGCGAAGTCTTCGGAATGAACTGCCGCCGCGGAGGGTTGAGGGCGGTACGCCCGGGGTATGACCGGCCACCTAACCGTAGGAGGTTCGGAATGGGTATCGGCGTTAGTCTGATTCTGGCCGCGGCAGGTGCGATCCTCATCTGGGCGGTTGACGTATCGGTTTCGGGCGTCGACCTCACGGCTGTGGGTGTGATCCTGCTGGTCGTCGGTTGTGTCGGAGCGTTGCTTTCACTCGTCTTCTGGTCGAGTTGGGGCGGCTTCGGCAGCCGCACCGAAAGTCGCACGACAACCGTCTAGCGGGATGGAGTCGCGGGCGAGCGTCACGCATGAACACCCCGTCGGACGCTCGCCCGACGACCTGCAGGCGGCCGCGGCCGGCTCGGTCTCTCGAGAAGCAGGCCGCGACGTGGCCGACCGAGAGCGTGATGGTGACGGCTACAAAGCTGACTGGCCGGGACCGATCGACGAGCCGCCGCCGCTGTTCTCGACCTGAATTCGAGGGAGGTGAGCTTCGTGAGTTTGCTCTGGATTCTTCTCATCGTCTTGATCGTCTTGGCGCTGTTCGGTGGCGTCGGCTATTACCGGCGGTAGGACCAAGCACCGAGTGGAAAGGTCCGGTAGAGAAACGGCTCGAGCTCTTTGCCCGAGCCGTTTCTCCTAGAGCCAGCGCTTCCAGCGGAAGAAGCCGAGCATCCCGGCCAGGGTGACCACGAGGGCCGCCAGGATGATCCAGAAGGCGGTGCTCGTCGCCTCGCCGGGATAGACGACGTTCATGCCGAAGATCCCCGTGAGGAGCGTCAGCGGCAGCATCGTCACGCTGATGATCGTCAGCAGGCGGAGGACGTCGTTCTGGCGATGCGAGATGACCGACTCGTTCGTCGACTCGAGCGCCTCCACGACCTCCTTGTAGTTGTCGAGCTGGTCCCAGATCCGCTCGACCGCGTCGTTGATGTCGTCGAAGTAGAGCTCGAGCTCCTCGGGGAGGAAGCGCGCGACGCGGCGCTCGAGCACGCGCAAGGTGGAGCGCTCGGGCTTGATCACCTTGCGGTAGGAGATGATCTCCTGCTTCACGTTCGAGATGTCGCGCACGACGTCTTCGGCGGCGCCCTCGAACATATCGTCCTCGATCGTGTCGAGCTTGTGGCCGATCTTGTCGAGGATCGGGAAGCAGTAGTCGAAGAGGTCGTCGAGCACTTCGTAGAGGAGCCGCCCCGAGCCCTTGGCGAAGAGCTGCTCGCGATAGGCCTGGTCGCTCTCGCAGCGCGCGAACAGCCGGGTGACCGGGAGAAGCTCCCGGGTCGGCAGCGTCACGAGGTAGTCGTGCCCGATGAAGACGTCCAGCTCGGCCGCGTTGAGCCGCTGGACGGTCTTGTCGTAGACGGGAAAGTGGAGGACGGCGAAGAGGTACCCGTCCTCCTCGTAGTCGTCGACCTTCGGCCGCTGGCGCTTCGAGACGATGTCCTCGACGTCGAGGGGGTGCCAGCCGAAGCGCTCCGCGAGCGTCTGAGCGGTGCTCAGGTCCGCAGCGAAGGCGTTGACCCAGGTGAGCCCGGCCGCGGTGAGCTCAGCGACCTGAGCGGTGCGTGCGACGTCGTCCGCGCCCGCGCGCGGCCGGGTGCTCCTGCGGATGCGGGGCAGGCTCGGCATGGGGACTGAGCGGGTCGTCGGTCGTCGGCGTCATGTTCGCCATTCTAGTCCGCCTGCCTGCGTCTGCCCGTCTGCCGGATCGGACGTCTTCGTGTCCTCTTCGTGCCGTTTGTGCGCCGGCGGGGCGATCCGCCCTATCGCCAGAGCTGACAACGAAGTATCAACGACGGTCGACACGTCATCGACCGATTGGAGCACCATGCCTCGAGCCCTTGTCGTCTTCCTCCTCGCCCTTCTCGTCGGCGTGGCGACGCTCGGCGTCCCGGCGGCGCACAGCGCGTCGCCGGATCTCGTCATCAGCCAGGTCTACGCCGGCGGCGGCAATGCCGGCGCACCGTTCGTGAACGACTTCGTCGAGCTCTTCAACCGAGGCTCGGCCTCGGTCGACGTCAGCGGCTGGACGATCCAGTACGCGTCCGCAGCGGGTACGACGTGGCAGGCGACGCCGCTCGCCGGGTCGGTCGGACCGGGTCGCCACTACCTCGTGCAGCTCGCGTCCGGCGCGGTCGGTGCCGCCTTGCCGACGGCGGACGCCACCGGCACGACGAACCTCGCCGTCTCCGGGGGCAAGGTCGCCGTCGTCCGGGACGCGACGCTCCTCGCGTGCGGCGCCTCCGCCGGCAGCTGCGCGAGCACGGGCTCCGTCGCCGACCTCGTGGGCTACGGCGGCGCGGCGGACTACGAGGGCACCGGTGCGGCCGCGGCGATCGACAACACGACCGCCGCCGCACGGGGGCTCGACGGCTGCGTGGACACCGACGACAACGGCGCCGACTTCTCCGCGGCAACCCCGGTGCCGCGCAACACCGCGAGCGCCGCGACCGTGTGCGGCTCAGAGCCGCCGCCGGTGGGCTCGGTCTCGGCGGGCGCGACGGTGGACGTGGACGTCCAGCCGGTGCTCTCGATCTCGCTCGAGCGGCCGGCCGTCAGCTTCGGGAACGCGACGGCCGGGAGCACGCCGGCGCCGGTCTCGGAGAAGGTCACGGTCGCGAGCAACGGCTCGGCGGGCTACTCGCTCACGGTGCACCGCGCTGCCTTCAGCCCGGCCGACCTCCCGCTCGGCATCGCGGGCAGCGCGCCGACGGGCGGTCAAATCGGCGGAGGGCTCGCCGGCGGGGCGATGGCTGCGGTGCCGGTCGTCCCTGCGCCCGACCTGCTCGTCGGCACGACCGTGTCCGCGAGCTCCGGAGTGGGAGACGTCTGGGACACGCGCCTCGGCTTCGTCTCGCCGCTCCCGGCCGTGCCCGCCGGTCACTACACGACAACCGTCACGTTCACGGTGATCGGTCGGTGAGACGCCTGCTCGGGCTCCTGCTGGTCGCTCCGGCGCTCGTGCCCGCCTCGGCGGGCGCGGGCGCCGCGCGGCCCGCGCTCGCGCTCACCGCGACGCCCGCGCACGTCGCGCTCGCCGGGACGGATCGTGCGACCGTGCGGGTCGCGAACCCGGGGGCACGTGCGCTCGTCGTCGACGTCGGCCGGACGGGGTTCTCGCTCGACCTGCGCGGGCGTCCGCACGTGGCGCCGCGGCGGCACGACCGCGCGGCAGCGGCCTGGCTTGCCGTGAGCCCCACGCGGTTCGTGCTCCCGCCCGGCGGGAGCAGGCTGCTGACCGTCGCGTCACGGCTCCCCCGGCGGACGGAGCCGGGCGACCACGATGCGCTGGTGCTCCTCGCCACGCGGCCCGTGCGCGGGGCCGGCGTCGCCGTCCGGGTGCGCATCGGGGTGGTCGTCGTCGTGCGGGCACCCGGCCGCGTCGTGCGGCGCGTGGTCGTCCGTCAGCTTCGCGTGCACCGTCTGCGTCACGCGCGGGTCCTCGAGCTCGTCCTCGCGAACCGCGGGAACGTGACCGAGTCGTTCGCCCGTGGTGCCATCCGCGTCACCCTCCGGCGCGCGCACGTGCGCCTGACGCTGCGTGGGGCGCCTCGCGAGCTTCGGCCACACACGAGGGGCGTGGTGCGGTTCCTGCTCCGCCGGCGGCTGCGCGGGCCCGCTACGGCGCGGGTCGCCGTTGCCACCTCGCAGGAGGGGCCGGCGCTCGCACGGACGTTCCGTCTCCGGCTGTGAGCCACGCAGCGTGCGCCGCCATGCGCCCGGAAGGAATCGAACCTTCGACCTCGCGCTCCGGAGGCGCGCGCTCTATCCCCTGAGCTACGGGCGCGGGGAAGCGGTCAGTGTAGACGAGCACATTCCCGCGTCGGCCCTCGGCGCCGGCAGTAGGCTCGCACCCGATGGAGGTGCGCGCAGAGATCGTCCGGCTCGACCTCGCGGAGACGTTCGTGATCAGCCGCGAGTCGCAGGACTGGGCCGACGTCGTCCACGTGACGCTGACGCACGACGGGGTCGTCGGGCGCGGCGAGGCAGCGCCGATCGGGCGCTACGAGGAGACCGCGGCGTCCGCGCTCGCGTTCCTCGAGCGCCACGGCGACGTCGTCGGCGACGATCCGTTCGCGCTCGAGGAGATCGGCGACCGCCTCGCCGAGATCCCCGGCGAGCAGGCCGCGAAGGCCGCGCTCGACGCGGCGCTCCACGACCTGCAAGGGAAGCTGCTCGGCGTGCCCGTGCGGCGGGTGCTCGGCCTTCCGCGCGAGGGGCCGCCGACATCGTGGACCGTGTGGCTCGGCGACCCCGACGACATGGCGCGTCGGGCGGAACGCGCTGCCGCGCGGTTCCGGAGGCTCAAGCTGAAGCTCGGCGGCGGAGACGGGCGCGACGTGGAGCGCGTCCGCGCGGTACGAAGCGTCGCCGACCTGCCGCTGCAGGTCGACGTGAACGAGTGGTGGTCGCTCGACGAGGCGCTCGACGCGTGCGCCGAGCTCGCCTCGCTCGGCGTCCAGTACGTCGAGCAGCCGCTCCGGCAAGGCGACCCGGAAGGCGCGGAGCTCCGCCGGCGCTCGCCCGTGCCGATCTACGTCGACGAGGACTGTCACACGCTCGCCGACGTCCCAGGCTGCGCCGAGATCGCGCACGGCATCACGATCAAGCTCGCGAAGTCCGGAGGCATTCGCGAGGCGATCCGCATGGCCCATGCAGCCCGGGCGCTCGGGCTCGGGGTGATGCTCGGCTGCATGATCGAGTCGGGGCTCGGGATCGCCGCGGGCTGTGTCGTCGCGCCGCTCTGCGACCACGTCGACCTCGACGGCAACCTCCTGCTCGCGCACGACCCCGTGCCCGGCCCCGTGCTCCGCGACGGGGTGCAGGTGCCCTCCGACGAGGCCGGCCTTGGCTGCGGGTGAGCCCACCCTGATCCTCGCCGAGGGCTTCTCGACGGACACGCACTACGGCAAGACCATGCGCGGCGTCCTCCGCTACCGGCGCGAGGACGTCGTGGCGATCCTCGATTCCGAGCGCGCAGGCGAGACAGAGCAGGGCATCCCCGTCGTGGGCGACGTCGCCGCCGCGCTCGAGCACGAGCCGCGCGTCGCGCTCGTCGGCGTCGCGACGCAGGGCGGTCGCTTCCCGGACGCATGGCGCGCGATCCTCGCGGAGTGCGTCCGCGCCGGTCTCGCGATCGAGAACGGCCTCCACCAGATGCTCGGAGACGATCCGGAGCTGAAACCGCTCGCCGACGAGCACGGCGTCGAGCTCCGTGATCTGCGCCGCCCGCCCGAGGGCCTCGACTGCCCGACGGGCGAGAACCTGGAGGTTCCGGCGCGCATCGTGCTGACCGTCGGCTCCGACTGCGCGATCGGGAAGATGACCGTCGCGCTCGAGCTAGACCGGGCCGCGCGTGCCCGCGGCATCGCCTCGGTGTTCGTGCCGACCGGCCAGACCGGGATCGCAATCGCAGGGTGGGGGATCTCGGTCGACGCGGTGGTCGCCGACTTCCTCGCCGGTGCGACCGAGCGGCTCGTCGTCGAGGGGCATCGTCGCGGCGGCGACCTCCTGTGGGTCGAGGGCCAGGGCTCGCTCGTCCACCCGGCGTACTCCGGGGTCACGCTCGGCCTCTTCCACGGGTCGGCTCCGCACGCGCTCGTCCTCTGCCATCGGGCGGGCACGACCGAGGTCGAGGGCTATCCGGGCCACCCGTTGCCATCCCTCCCCGAGCTGGTCGAGCTGCACGAGCGGATGTCGCTGCCCGCGCGTCCGGCGCGGGTGGCCGCCGTCGCGCTCAACACCGCGGGTCTCGTCGAAGAGGCGGCGGCGGCCGCGGTCGCAGAGGCCGCGCGGGACACCGGTCTGCCGGCCGCCGATCCCGTACGCGACGGCTCGGAGTCCCTCCTCGACGCGGTGCTCGCCGTGACGGGTTGACCCCCGT
Source organism: Gaiella sp. (assembly GCA_035691005.1). Taxonomy (GTDB): domain Bacteria; phylum Actinomycetota; class Thermoleophilia; order Gaiellales; family Gaiellaceae; genus Gaiella. Next base: position 49,004 of record DASSJV010000137.1, on the reverse strand, counting down.
CGTCGATGGGTTAGGATCGGCGCCCGCTCCAAGCCGGGGCGGGGGGGACAGCGAGGGCGAGGACTGCGGCGAATGGGGTCGGTGGGGGTTGCGCGCGTCGTGACGGCGATGGTCGTCTTCGCGCTCGCATGCACGTCCACGGCCGCTGCCGCCGACATCGGGGCCAACGACGACGGAGGGAAGTTCGCGCCCGATGCAGGCGCGTCGCTCTACCGGGAGATGGCGTCGATCGGGATGCGGGAGACGGTGATCACGGTCCGCTGGCTCCCGAGCGACCCCCTCGGCCTCGGCGAGCGGCCGCTGCTCGATCTCACGGTGGCGGCGGCCCGCGACGCGGGGCTCGAGGTCGTCTTCGCGGCCTACCCGTACCCGCCGCGCGAGCTCTTGGACGGTCGGGCGCGCCCCGACGCCTTCGGCGCCTGGCTCGCGGAGCTCGCGCGCCGGTACCCGGAGGTGCGCGAGTTCGTCGTCGGCAACGAGCCGAACCAGCCCGCCTTCTGGCGCCCGCAGTTCTCCGGCGCGGCTCCGGCGTCGGCGTCGTCGTTCGGGCCGTTCCTCGCCGCGGGCTACGACGCCCTCAAGGCCGTCGACCCGACGCTGACGGTCGTCGGCGTCGGCCTCTCGCCGCGCGGCAACGACCGTCCGTTCGCGCGCAGCAACGTCTCGACGTCGCCGGTGCGGTTCCTCTCGGCGCTCGGCTCGTGGTACCGGGCGAGCGGCCGCGACCGGCCCCTGATGGACGGGCTCAGCTTCCACCCGTACCCGAACCGTGCGACCGACCCGCTCGAGCGGGGCTACGCCTGGCCGAACGCCGGGTTCGTCAACCTCGACCGCGTCAAGCAGGCCCTCTGGGACGCGTTCGAGGGGACGCCGCAGCCGACGACCGTGGACGGGCTGCGGCTCTACCTCGACGAGATCGGGTGGCAGGTCGACACCACGGCGTTCGGCGGATACACGGGCGACGAGAACGTCGAGGTGACCGACGAGGAGACCCAGGCCACCGTCTACGCACAACTCGTGCGCGCCGCCCAGTGCGATCCGGACGTGGCCGCGGTGAACCTGTTCGGCTTCCGCGACGACGCGCTGCGCACCGGGTTCCAGGCGGGCCTGCTGCGCGTCGACGGGTCGCGGCGCCCGGCGCTAGAGGCCGTGCGCGACGCGATCGGGCCCTGCGCGAGCGCGCAGGCCCCCTGGCGCCCGGCCGGCGCCGTCCTCGGTGCGTCGAGCCCACGCGTACGGGTCGGCCGCGTGTCTGTGGTGGTTGGGCTGAGCACGGGCGAGGACGCCTCCGCGAAGGCATGCCTGCTCCCCGGCACGCACAGCGCGTCGGGCGCGCGCCGGTTGCTCGCGGCGCGCCGATCGCCGGGACGAGCGTCGTGCGCCGTCCTCCGGATCCAGGCGAACCGCCCGGCGACCCTTCGCCTGCCGAGGCCGGTAGGTCGGCAGACGCTCGCGCTCACACTCGAGGCGGCGGCCAATCCCGTGCGCCGGACCACGCTCGTGCGAAGCGTCCCTCGCTGCTTGACATCGAACACGTGTTCTGGCAGCATGGGAACAGATGTTCGCTCGATCGACTCTCGTCCGCATCGGAGCCCTCGTCGTGGCAGTGCTCTTTCTCTGGGCGCTCTTCGCCGGTGAGAGCGGTGCCGGTGGGCCGGAGCGGCACTACCGGGTGAAAGCGGGAGACACGCTCTGGTCGATCGCGGAACGCAGCTACGGCGGTGATCCGCGTGAGGGGATCTGGAAGCTCGAGCAGCGGAACCATCTGGCGTCCGCGACACTCGTCCCGGGTCAGCTCCTCGTCGTCCCGTCCTGAGCCGACGGCATAGACTCGCGCGCACCGGTCCACCGCCGAACGGAGGTCGTCGTGGCGAGCGAACGCATCCTCGAGCTGCTCCATCGGCCGGCCGATCCGGCCGAGCACGAGGCGATCCGCGAGCTGTGGAAGGCCCACTCGATCGCAGAGGACAACCGCGACCTGCCCGGCCTCATCGCGACGCTGACCGAGGACTGCGTCTACACGGTCGCGGGCACGGGCGCGCGCTGGGAGGGCCACGAGGGCGCGACGCGGTTCTACACCGAGCTCCTCACGGCCTTTCCCGACATCCACTTCGACCTCGACTACATCGTGATCGGGCCGCAGGGCGTCTGCGAGGAGGCGGTCGTCACGGCGACGCACGAGGGCCGCTGGCTCGACAACGAGCCGACCGGCCGGCAGCTCGAATGGCGCAACGCGATCTTCTTTCCCTGGGATCCGGTCGTCCGCAAGTTCAAGGGGGAGATGGTCTACACGGATCTCGCGTTCCCCGGCTAGCCGGCAGCCCCGACGACGGGGCCAGGACTAGGATCGGCGCCCGTGGATCTCGACCTGCTCTTCCTCGGGACGGCCGGCTCGGCACCGACGGCGTCGCGCGGCACCGCGTCGACGCTCGTCCGGCGCGGCGGCGACCGCCTGCTCGTCGACTGCGGCGAGGGGACACAGCGGCAGCTGCTGAGGTCGGACGCGGGCCTCGTCGACCTCGAGCACGTCTTCCTCACCCACCTCCACGCCGACCACGTGCTCGGCCTGCCCGGGATGCTCAAGACGTTCGCGCTCCGCGGCCGCGAGCTCCCCATCGTCGTGCACGGCCCGCGCGGCACGCGCGGCCTGCTCGACGCGCTCGGCGTCGTGATCGGCCGGCTGACCTACGAGCTGCGGGTTGTCGAGCTCGTGCCCGGTGACGCGATGGAGCGCGACGGCTACCGGCTCGAGCCGTTCGCGGTGAAGCACGGCGGCAACGCGCTCGGCTACGCGCTGCGCGAGGCCGTGCGCCCCGGCCGCTTCGACGTCGCGGCCGCGGACGCGCTCGGCGTTCCCGGCGGCCCGGCGCGTGGCGCGCTGCAGCGTGGGGAGGACGTGACGCTCGACGACGGCCGCACCGTGCGGCCGGACGACGTGCTCGGGCCGACACGGCGCGGCCGCTCGGTCGTGCTCACGGGCGACACCGCTCCCGCGGCGACGGTCGTCGAGGCGGCGGCGGGCGCGGACGTCCTCGTCCACGAGGCGACGTTCCTCGCCGAGGAGCGCGCGCGGGCGCGCGAGACCGAGCACTCGACCGCGGGCGAGGCTGCGCTCGTCGCACGCGAGGCGGGGGTGGCGATGCTTGCGCTGACGCACGTCTCGGCCCGCTACGCCGGCTCAGAGGTCGAACGGGAGGCGCGCGAGCTCTTCGCGGAGACCGTCGTCCCGCGCGACTTCGACGTGATCGACGTGCCGTTCCCCGAGCGCGGCCCACCGTCGCTCGTCCCACGGGGCGGGCGCCGCGAGCGGGCCGAGGATGTAGGGTCCGGGGCATGACAGCGCTCGTGCAGGTCGCGGTGGCGGGCAGCGTCGACGAGGCCGAGGAGCTCCAGTCCCTCCTCACGAGGGCCGGGATCTCCTCGACGCTAGAGCGCGCCGTCGAGGAGCACCCGGAGCAACACGGAGACGTCCCTGTGCGTCTCTTGGTGGCGTCCGAGGAGATCGACGCGGCACGCGACGCGATCGAGGCGCTCACCGAGCCGGACGACCCGTTCCCGGGCTGAGCGCGCGCCCGCCGACGCCTCCACGCGCTACTGCGGAGTGAAGACGATCGTGGTCGACCCCGCGTAGCCGGGGGTCTGGAGCTCGAACCCGCAGGCGTGCGTCCCGTTCGCATACGGCGGCGTCGGGATGCGGTGCACGGCCGCCGTGCCGGCCGGCGTCTCGAGCGTCGCCACCCGGATGCCGTCGACGAAGGCGCGCACCGGCTTGCCGCTCTTGCCGAGGATCGTCACGTCGAGCGTCCCCGGTCGGCACCGGTAGACCGTGATCTGCGCCTTGTGCACGAAGTCGCCGTTCGGCAGGAAGCCGACACGACTGAGGACGACCCGGGCCGGCGGCTCCACGCGCCAGACGGTGAGGCCGGGAACGTCGCTGTCGCCCTGTGGCCGGCCCAGCAGCGGCTCGCCTGCAAGCGTGAGCGTGTCCGGGGCGACGACCACGCCGCGGTCGAGGGAGCTGCCGTCCTCCGTGCGGAGCAGGCCGTCCTCGCCGACCGACACGGCCGTCGTGTCGGGCGGGAACGGCAGCTCAGCCGGCTCGATGCGCACCACGTCGCGGACCGCCCGGTTCCAGAAGACCGTACGCGCGATCGACGTCCAGATGCGGTCGCCGTTCACGAGCAGCGTCGCGTCGTCGATCCCCGCGTCGTCGAGCCAGCCGGGCGGCGCGGAGCCCGTTGCGGCCCGGTCCTCGTGCGCCGAGGCGTCACGCACGAGCCGGACGGTGTCCGCGGAGACGAGCGCCAGGCCGATCCCGACGACCGCCGCGCAGATCCATGCCCTGCGCGGAGGGACGAAGAGCACGAGCGCTCCGGCGGCCACGGCGGCGGCGACGAGGGCGAGTCGCTGGAGGGTCTCGGAGTCGAGCTCGGCGAGCGGCGCAGGGGTGAAGGTGTTGACGATCGCGCCGGGCGTCAGCAGCTGCTCGAGCGGCACCAGCGCCGCGAGCGCGATCAGCGCGACCCACACGGGCACGACGACGCGGCGCTCGCGCGGAGCGCCGCGCGAGATCCAGGCGCATAGCCCGACGGCGAGGAGCGGCAGGAGCGTGACGAGGTAGCGCTCCGCGACCGCGCCGAGGTAGACCGAGGAGAAGAGCCCGACCTGCACGACGAGGAGGCCCGCATAGCCGAGCGAGGTGGAGACGAAGGCGCGGAGCCGCGGGTCGGGATCGCGGCGCGAGAACGAGCGGGCGGCGAGCGCCGCAAACGCGAGCACGGGCAGTCCGAGCCCGAGCACCCCGATGTCGAAGGCGTGCCAGAGGATCTCCCCCAGCCCCTCGCCGGAGACCGACGCGCTCTCCCCGACCGGGGTGTAGGCGCCGAGGATGCTGCGCCGGCTCAGGTCGCCGCCCGTCGCGAGCGCCACCAACGCGACGGCGACGACGACGGCCGCAGAGGCGACACCGAGGCGGGCAAGCGGCCTCAGGCGGCCCCGGTCGCGCGCGACGACCGCGTCGAGCAGCGCGGCGACGACGAACGCGGGAAGGAGGACGAGAGCCTGGAGCCGGACCGCCGCAGCAGCCGTCGTCCATGCGACGAACACGCCGTAGCGCCACGTCGACGGCTCCTCGAGCGCACGGGCGAGCATCAGCAGCGCGACCGTGACGACGAGAAGCGTCAGCGGCTCCGTCATCAGGAAGCCCGCGTAGTGGAACGCCGGCGCGGCGAGCGTGACCCCCGCCGCGGCAAGCGCCCAGCCGGGCGTGGCGAGCCGTCTCGCCCAGAGGTAGGTCGGCACGGCGACGAGCGACATCGCGAGGGACTGGAGCAGCCGCGCCCACTGGATCCCGTCCGCGAGGTCGAGGAAGCGGAGCGGCGCGCCGACGAGGGCGGGGGTGAGGAGGCTGTAGTACGGCGCGTCGATGTCGCGCAGCGTCAGCGTCCCGTGCGTCCAGAGGCCCTCGCCGAGCATTCCGTAGACCATCTCGTCGGGAGCGATCCAGGGCGTCGTGAACGCCTGGGCGACCGCGAAGCGGATCAGAGTCGACGCGACCACGAGCCCGCCGACCCCGAGCGCGATGCGTGAGATCCCGTGGGCGTACGGCGGGTCCGCCGCAACCGTCTCCGAGCCGGTCACGGCAGGATCGTCACGACGGCGCGTGAGGAACGTGTGAAGACGGCTCGTCATGGTGTGGCTCGCCCTGTCAGGCGAGGCCGGTAGACTCGCACGCGTCCCTTTAACCCGGTCCAGCGAGGCCGGAAAGGAGCAGAGGTGGAGAACGGCTCGACCGCGCCCGTCCGGGGGCGTGTGATTCTCGACGGTGACGCGCTGGCGCGGACTCTTGCCCGGCTCGCGCACGAGTTGATCGAGCGGACCGACGACGTCGAGAGCCTCGCGCTCGTCGGTATCCACACGCGCGGCGTCCCGCTGGCACGCCGCCTCTCGGCGCTCGTTGCCGAGCGGAGTGGGCTCGAGCCGGCAATCGGCGCGCTCGACATCTCCTTCCATCGTGACGACGTGCTCGTCCGCGGCCGCGGTGCGCCGCTTCGCGCGCAACCGCTCGTCCGTGGCACGGAGCTCGGCTTCCCGCTCGAGGGGCGGACGTGCGTGCTCGTCGACGACGTCCTCTTCACCGGCCGCACGATCCGAGCGGCGATCGACGCGCTGCTCGACTACGGTCGCCCCGACCGCGTCCAGCTGGCGGTGCTCGTCGACCGCGGGCACCGGGAGCTCCCGATCCGTCCCGACTACGTCGGCAAGAACCTCCCGACGGCGCTCGACGAGCGCGTGCGCGTCGAGCTCGAGGAGACCGACGGCGCCGACCAGGTCCTGCTCGAGCACGTTCCCGAGGGCCGGTCGTGAGCGCCGAGCCGCGCCGTCACCTGCTCGCGGTCTCCGACCTGACACGAACCGACGCCGAGCGCGTCCTCGACACGGCGCGCGCCCTCGAGCGGACGCTCGACCGCGAGATGAAGAAGCTCCCGGCGCTCCGGGGACGCCTCGTCGTGAACCTGTTCTACGAGTCCTCCACGCGCACGCTCGCGAGCTTCGAGCTCGCCGCGAAGCGCCTCTCCGCCGACACGATGACCCTCCGGTCGTCCGGATCCTCGGTCGACAAGGGTGAGTCGCTGCGCGACACCGCGCTCACGCTCGGCGCCTACGACCCGGACGTCGTCGTCGTCCGCCATCCCCAGATCGGCGCGGCCGGCCTCGTCGCGCGTGCGACCGAGGCGCATGTCGTGAACGCGGGCGACGGAAAGCACCAGCACCCGACGCAGGCGCTGCTCGACCTCTTCACGATCCGCGAGGCCCTTGGTCGCCTCGACGGCGTCTCCGTCGCGATCGTCGGGGACGTCCTCCATTCCCGCGTCGCGCGCTCGCTCGTCGAGGCGCTGCGCCTCGTCGGGGCCGAGCCGCTGCTCGTCGCCCCGCCGACGCTCCTCCCACGCGGGATCGAGGAGACGGGCTGCGAGGTGGCGACGTCGATCGAGGCGATCGCGGACGTGGACGTCGTCTACGTCCTGCGCATGCAGTCGGAGCGGATGCAGCCCGGCGCAGCCTTCGTCCCGTCGCTGCGCGAGTACACCGCGCTCTACGGCGTGACGCCCGAGCGGGTGCGACCGGGGCAGGTCGTCATGCATCCCGGGCCGATGAACCGGGGGATCGAGATCGACCCGCGCGTCGCCGACTCGGGTGCCTCCCTCGTGACGACCCAGGTCCGCTCCGGCCTCGTCGTGCGGATGGCCGTCCTCTACGACCTGCTCACCGCGCCCGGCCTCCACGTCGCCGCGCCGGCGCTCGAGGTCGCGTAACCGTGCTCCAGTGCCAAAATGGCCGGCGCGACTCGCTGACGATCCGCGCCCGGATCGTCGATCCGGGCGAGGGGCTCGACGCGCAGGGCACGGTCACCGTCGAGAACGGCATCGTGACGGCGGTCGAGACGGGCCCTGCGGCTCCGGCGGGCCTCGTCCTCGCACCGGCCTTCGTCGATCCGCACGTGCACCTGCGCACGCCCGGCCGGGAGGACGAGGAGACCATCGCCTCTGGCACCGAGGCGGCCGCGGCGGGCGGCTACTGCGCGATCGTCGCGATGGCGAACACCGAGCCCGTCGTCGACACGGCACCCGTCCTGCAGGCGCTCGTCGAGCGCGCGCGCGAGGAGGCGCTCGTCCCGACGGGCTTCACGGCGGCGATCTCGAAGGGGCAGCGCGGTGAGGAGCTGACCGAGATGGCCGAGCTCGCCGCCGCGGGCGCCCTCGCATTCACGGACGACGGGAAGCCCGTCGCGTCCGCCCAGCTGATGCGCCGCGCGCTCGCCTACAGCGCGGTCGCGCAGCGCCCGCTCGCCCTCCACTGCGAGGAGCCGACGCTCACCCGCGACGGCCACATGCACGAGGGGGCCGTCTCGGCCGAGCTCGGGCTCGGCGGCTGGCCGTCCATCGCGGAGACGCTGATGGTGGAGCGCGACCTCGCGCTCGCGGCGTACGAGGCACGCCCCTTGCACCTGCAGCACCTATCCGCGCGCGCCTCGGTCGACGCCGTCCGCCGCGCCCGCCTCGGCGGAGTCGCGGTGAGCGCGGAGGCGAGCCCGCACCACCTCTGCGCGACCGACGAGACCGTCCGCTCGCTCGACCCCAACGTGAAGATGAACCCGCCGCTCCGCACGGAGGACGACCGGCGCGCGCTCGTCGAGGCCCTCGTCGACGGGACGATCGACTGCGTCGCCACCGACCACGCGCCGCACGCCCGCCACGAGAAGGACGTTCCGTTCGAGGAGGCGCCGTTCGGGGTGATCGGGCTCGAGACGGCGTTCGCCGCGCTCAACACGTACCTCGTACGCGAGGGCGAGGTTCCGCTCGCGACGGTGCTCGAGCGCATGTCGGCGGGGCCGGCCAGAGCGTTCGGGCTCCCGGTGCCGCGGATCGCGGTCGGCCAGCCGGCGAACCTCGTGCTGATCGACCTCGACGCCGAGTGGACCGTCCGGGAGGACGGGTTCCGGTCGCGCTCCGCGAACTCGTGGCTTCTCGGCCGGACGCTCGCCGGTGCCGTCGTGAGGACCGTGGCGGACGGCAGGGTGGTGTTCGGCGCATGAGCCGTAGGCTCGACGGAGGCGACCCAACCGGCGTAGGCTCGACGGAGCCGGTCAGGGAGCGAAGGCGGCGGCTGGGCCGCCGCCGAAGCGGGGAAGCGGCGGAGGTGCCGGCTTTGCCGGCGCCGGAGCGGGTATGAGCACGACGACCGGATACCTCCTGCTCGAGGACGGCACCGTCTTTCGGGGCCGCTCCGTCGCGGCCGAGGGCGCCGCGTTCGGCGAGGCCGTGTTCACGACCGGGATGACCGGCTACCAGGAGACCGTCACCGACCCGAGCTACGCGGAGCAGCTCGTCTGCTTCACCGCGCCCATGGTCGGGAACTACGGCGTGGACGACGGCCGCCTGGAGTCCGAGGCGCCGCATGCACGGGCTGTCGTGATGCGCCGGCTGGGCGGGGAAGACTGGGCGCTCTGGCTCGCCGAGCGGGGCGTCGTCGCGCTCGACGACGTCGACACGCGCGCGCTCACGCTTCGGCTCCGCGACGAGGGCGCGATGCGCGCGGTCGCCGTCGCCGACGAGAAGGCGCTGCCCGTCGCCGACGCCCTCGAGCGCGTGAGGGCGCAGCCGACGATGGAGGGGGCTGCGCTCGTCGCCCAGGTCTCGACGCCGGCCCCGTACGTCGCGGAGCCCGAGGGCGACCTCCGCGTCGCGCTCGTCGACTACGGGGCGAAGCGCTCGATCGTCCGCCGCCTCGCGCGCGCCGGCGCGGCGGTGACCGTCTTCCCGCACGTCAGCGACCCCGACCAGCTCGCCTCGTACGACGGTGTGCTCCTCTCGAACGGCCCCGGCGACCCTGCGCCGCTCGTCGAGGAGACCGACGTGGTGCGGTCGCTGCTCGGCCGTGTGCCCGTGCTGGGCATCTGCCTGGGGCACCAGCTGGTCGGCCTCGCCACGGGGCACGAGACCGTGAAGCTGCCGTTCGGCCACCGGGGCGCGAACCACCCGGTGCTCGACCGCCGCAGCGGGCGCGTCCTCGTCACGAGCCAGAACCACGGGTTCGCGGTCGCGCCCGAGGAAGGCAGCGAGGCGACCCACGTCTCGCTCTACGACGGCACCGTCGAGGGCTTCGACTTCCCCGAGCTCGGCGCGGCGAGCGTCCAGTTCCACCCCGAGGCCGGGCCAGGGCCCCACGACGCGTGGCCCGTGCTCGAAGGCTGGGTCGAGGGTCTGCGTGCCCGCTAGGCGCGATCTCCATTCGATCTGCGTGATCGGGTCGGGGCCGATCGTAATCGGCCAGGCCTGCGAGTTCGACTACGCCGGCTGCCAGGCGCTCAAGGTGCTGCGCGAGGACGGGTTCCGGACGATCGTCGTCAACTCGAACCCGGCGACGATCATGACCGACCCCGGCTTCGCCGATCGGACGTACATCGAGCCGCTCGACCTCGAGGGCGTCGCGGACGTGCTGCGCCGCGAGCAGCCGGATGCCCTCCTTCCGACGCTGGGCGGGCAGACAGCCCTGAACCTCGCGATCGCTCTCTCGGAAGACGGCGTACTCGAGGAGCTGGGTGTCGAGCTGCTCGGCGCGAGCGTCGACGTGATCCGCCGGGCCGAGGACCGGGAGCTCTTCCGCGATGCCGTGCGGAGCTGCGGGCTCTCCGTACCGGAGTCGCGGATCGTCGAGTCGCTCGACGACCTCGACGGAAGCCTCGTGCCCGCGGTCGTCCGCCCGGCGTTCACGCTCGGAGGCCACGGCGGCGGGTTCGCCGACGACGTCGACGCGCTCTACCGCCAGGTCGAGCGGGGCCTGGCCGAGAGCCCGATCGGTCAGGTGCTCGTCGAGGAGTCGATCCGCGGCTGGGACGAGTTCGAGCTCGAGGTGATCCGCGACCGCGCCGACAACGTCGTGATCGTTTGCTCGATCGAGAACCTCGACCCGATGGGCGTCCACACGGGCGACTCGGTGACGGTCGCCCCGCAGATGACGCTCTCGGACGAGGCGTACCAGGAGCTGCGCGACGCGGCCGCCGCGGTGATCCGCGCGGTCGGGGTCGAGACGGGCGGCTCGAACATCCAGTTCGCCCGAAGCCGGGAGACGGGCGCGCTTCGCGTGATCGAGATGAACCCGCGCGTCTCCCGCTCGTCGGCGCTCGCGTCGAAGGCGACCGGCTACCCGATCGCGAAGGTCGCCGCGAAGCTCGCCGTCGGCTACACGCTCGACGAGATCCCGAACGACCTGACGAAGACGACGCCCGCGAGCTTCGAGCCGACGCTCGACTACGTCGTCGTGAAGTTCCCGCGCTTCGCGTTCGAGAAGTTCCCGGGCGCGGACACGACGCTCGGCACGCAGATGAAGTCGGTCGGCGAGGCGATGGGCATCGGCCGGACGTTCAGCGAGGCCTTCCTCAAGGCGTTCGGCTCTCGCGAGCTCGATCCAGGCTCGCCGACGCCGTGGGCGACGATCGACGACCTCCCCGAGGGCCTGCACCCGTGGTTCGTCGAGCAGCTCGAGGCTGCCAAGCGGGAGCTCCGCACCGGCGACATCCGCCGCGCGAAGCGCGCCGGGTGGGGCGACGACTCGATCGGGGCGGCGTGGGGGACCTCGGGCGACGACGTGCGCCGCACCCGGTACGCACGGGGGATCCGACCCTCCTATCGGCGCGTCGACTCCTGCGGCGGGGAGGTCGAGGCGTCCTCGAACTACTTCTACTCGACCTGGGGCGAGGACGACGAGGTGCCGCCCGCCGGCGACGCGCCGCGCGTCGTGATCCTCGGCTCGGGCCCGAACCGGATCGGGCAGGGGATCGAGTTCGACTACTGCTGCGTCCATGCCGTCCAGACGTTCCGCTCGCTCGGCTACGAGGCGGTGATGGTCAACTGCAACCCGGAGACCGTCTCGACGGACTACGACACCTCCGACCGGCTGTACTTCGAGCCGCTCTCGCCCGAGGAGGTGCTCGCGGTGCTCGACCGGGAGCGTCCCGTCGGCGTCGTCACCCAGTTCGGCGGCCAGACGCCCCTCCGGCTCGCGCGGCACATCGAGGCCGGCGGCTACCGGATCCTCGGCACGCCGCACGCCGCGATCGACCTCGCCGAGGACCGCGAGCGGTTCGGCGCGCTCGCGCGCGAGCTCGGCGTCCGCTGCCCGCCCTGGGCGACGGTCGAGGGCGCAGAGGAGGCGGTCGCGGCGGCGCGCGAGATCGGCTACCCGGTGCTCGTCCGCCCGTCCTACGTGCTCGGCGGCCGCGCGATGCGGATCTGTGACGACGAGGAGGAGCTGCGCGTCGCGATGGCGGCGGTGACGGGTCCCGTGCTCGTCGACCGGTTCGTCGAGAACGCGATCGAGATCGACGTCGACGCGCTCTGCGACGGCGAAGACGTCTTCGTCGCCGCGGTGATGCAGCACGTGGAGGAGGCGGGCGTCCACTCCGGCGACTCGTCCTGCGTCCTGCCCGCGCAGTCGCTCACGCTCGCGAACGCGCTCGAGGTGGAGCACGTCGTCCGCCGGCTCGGGCCGGCGCTCGGCGTCGTCGGGCTGCTGAACGTCCAGCTCGCGATCGCCGACTCGACGGTGTACGTGCTCGAGGCGAACCCGCGCGCGTCCCGCACGGTGCCGTTCGCGAGCAAGGCGATCGGGGTGAACCTCGTCGAGGCCGCGTGCCGTCTCGCGCACGGCGACCAGCTCGCGTCGCTCGGCCTGCGGACCCCGCGGCCGACGGAGGTAAGCGTCAAGGCTGCCGTGCTGCCTTTCTCGCGCTTCCCGGGCGCCGACCCGGTGCTCGGGCCCGAGATGCGCTCGACGGGCGAGGTGATGGCGACCTCCTCCGACCTGCCGACCGCGTTTGCGAAGGCGGAGCGGGCAGCGGGGCGGCCGCTGCCGACGGCCGGTGTGGCCTTCCTCTCCGTCCGCGACGGGGACAAGCCGAGCATCGCCCCGATCGCCGCGGCGCTCGCGGGACTCGGGTTCGAGCTGGTCGCGACCACCGGGACCGCGCGGACGCTCCGCGCCGCCGGGCTCGAGGTGGACGAGGTGGGCAAGGTGGCCGACGCCGAGGAGGGGGAGCCGACGGTCGTCGACCTCATCCGCGAGCGGCGCTGCGACCTGGTCGTGAACACGCCGCAGGGGTCGGGCGCCCGGGCGGACGGCTACCTGATCCGGGAGGCGGCGCTCGTCGCCCGCGTCCCGTGCGTGACGACGGTCTCCGGCGCCGCGGCCGCCGTCCACGCGATCGCGAACGCGCGTGCCGAGGCGACGCTCTCGCTCCAGGAGCGGATTGCCGCCGTCGGGGCGGCCTAGAGCATGCGGCGCGAGCTCCTGAGGATCACGGGAGTCGAGGTGTTCGGCCCGTACGTGCTGCTTCGTCTGGCCCGCGGGGGCCTCGAGCCGGGAGACCCGGGTCAGTTCTTCATGCTCGAGGCGCCGGGACGGCCGCTGCCGCGGCCTTTCAGCCTGTGCAGCGCGCCCGCCGGGGAGCTCGGCTTCCTGATCGAGCCGCTCGGGCCGGGGACGAACGCGATCGCGGGGCTCCGCCCCGGTGACGGGATCCATGTGACGGGACCGCTCGGACGCGGCTTCGACCTCGCCGTCGAGCGGCCGCTGCTCGTCGGCGGCGGCATCGGGATCGCCCCGTTCCCGTATCTCTCGGAGCAGCTCGGCTCGCCGCCGGCGATCCTCGGGTTCCGGACCGCGTTCCATGCCGAGGCCGCCGCGCTCGTCCCGAACGCGGCCGTCGTGCTCGACCCGGTGCTCGTCACGGACGCGCTGCCGGACGAGCCCGGCGACGTTCTCGCCTGTGGCCCGGAGCCGATGCTCGACGCGCTGGCGCGGCTCGTGCCGCGCGCCCAGCTCGCGCGGGAAGCCCCGATGGCCTGCGGCTACGGCGCGTGCTACGGATGCGTCGTCGAGCGCGACGGCCGCTACGTCCGCCTCTGCCTCGAAGGGCCCGTTCTCCGCGAGGCGGCGTGAGCGTCCCGATCCTCAACGCCTCTGGGTGCCTCGACGCGCTCGCGGCGCCGGAGGTGGCTGCGTCGCTCGACGTCTTCGTGACGAAGACGATCACGCCCGAGCCGCGCGACGGCAACCCGCCCGTCCGCATCGCGGAGACCGACCACGGGATGCTCAACTCGATCGGACTGCAGGGCCCGGGGATCGACGCCTTCGTCGCGGCGCACCTCCCGCGCCTCGCCGCGCTGGAGGTCGACCTGTGGGTCTCGGTGGGCGGCTTCGCAGCCGCGGACTTCGCCCGCTGCTGCGCCGTCCTCGACGACGAAGACTCGGTCGCCGCGATCGAGCTGAACCTCTCGTGCCCGAACGTCGAGGAGGCGCCCGACACGGCCGCGGAGCTCGTGGCGGCCGCACGCGGCGCGACGAAAAAACCGCTCTATGCGAAGCTTTCGCCCGCACAGTGGGACGTGGCGGCGGGCGCGCGCGCGGTCGTCGCCGCCGGGGCGGACGGCCTCTCGCTCGTGAACACGATCCGCGGCCTCGCGCTCGACCCCGTCACCTTGCGACCACGCCTCGCCCGCGCCGTCGGCGGCTACTCCGGCGACGCGCTCCGGCCGATCGCGCTCGCGTGCGTCTACGCGTGCGCGAGCGCCGTCGACGTGCCCGTCGTCGGGATGGGTGGAGTGGGCACCGGAGTGCACGCGCTCGAGCTCGTCGCGGCCGGGGCGAGCGCCGTCGCGCTGGGCACGATCCTCTTCTCCGATCCGTTCGCACCGTCGCGCGTGCGGGACGAGCTTCGTGCCGAGGCTGCCGCCCGCGGATTCGAGAACCCGCTCGACGCGAGGTCCGTTGCTGTTGTCAAATCTGAGAAATACCTGCAAATCGGCTCGAACGGTACAGCTTGATTCGCGCTTGTAGCTTGCTAGACTCGTGCGCTCAATGGTCTCGTCGAAGACGCACGCCCAGGCACCGGCCCGCTCGCTCGACCAGCGGATGGAAGCTCTCCAACGCGCGAACGACATCCGGGTGCGCCGGGCGCAGCTCAAGAGGGACCTGAAGGACGGCCGCGTCCAGATCGAATCGATCCTCCTCGACCCTCCGGAGTACGTCTCGACGGCGAAGGTGTTCGACATGCTGATGGCCGTGCCGAAGTTCGGTCGCGTGAAGGCCGCGCGGCTCCTGAACCAGTGCCGCATCAGCCAGTCGAAGACGGTGGGCGGGCTCTCCGAGCGTCAGCGCGCGGAGCTCGTCAACCTGTTCAACCACAGGTGAGCCTCCGCCGCCGGCAGCGGCGCGGCCGGCGACCGGCATGAGCGACTCGAGCCCCGTCTTCGTCGTCACGGGCCCGTCGGGCGCGGGGAAGGGGACGCTGATCAGGGCGCTCGTCGAGCGGATCCCGGAGCTCGAGGTCGCGGTCTCCGCGACGACGCGGCAGCAGCGCCCCGGCGAGGAGAACGGGCGCGAGTACTGGTTCCTCACCGAGGACGAGTTCACGCGCCGCGTCGACGCGGGCGGCTTCCTCGAGTGGGTCGAGTACGTGTCCCGCAAGCGGTACGGCACGCTTCGTTCCGAGATCGACCGGATCGCCGGGCACGGGCGGGTCTGCGTCCTCGAGCTCGAGCTCGACGGCGCGCTGCACGTCCAGGCCGAGTCTCCCGCAGCGTGCACGATCTTCATCGCCGCGGACGTCACGGAGCTCGAGCGGCGCCTGCGCGAGCGGGCGACCGAGTCGACCGGCGAGATCGACGACCGGATCGCGCTCGCGCGGCACCAGCTGGAGCAGGCGCACCGGTTCCGCTACATGGTGCGAAACGACGACGTCCATCGCGCGAGCGAGGTGCTCGCCGCGATCGTCGAGAGGGAGCTCGTACTTGCAGGTACCATGCTTCGTCGATGATCGAGCCGCGCATCGACGAGCTTCTCTCGCACACGCCGACCGACGGCGACCCCGCGTCGCGGTATGCGCTCGTGATCGTGTCCGCGAAGCGGGCGCGGCAGATCAACAACTACCACCATCAGCTGGGCGAGGGCATGGGCCTCGAGGATGCGCCGCCTCCCCTCGTCGAGTCGCGCTCGAAGAACTACCTCACGATGGCGATGGAAGAGATCGCGCGCGGCAAGCTGACCTTCTCGTACGGCGCGCCTCAGGCGCAGTAGCTCCGTTCGGCGGGCCGCGGGGCACAATGTGCCCGTGGCGCGCGTCTTCGTGGGGGTCACCGGCGGCATCGCCGCGTACAAGGCCTGCGAGCTGGTCAGGCTCCTCGTGCGCGCGGGGCACGACGTCACGCCGATCACGACGGACGGCGCGGAGCGGTTCGTCGCGGCGCGCACGTTCTGGGCGCTCGCGCGGAAGGAGCCGCCGGCCGATCCGTACCCGCACCTCGCGACCGCGGACCTGCTCGTCGTCGCCCCGCTGACGGCGAACACCTTGGCGCGCCTCGCCCACGGCCTCGCGGACGACCTCCTCACCGAAACGGCCCTCGCGCACCGCGGGCCGCTCGTCGTGGCCCCGGCGATGAACACCGCGATGTGGGAGCACCCCGCCACACAGGCCAATCTCTCGCTCCTCGTCGAGCGCGGCGCCGTGGTGGTCGGGCCGGGGGAAGGCGAGCTCGCGGAGGGTCTCGTCGGCGTCGGCCGGATGGCCGAGCCGGAGGAGATCGCCGCGCAGATCGCGGAGCTGCTGGGCGACTCGGTCGCCGCCGCGGGCAACGCGACGTCTGCGCTCGCCGCGCGGCACGTCGTGGTCACCGCGGGCGGGACGCGGGAGCCTCTCGACCAGGTGCGGTTCGTCGGGAACCGCTCCTCGGGGAGGATGGGAGTCGCACTCGCCGAGGCGGCGCGCGAGCGGGGGGCACGGGTGACGATGCTGGCCGCGAACCTCCAGGTGCCGCCGCCGCAGGGCGTCGAGGTCGTGCCGACGCCGACCGCGGCGGACCTCCGCCGCGAGGCGCTCGCCCGGAGCGACGCCGACGTCGTGCTGATGGCCGCGGCGGTCGGCGACTACCGCTCCGCGGAGGTCGTCGAGGGCAAGCGGCCGAAGGACGGCGAGCCGTGGCACGTCGACCTCGTGCCGACCGCCGACGTCGCGCGCGCGCTCGGCGCGGCCCGCCGCGACGGACAGGTGCTGGTCGCGTTCGGCGCCGAGAGCGGCGAGGACGGGCTGGCCCGCAAGCGGGCGATGCTGACAGACAAGAACGTCGACCTGGTCGTCTACAACGACGTGGGGCGCGACGACGTCGGCTTCGAGTCGGACGACAACGAGGTCGTCCTCGTCTCCCACGACGGCGAGCGCACGGTGGCGAAGGCGCCCAAGCCCGCGATCGCGCGCGCAATCCTCGACGAGGTCGAGCGCCTGCTGGAGCGCACGTGAGCGGCGCTGCGGCCGTCGAGCCGGCCGGCGCGCGAGAGCCCTTCGCCCTCGCGGAACGGGTCGTCGGGAACCTCGCCTCGGCCCTTCACGCGACCCGCGAGACCCTGCGGCTGCCGCTCCTCTGCCTGCTCTCCGAGGGGCACGTGCTCGTGGAGGACGTCCCCGGGGTGGGGAAGACGGTGCTCGCGAAGGCGCTCGCCCGCTCGCTCGAGCTCCGTTTCCAGCGCGTGCAGTTCACGCCGGACCTGCTCCCGGCGGACGTGACCGGCGTGAACGTGTTCGATCGGCCGAGCGGCTCGTTCCGGTTCCGCGCCGGCCCGGTGTTCGCGAACGTCCTCCTCGTCGACGAGATCAACCGCGCGTCGCCGAAGACGCAGTCGGCGCTCCTGGAGGCTATGCAGGAGACGCAGGTCACGGTCGACGGGGAGACGCACGCGCTCGAGCGGCCCTTCCTCGTGATCGCGACTCAGAACCCGGTGGAGTACGAGGGCACCTACCCGCTGCCCGAGGCGCAGCTCGACCGCTTCGCGGTGCGGATGGCGATCGGGTACCCGCCGGACGCGGAGGAGGCCCGGATGCTCGCCGAGCAGACGACCGAGCCGCCGCTCGAGCACCTGCAGCCGGTCGCACGGCACGACGAGCTGCTCGACGCGATCGAGGCAGCCCGGCGCGTGCACGTCGAGGAGCGCATCAACCACTACGTCGTCGCGATCCTCCGGCACACGCGCGAGAGCCGCAGGCTGGCACTCGGCGGCAGCCCGCGCTCGGGCATCGCGCTGCTCCGCCTCGCGAAGGCCCGTGCGCTCACCGAGGGACGCGACTTCGTCGTCCCGGAGGACGTCCAGGCGCTCGCCGAGCCCGTCCTCGGACACCGGCTGATCCTCGCCCCCGAGGCACGAGCGACCGGCGTGTCGGCCGCGGAGATCGTCGCCGAGGCGCTCGCCGCGACCCCTGCGCCGGTGTGAGCGAGCGCCCGCGCACCGGCGGCGGGACGGTCGTCGGCGGCGTGGGCGTGCTCGCGGCGGCGGTCGTGGTCGCCGCGTGGATGCTGGGTGCGACCGCGCTCGCGATCCTGGGCTTCGGCCTCGGGCTCGCCGCCCTCGTTTCCCGAGGGTGGATTTGGCTCGTCTCGCGCGGCCTCTCGGTGGAACGGCTCCCCGCGGCGACACCGGGCGTCGAGGGCGAGCCCCTGCGGCTCGAGATCGCGCTGCGCGGACGTGCCTGGCTCGCGTCCAGGATCGAGCTGCGCGACCGGATCGGCCCCCTGGGGGAGCGTCGCCTCGCGCTCGGCCGCCACGGGGAGGCCGCGCTTCTCCTCGACCGCGCGCCGCGCGGCCGGTACCAGCTCGGTCCCGGCACGCTGCGGGTCGACGACCCCTTTGGCCTGAGCCGCGTCGAGCTCCCCGTCCCCGCGGCCGGCACCGTGCTCGTGCGACCGCGCGTGCCGAGCCTCGGCCTCCTCTTCAGCGAGGCGGGCACCCGTGGCGACGGCGGACGCCGCCAGCCCGTCCGGCGCCCGAGCGGGCTCGAGCCCCACGGCGTCCGCGAGTACGTCGAGGGCGAGCCGCTCCGCGCGGTCCACTGGCCGACCTCCGCGCGGCGCGGCCAGCTGATGGTGCGCGAGCTGGAGGACGCGCCCCGGGACAGCGTCGCGGTGCTGCTCGACGTCGAGCGCTCTTCGGTTGCAGGGCCCCCCGGTGACTCGAGCCTCGACGACGCCGTCCGCGCGGCCGCCGGGGTCGTGCGGGCGCATGCCGCGCGGTCGCGCGGGGCGCTGCTCGTGATCGGGACGCCCGCGCCCGAGGTGCACCGCGTGCGAACGCTCGGCGCGGAGTGGGAGCGGGCGCTCGACGCGCTCGCCGCGGTCGAGGGGGTGGATGGGACGCCGCTCGTCTCCCTGACGGTCCCCCGCGGCCTCCTCGCCACCGTCGCGGAGCTCGTCGTCGTCACCGCGCGACCGGAGGTGGTCGCCGACGCCCTCGTCGCCCGCGCGGCCGGAGGACGGATCCCCGCGCTCGTCGCGGTCGACGCGCCGACGTACGCCGGTCGGCCGCCGTCCGCCCCGACCCCGACGCTTCTGCGGCTCGCAGCCGCCGGAGCGCCCGTCGCCGTCGTTCGACACGGCGCCTCGCTCGAGGACGTGCTCTCGGGGCTCGAGGAGAGGGCGGTTGGCTAGCGCACGCCGTCTTCGCGCCGTCGTCGCGGCCGCGCCCCCCGTCGCAACGATCCTGCTGGCGTGGGCTCTGCTCGAGCGGCCCGTCGCCCCGTCGGTGTTCGTCGCGCTCGCGCTCCTCGCCCTCGTCCCGGCGCTCGGTGCGGGGAGCCCGGCGCGTGCGGGACTCGCCGCCGCCGCGGTCGCGGTGGTTGGGCTCTCGGTTGCGTTCGAGACGTGGCCGCACCGCGCGCTCGGGGATGCGTGGGGCGCCCTCCACGACGCCCCCGCGGTTCGCGCCCCGTTCGACCCTGCCGGATTCCCGCCGCTCCACGGCCTCGTCGCGTGCGCCGCGTTCGGGCTGGCGCTTGCCGCGTCCCTCGGCGTCGCAGCGCGACGGCCGCCGGTCGTCGTCGCCGCAGTCGCCGTTGGAGTCGGGTTTCCCGCGACGCTCCTCGAGGACGCCTACGCGTTCCGGCTCGGCGCGCTCGCGCTCGGGAGCGTCCTCTGGGCGTCCCTCGTTCTCCGCGCAGGTCGGCTGCGTCGCGTCGTGCCGGGGGTCGCGATCGTCGCGACGGTCGTCGTTGCCGCCTCTGCCGCCGCGTCCGGCGGTGTCGCGCCGGGCAAGACGCACGTCGACTGGCGCGGGTGGGATCCGTTCGCCCGGGGCGGCGGCGCCGGCGACTTCCGCTTCGTCTGGGACGCGAACTACTCCGGCATCTCCTTCCCCTCGCGCCCGACGGTCGTCTTTCGCGTCCGTGCGCCGAAACGTTCGCAGTACTGGCGCGCCTCGACGCTCGATACGTTCGTCGCCGACCGCTGGATCGAGAACCTCTACCCGGTCGACGCCGGCACGGCCCACGGGGCGCTTCCGGACGACCCGCTCGTGCCCGACCGCGACCTGCGGCCCGGCAGCTGGCTGCACCAGCAGGTGACGATCGACGGCTACGAGGACGATCACGTCGTCGCGGCCGGTGCGCCTGCGCTCGTGGACGGGAGGGCGCTGGGACGCGTCTCGTTCCTGAGCGGCGGGGTGATGCGCGCTGCGTCGCCCGTGCGCTCGGGCACGACGTACTCGGTCTGGAGCTACGCGCCGCAGCCGGTCCCGCGCGCCCTCGCCGCCTCGCCGCCGCGCTACCCGCCCGCCGCCGCGCGCTACTTCGAGCTCGGCAACGCGCGGTTTCCCGGGTATGGCACGGCCGGCCGGACGCGCGACGTCGCGCGACTGTTCTCCGACGTGCGGTACGAGCCGATCTGGGCGTATCGGCCGCTGTGGAAGGATGCCCGGCGCGTGACGGCCCGCGCCCGGTCGCCCTATGAGGCGACGCTCCTGCTCGAGCGGTGGTTCCGCACCGACTTCCGCTACGACGAGCAGCCCCCTCGCGGGAGCAACCAGCCCCCGCTCGTGGACTTCGTGGAGACGACTCACGCCGGCTACTGCCAGCACTTCGCGGGCGCGATGGCGCTCATGCTGCGAATGCTCGGCGTGCCCGCCCGCGTGGCCGTCGGCTTCACGTCCGGCACCTGGAAGGGGGGCGTCTGGACGGTCACCGACTACCAGGCGCACGCGTGGGTCGAGGCGTGGTTCGCGGGCTACGGCTGGCTGACGTTCGACCCCACGCCCGGCCGCGGCACCCTCTCCGCCGTGTACACGCTGGCGTCGGACTCGGCGGACGCCGTGGCCGCGCTCGGCACCGGCCGCTTCCTCGACTTCGACCAGGTGTTTCGTGAGAGGCCGCGGACGGCCCAGCCACCCGTCGCGGCGGCGCCGACGGACACGCAAGGGGTGGCCTGGTGGCTCGTCGCGATCCCCGCCGTTCCGCTCGCAGCGGCCGGTCTGGTCGTGAGCGCGAAGCTCGTACGGCGCACGCGGCGCCTCCGCCGGCGCGACCCGCGCAGGCTCGCCTGGGGCGTCCGGGCCGAGCTCGTCGACGCGCTCGCCGACCGCGGGCTCTCCGTCGCCCCGCATGCAACCGTCGCGTCACTCCAGCGGACGGCCGAGCGGGCGCTCGCGACCTCGTGCGGCTCGCTCGGCTCCGCGCTCGCGGAGGCGCGCTATGGGCCGGCGGACCGGGCCGATGCGGCCGCGCATCACGCACGGGACGAACTGCACCGTGTGCTCACGTATGCCCGCTCGCGCGAGCGCCCGTCGATGCGCCTTCGCTCCGCCCTCTCTCTCCGCTCGCTGCGCCCAGGCTTGACACCGTCGGCATGGTGAGAGGGTGAGCGCCGCCTACGACCTCTTCCAGCAGGGCCGGACCCACCTTCGCGAGGGGCGGCCCGCCCAGGCCACCGTCGCGCTCGAGAAGGCGAAGCGGCTCGAGCCCGAGAAGGCGTCCATCCGCGAGGCACTCGGCATCGCGTACTTCCGGATCATGCGGTGGGCCGAGGCGGAGGCCGAGTTCCGCAAGGTGCTCGACCTCTCGCCGGCCGACGACTACGCCCACTACGCGCTCGGCCGGACGCTGCGCAACCAGGGCCGGCACGTGGAGGCCGAGACGCACCTCAAGCTCGCCCGCTCGCTACGGCCCCGTCGTGAGGACGCGCTCCTAGAGCCTCAGTCCGGCTCGACGTCCGAGACGACCGAGCGGTAACGCCCGAAGCGCCGGCGCACGCCGGCCGCGAAGGCCCGCCGGTAGGCGTCGACCTTGTCCTCCCCGAGCGTCGCCGCGTACGCCTCGCGCAGGTCCAGGAGCCGGTCGGCGATCGCGTCGAGGACGAGCTGGTAGTCGCCGTACGCCTCTTCCGCCTCCTCGCGCCCCGTCCGGATCCAGGCCTGCTCGGCCTCGTCGGCCTCGGCGAAGAGGGCCGCCTCGTCGCTCCCGAGGAGGGCGAGCTGGCGCTCGACGAGCTCGTCGAACGGCCCCCGCCGAAGCCTCACAGGAGCTCCTCGTAGAGGGCCATGTGCGCCGCAGCCGACGCCTCCCAGGTCAGCTCGTCACGCGTACGGGCGGCGCCCTCCCGGGCGGAGGCGAGCGCGGCGGGATCGTCGAGCAGCTCCCGGAGCGCCTGCGTCAGCGCGCCGACGTCGCCCGGCGCGACCACCCGGCCGGCCGCGAACCGCCGGACGACCTCGCCGAGGCCCCCGACGTCGTAGACCACGGCGGGCACGCCGGCGCCGAGCGCCTGGAGCAGCGCTCCCGACTGGTCGAGCTCGGCCGCGTAGGGAAACACGGCGACGGTCGCCTGCGACAGGGCACGCTCGAGCTCGGGACGGCCGAGGTACCCGAGCCGCCACTCAGCCCGTGCGCCGGCCCGCGCACGAAGCTCGTCGAGGGGGATGCGGGGGTCGCCCGCGACGAGGAGCCGGGCGTCGGCGACGGCGAGCACGGCGTCGATCGCGTCCGCGAGGCCTTTGTACGGGCGGATCACGCCGAGCGCGAGCACCGTCCGGCCGTCGTCGGCGCGTAGCGGGTCGCTGCGGAAGACGGGGTGGGGGATCACGCGCAGCTGCTCCTGGGCCACCCCGAAGCCGACGAGCGCTTCGCGTCCCCTGTCGGAGTGGACGACGACGCGGTCGAAACGCCCGAAGAGCGTCCGCCAGAGACCGGCGCGGCGCGCCGTCCGCCGCGGGAGCAGGTCGTGGGCGGTGAAGACGAGCGGACGCGACGACCGCAGAAGCACTCGGTCGAGCTCGGGCACGGCGAGCCACTGGAAGTGTACGACGTCGGCGGGTCGCCCGAGCACGCGCCGCGTCGCGAACGGATGCTCCAGGGCCTTCAACGGGAGCCGGAGCGCGCTGCGACGGATCTCGCTCGAGCGCGGGTAGAGGCTCTCGTCGAGGCGATAGCCGTCGGGCGCCGGGCGGTCGCCGAACCTGAAACGCGAGGTGAGGAGCTCGACGTCGGCGCCCGCGCGGGCGAGCGCGGCGGCGAGCTCGTGGTCGTAGGGCGGGGTGAAGGCCGGGGGGTCGGCGAGGACGACGCGCATGGGCTCCAGAGGGCCGACGGTACCCGTAGCCTCGGCCCGTGCGACTCGTCGTCCGCACCTGGAACGTGTTCCACGGCAACGCCGATCCGCCACGGCGCGCGGGCTACCTCCGGCGGATGATCGAGCTCGTCACGCTGGACGGACCGGACGTCGTGTGCCTCCAGGAGCTGCCCGTGTGGGCGATCCCGCGGCTCGAGGGCTGGTCGGGGATGCACCGCTTCGAGGCGGTGGCCCGGCCGCCGCTCTGGCCGGGGCCGCTGTCGACGTGGGTGACCCGCGCGCACCAGGGGTTCTTCCGCTCGGGTCTCTCCGGTCAGGCCAACGCGATCCTCGTCGCGCCCCGGCATGCCGCGACCGACCTCGGACACGAGCGGATCAGCGAGGGCCGGCACGAGCGTCGCGTCGCGCACGCGGTACGGATCGCGGGCTCGCCGGGCGTCGCGATCTGCAACCTCCACGCCTCGAACGACTTCGTCCGGCCGGAGGTGCCGCGCGCCGAAGCCGCCCGCGCGGCGGCGTTCGTCGAGGCCGCCGCCACGGACGGGGACGTCGTCCTCCTCGCCGGCGACTTCAACGTGGGCGACCCGCTGCTCGAGCGCTACTCGCGGCCGGTCGGGGGGATCGACCACGTCCTCGTGCGCGGCGCCGACGTGAGGTCGGTCGGTGCGTGGCCGCTCGAGCGGCGACGGCAGAATGGCGTCGTGCTCTCCGACCACCCCGTCGTCGAGGCGACCGTGGAGGTCGAGGAGTGACGTTCGCGGAGGCGCGATCGCTCTTCCCGGTGCTGGAGGCGGTTGCCTACCTCAACGCTGGCACCTTCGGGCCGCTCGCGAGACCTGTGGCGGAGGCGCTGGAGTCGGGTGTCGAGCGGGACCTCAGGGAGGGGAGGACGGGCAGGGCGTACTTCGAGGAGACGCTGGCGCTCCGCGAGGATCTGCGCGCCGCGTTCGGCGCGCTCGTCGGGACGGGGCCGGGGTCGGTCGCGCTGACGACGTCGACGACCGAGGGCTGCGGGATCGTCCTGAGGGGGCTCGGCCTCGGCCCGGGCGACGAGATCGTGACGACGACCGACGAGCATTTCGGGCTGCTCGGGCCGCTCGGCGCATCGCCGGCGCAGGTCGTCGTCGTGCCGCCCGACCCCGAGCGCATCGCCGCGGCGGTCACCCCGAGCACGCGGCTGATCGCGACCTCCCGCGTGCTCTGGACGACCGGGGCGGTGCTGCCTGTGCGGGAGCTGCGCGAGCGGTGTGGCGTCCCCGTTCTCGCCGACGGCGCCCAGTCGGTTGGTGCGATCCCCGACGACGTCACGGGGCTCGACTTCGTCACGATCTCGGGTCAGAAGTGGCTGTGCGGCCCGGACTCGACCGGCGCGCTGGTCGTCTCCGACCCGGAGCGCCTTCCCATCGTCTCGCCCGGGTACTTCAGCCAACGCGCGTACGAGCCCGACGGAAGCTTCGAGCCGCACCCAGGGGCGCGGCGCTTCGACTCCGGGTGGTGGTCGAACGGCGCAGTCCGCGGGATGCTCGAGGCGCTCGCGCTGCGGCCCGACTGGTGGGCGGAGCGGGCCGCGGCCGCCGCCGCGACGTGCAGGCGGCTGCTCGCGCCGCTCGTCGAGCTCGTCGAGCCGGAGGCGAGCTCGACGATCGTCTCGTTCCGGGTCGAGGGCGAGCCCGCCGCCGTCGTCGAACGACTCCGCGAGGCGCGCGTCGACGTCCGCGAGATCCCCGGCCGTGGGATCGTGCGCGCGTCCTGCGGCTGGTGGACGAGCGACGAGGACGTCGAGCGCCTCGGCGCCGGGCTCGCCGGCTGAGCTCAGGCCGCGTCGCGGGCGCTGCGCAGGCCGAGCTCGGACGCGATCGGCTGGAGCGCCTCGATCACGTTGGCGATGTGGTCGTCGAGCTCGAGCCCGAGCAGCTCGGCGCCCGCGTACACCTCGTCGCGGTGGACGCCGGCCGCGAACGACGGCTGCTTGAGCTTCTTGCGCACCGACTTCGGCTCGAGCCCGTCGAGGCCCGTCGGACGGACGAGCCCGCAGGCGTGGACGAAGCCGGAGAGCTCGTCGCACGCGAACAACGTCTTCTCGAGCTGGGTCTCGCGCGGGAGCGCGAGATGCTCGGCGTGGGACAGCACCGCTCGGATCACGACCTCGGGGTACCCCTCGTCGCGCAGGATCGGCGCGCCGTCCTGCGGGTGCTGGTCGAGCGTGGGGTGGATCTCGTAGTCGAAGTCGTGGAGCAGCGCCACCGCGCCCCAGAGCTCCTCGTCCTCGCCCGACCGTCGCGCGTAGCCGCGAACCGATGCCTCGACGGCGAGGGCATGCCGGAGGAGCGACTCGCTCGTCGTGTAGCGCGTCAGCGTCTCCCAGGCCCTGTCGCGGGTCACCTCCACGGAGCCGGGTACGATAGCGCCCCGCATGCAGTCGTTCGTGATCGAGGGCGGGCGTCCGCTGTCCGGGACCGTTCGCGCCGCGGGCAACAAGAACGGCGCGCTGCCGATCCTCGCCGGCACCGTTCTCGCGACCGAGCCCGTCGTCGTGTCGAACGTCCCGCGGATCCGCGACGTCGAGACGATGGTGCAGCTGCTCTCCGCGCTCGGCGCGAAGGCGGCGTGGAGCGGAGCGAACGAGGTGACGGTCGACTCGTCGTCCGTGGACAAGACGGCGCTCGATCCGGAGCTCGGTCGCGAGATCCGCGCGTCGTTCCTGCTCGCAGGGCCGCTGCTCGCTCGCTTCGGCCGCGCGACCGTCCCGCCGCCGGGCGGCGACGTGATCGGCCGGCGCCGCCTCGACACGCACTTCCACGCGTTCGCCGAGCTGGGGGTCGAGGTCGAGCTGAACGGCGACTACGACCTGCGTACGAACGGTCTCCGCGGCAAGCGGATGTTCCTCGACGAGGCGTCCGTGATGGCGACCGAGAACGCCGTGATGGCCGCGGTGCTCGCGGAAGGGGACACGATCGTCGGTCATGCCGCGTGTGAGCCGCACATCCAGGATCTCTGCCGGTTCCTCGTCACGCTCGGCGCGCAGATCGAGGGGATCGGCTCGAACGTCCTGCGGATCGTCGGCGTCCCCTCTCTCGGCGGCGGCGGCTACCGGATCCGCTCGGAGCACGTGGAGGTCGCGAGCTTCGCGGCGCTCGCCGCCGTCACCGGCGGCGAGATCACGATCGAGGACGTCGAGCCGGACGACCTGATCTCGATCGTGCCGGCGTTCCGCAAGCTCGGGATCCAGCTCGAGGTGCGCGACCACGCCGTCCGCGTGCCGCCCGACCAGGAGCTCCGTGTCGTGGACGACTTCGGCGACCAGATCCCGAAGATCGAGAGCGGGATCTGGCCCGCGTTCCCGGCCGACCTGACCTCGATCGCGGTCGTCGCCGCCACCCAGGCGCACGGCACCGTCCTGGTCTTCGAGAAGATGTTCGAGAGCAGGCTGTTCTTCGTCGACAAGCTCGTCTCGATGGGCGCCCGGATCGTGCTCTGCGACCCGCACCGTGTCGTCGTCACCGGTCCGGCGAAGCTCTACGGGCAGCGTCTCGAAAGCCCCGACATCCGCGCGGGCATGGCGATGGTGATCGCCGCGCTCTGTGCCGAGGGGCGCTCGACGATCGGCAACGTCGGCCAGATCGACCGCGGTTACGAGACCATCGACGAACGGCTTCGCGGGCTCGGTGCGCGGATCGAGCGCGCCAACCTGTGAGCGTCGCTCGCTTTCGGCTCGCTCCCGTGGGGGAAACCATGTTTCGCCCACGAGCCCCCTTCTTCCCGAGAGTGTGGCGAACCTCCCGGTTCCCCACACCCCTCCCCGCTCATGCGCCAACAGAGGTTGGCGCATGAGCGGCGCGCGGATCTCGGACGGCACAGGCGCGGTAAACGTCGCGACGGGCGTCCCGGTGCTCGACCACCTCCTCGGCGAGCTCGCGCGCGCGGGCGGCTTCGACCTCACGCTCGAGATCGACCCGGACGACGCCGAGGCGGAGGTCGACGCCGCCGGCACCGCGCTGGGACGGGCAGTCGGCCCGCGGCTCGCGGAGGGCGCCCTCGGCGAGGCGACCGTCCCCGCCGACGAGGCGCTCGCGATGGTCGTCGTCGAGCGCTCCGACCGTCCGCTCGTCGCGTCGAACGCCGACCTGACCGGCGCCGGTGGCCTCGGCAGCGACCTCGCCGCGCGCTTCCTGCGGCGTCTCTCCGAGGAGGCCGGGCTCACCGTCCACGTCCGCCTGATGGAGGGCGAGGACACGGGTCACGCCCTCGCCGCGATCTTCAAGGCCCTCGGCGTCGCGCTCGCACGCGCGACCGCCGCCACCTGAGACAAGGAGCCCGCAATGGACAAGACCGTGATCCGCACCGAGGCGGCCCCCGCGCCGTTCCAGGGCGCGCCGTACAACCAGGCGATCGTCGCCGGCGGGCTCGTGTTCGTCGCGGGTCAGCTGGGGCTGAAACCGGGCGGCACGGCCGTGGAGGGGGACATCGGCCGCCAGACGGAGCAGGCGCTCGCGAACCTCGCGGCGATCCTCGAGGCCGCGGGCACCTCGATGGACAAGCTCGTCAAGACGAGTGTCTTCCTCGCGGACCTCGACGACTTCCAGGGCATGAACCAGGTCTACGCGACGAAGGTCGGCGACCGCCCGCCCGCGCGCTCGACGTTCCAGGTCGCGCGGCTCCCGTCCGGCGCGCTCGTCGAGATCGAGGCGGTCGCCCACCTCTAGGCGCCGCTCTGCGTCCCCGGCCGGGCATTCGGGGAGAATCGGCCCGTGCCGACCGCGATCCGCAGCTACATCCGCGCGCTCGGGCTCGACGCGTACGTCGTCGGCGGCGCCGTGCGCGACGAGCTCCTCGGGATCCCGCACTCCGACGAGGACTTCCTCGTGCCGGGGGTCGACCATGCCGGGCTCCACGCGGCGCTCGAGCCCCACGGTCGCGTGGAGGACATGGAGGTGCACGGACAGCTCGTCGGCGTGCGCTTCTACCCCGACGATCCCGCCGTGAAAGGGCTCGTCCCGTCCGGGATCGAGCTGACGCCGCCGCGCATCGAGCGCAGCACCGGGCCGGGCCACCACGACTTCGAGATCGTCGCGGACGGCAGCGCCACGGTCGAGGACGACATGCGCCGACGCGACTTCACGGTGAACGCGATCGCACGGCGGCTCGCGACCGGCGAGCTCGTCGATCCGTTCGGCGGGGTCGCCGACCTCGAGCGGCGCGTGCTGCGGACGGTGACCCCGGAGAGCTTCCGCGAGGACCCGCTCCGCATCCTGCGCGGGCTCCGGCTCGTCTCCCAGCTCTCGTTCGCGCTCGCGCCCGAGACGCTCGGCCAGATGCGCGCCGAGGCGGCCGGACTGAGGCACGTCTCCGGCGAGCGGATCGGCGGCGGTGTCGCCGTGGACGGGATGGGCGAGTTGTCGAAGCTCCTCCTCGGGACGCGGCCCGCCGAGGCGCTTCGCCTCGCGCGCGACACCGGCGCGCTGGTCGAGGTGATCCCGGAGCTCGGTGCGACGTTCGGCTACGCGGTCGCGTCGCCGAGGCAGCCGCTGCCGCTCGACGAGCACCTGTTCGCCGTCGCCCAGGCGGCAGCGGACGCCGGCACGACGCTGCCCGTCCGGCTCGCGGCGCTGCTCCACGACGTTGCGAAGCCGCAGGCCGATGCCGCGGGCGAGTCCCACGCGGCGGGCGGTGCCGTCGCCACGGGGCGGATCCTGCGCAGGCTCCGCTACCCGAACGGGTTGAGGGAGGATGTCGTGCGCCTCGTCGCGGCGCACGACTTCCGCCTGGACGGCGAGGTCGACGCCGCCTTTGCTCGGCGGTTCCTCGCCTCGCACGGGCTGGAGCGCGCGCGCGAGCTCGTCGCGCTGAAGCGCGCCGACCTCTCGGTGAAGGAGGTCGATCCGGCAGAGCTGGCCGCGCTCGCACGGCTCGAGCAGGAGATCGAGGGTCAGCGCGACCGGCCGTACCGGCTTGCCGATCTCGCGGTGAACGGCCGTGACCTGCTCGAGCTCGGCTACCGCGAGGGTCCCGCGCTCGGGGCCGCCCTTGCGCGCCTGCTCGACGACGTGCTCGACGACCCGGCGCTCAACAGCCGCGAGGCGCTCCTCGCGCGGGCGCGGGAGCTGGCGCTGTGAACGCCGCCGCGCTCCGCGAGCGCTATCTCCGCCTTCGCGAGGAGGCCGGGCCCGACGTCACGGTCGTCGTCGCGACGAAGTACGTCTCGCTCGACGAGCTCGCCGTGCTCGTGGAGGCCGGGGTCGAGGTCGTCGGGGAGAATCGCGCGCAGGACCTCCAGGCGAAGCACGGGCGCTACGGCGACTCGTTCCGCTGGCACTTCATCGGCCACCTGCAGTCGAACAAGGTGAAGGTCGTGAACGGCATCTGCGAGCTGGTGCACTCCCTCGACTCGGAGTCGGCCGCCGGACGCCTCACCGTGCCCGCGCTGCTCGAGGTGAACCTCACGGGCGAGCCGACGAAGTCGGGCGTCGCGCCCGGCGACGTCGGTGGATGGCTCGAGCTGTTCCCGACGCTGCGCGGCCTGATGACGATGCCGCCGCTCGCGGACGATCCCGAAGCTTCGCGCCCGTGGTTCCGCCGCCTGCGCGAGCTCGCGGAGGCGCACGACCTGCGCGACCTCTCGATGGGGACGTCGCAGGACTGGCGCGTCGCGGTCGAGGAGGGCGCAACGCTGATCCGCGTCGGCAGCGCGCTCCTCCGTCCCTAGGCGCTCCGCGCAGGCGTCGGCGTCCTCGAGCGGGGTTACGATACGCGCCGTCATGGGCCTCGCCGACGTCTGGAACCGCACACTCGTCTACTTCGGCATCGCCGAGGACGAGGAGTGGGACGACGACCTGACCGTGACCGACGAGGAGGTCGAGCGCGACTACCGGCGCCGCGACCGCCACAACGTGCGTCGCCTGCCCCGTCGGCGCGACGACTCCTGGTCGGAGCCGGACAGTGTCTCGGAGCCCGAGCTCGAGCCGGCCTCGAGCCGATCGAGCTCGCGGCGGTCGCGGCTCAGGGGCGTCGACAGCGGCGGCCAGGTGCGTGTCCACCTCGTGCTGCCCCGCAGCTTCAACGACGCGCAGCAGATCGCCGACCGGTTCAAGGACTCGGTGCCGGTCATCCTCAACCTCCAGAACGCCGACACGGAGCTGTCGAAGCGCCTGATCGACTTCGCGAGCGGGCTGACGTACGCGCTCGACGGGAGCATGCAGCGCGTCGCCGACAAGGTGTTCCTGCTCACGCCGCGGAACGTCGAGGTCTCGGCGGAGGAGCGCGCCCGCGCGCTCGACCCGGCCGGCGGGTTCTTCAACCAGGCCTGAGCCCTGCAGGGCGAAGGAACCGCCCGTCCCGGCGAGAATCACGCGTGGTGGACGACACGGGCGTCTGCGGTCTCGTGCTGGCCGACACGGCGACGTCGGTCCAGCGCTTCGTGTCCGTGTTCGTCGGCGTGTACGTGCTGCTGATCCTCGGCTACATCATCACGTCCTGGTTCCCGCCGGGTGCGTCGTCGACGGTGGAGCGGATCCGGCAGTTCCTGATGGACGTCTGCGAGCCGTATCTGCGCCTGTTCAGGCGCGTGATCCCGCCGCTCGGCCCGCTCGACGTGTCGCCGATCGTCGCCGTCTTCGCGCTCTACATCGTCGAGCGCATCGTCAACGGCCTCATCGGGCGAGTGCTGTGAGCCTCGCCCGACGCTGCCGGAGGAAGGAGGGCCGGTCATGACACTCACACCTGTCGAAGTTCGTCATCTCGAGCTGCGCCGCGGGCTCCTGGGCTATCGCCGCTCGCACGTGCACCGCACCATCGAGGACATCGCGGACTCCTTCGAGGAGGTGTGGCGCGAGCGCTCCGAGCTGACCGAGCGCGTCCACGACCTCGAGTCCGAGGTCGCGCGCCACGTGGAGCTCGAGGCGCTTCTCCGCTCGACGCTCGTCTCCGCCGAGCGGGCGGCGCAGGACATGAAGGAGCACGCACGGCGCGAGGCGGACGTGATCGTCCAGGAGGCGGGAGCCGAGGGACGGCGCCTGATCCGCGACGCGATCGCCGAGAAGGAGCAGCTGCTCGCCGAAACGCGGCGGGTGCGGACGATCATGCGCGCGGCGCTGGACGTCCTGGCGGAGGGGCAGGAGGTCGGCGGAGAGGACGAGCACGACGACGCGCCCGAGCGCCCCGAGGCGGCCACGCCGCGGCTCACCGAGCCCCCGGCGGCGCCTCCCGGGGTCGGTCGACTCGCCGGATAGCACCGCCTCGCACGGCGCCTCGAGGCGCACGCTCCTGCATCCGGTGCGGGGCGGACTATCCTTCGGTGATGCCCGTCCGCGACTCGAGCGCCGCGCGCCCGCTCAAGCTCCGTGTCCGTGTCGTTCCCGGAGCCCGAACGTCCGAGGTCGTCGGCCGTCTCGGCGACGCCTGGAAGCTCCGCGTCAAGGCGCAGCCCGAGCGGGGACGGGCGAACGGCGAGGTCGTCTCGCTCCTCGCGCGCACCCTCGGCGTGCCCCGGGATGCGGTGCGCGTCGCCCGCGGCCACACGACGGGCGAGAAGCTCGTCGAGGTCGACCGCCTGACGCGCGACGACGCCGATCGTCGGCTCGCTGCGGCCGGGGAGGAGGCGAGCGCGTGAGCGTCGATCTGAACACCCGTCGCGACGAGCTCCTTGCACTCCGCGAGCGCGTGCTCGGCGCCGCCCACGACATCGTCGAGGGCGACGTGGAGGACGGCGAGCTGTCGAGCGCGGCCGGCGACCAGCACATCGCCGACCACGCGAGCGAGATGGTCGACCGGGAGCTGGACGTGTCGCTCGAGGAGAACGCCGTGCAGATCGTCTACGAGATCGACCGGGCGGTCGCGCGGATCGACGCGGGCACGTACGGGCGCTGCGAACGGTGCGGCCAGGAGATCCCCGAGGAGCGGCTCGAGGCGGTTCCGTACGCGACCCTGTGCGTGACGTGCAAGCAGCTCGAGGAGCGCGAGTGAGCGAGCCTGCACGGGTCGTTCCGTCGCGGGCTCCGCTGGAGGTTCGCGTCGGCTCGGCGACGAACGCGCTCGAGCCCATCCCGGGCGCGCAGCGCTCCCTCGCCGCGGGGCCCGCGCAGTGGGCGGCGCTGCTCGTCGTCGCCGGCGCCGCGGCCGCGGCCGACCAGGTGACGAAGCTCGTCGTCGCCGGTGCGCTCGAGCTCGGAGACTCCGTCGGGGTGCTCGGCCCGCTCTCGATCCACCGCGTCCGCAACACCGGGATCGCGTTCGGGCTCTTCTCGGACTCGACCGGCGTCGTCATCGCCCTGACGACGATCGCAATCGCGGCCCTGATCGCGTTCTTCGCGCGCTCCGCACGGCGTCATCCGCTCCTGCCCGTGGCGGTGGGCCTCGTGCTCGGCGGCAGCATCTCGAACCTCGTCGACCGGCTGCGTCTCGGGCACGTCACCGACTTCCTCGACTTCGACTACTGGCCGGCCTTCAACCTCGCGGACACGTTCATCGTCGTCGGCGTGGGGCTGCTCTTCCTCTCGTTCGTCGCAGCCGACCGCACGAGCGCCTCGGTTGGCACGTCACCGCTCTCGCGTTTCTGAGACGGACGCCGGGCGGCGCCTCGACGCCGTCGTCGCCGAGGTGCCGGGGGTCGGGACGCGGACGCTCGCCGAGCGGCTCGTGCGCAAGGGTGCCGTGCTCGTCGACGGGCAGCCCCGGTCGAAGAGCCACCGCCTCGAGGGCGGGGAGGAGCTCGAGGTGGAGATCCCCGAGGCGCAGCCGATCGAGCCGTCCGGCCTCCCACTCGACATCGTGTACGAGGACGACGACCTCCTCGTGATCGACAAGCCGGCCGGGCTCGTCGTGCACCCGGCCGCCGGCCACTCCGGCGAGACGCTCGTCCACCGCCTGGTCGACCTCGGTGCGGCGGGGGGCGACCCGGAGCGGCCCGGGATCGTCCACCGGCTCGACCGCGACACGTCGGGCCTGCTGCTCGTGGCTCGGTCGGAGGAGGCATACGCACGGCTCTCGGACGCGATCCGCGAGCGGCGCGTCGAGCGGAGGTACCTTGCGCTCGTCCGCGGTGCGCCCCGCTCCCGGACCGGGCGGATCGACGCGCCGATCGGGCGCGACCGTGTCGAGCGCACGCGCCGCTCGATCGACACCGAGGTGCCGCGCGAGGCGGTCACCTGGTTCGAGGTGCGCGAGCGGCTCGGTGGGCGGACGCTGCTCGAGGCGAGGCTCGAGACCGGTCGGACCCACCAGATCCGGGTCCATCTGGCGGCGATCGGCCTGCCCGTCTGCGGGGACCCGGTGTACGGCGTCCGGGGGGATCTCGAGCTCGAGCGGCAGTTCCTCCATGCGCACGCGCTCGCGCTCGACCATCCGCTCACGGGTGTTCGGCTCGAGTTCGCGTCGGAGCTGCCGTCGGAGCTCGCCGAGGCGCTGGAACGCGCGCGCGCCGAGGCGAACCCCTAGGCGCCTCGCGGAGCGGCTGCTCCCGACGGCTACGATTCGGCACTCCAAGACGTCGACCCGGCGTGGCCTCCGGACGGGGGTGCCTGGGCCTCTCCCCAGGTTCCGTTCGCGCACGCCGGCGAACCGCAAGCAACCGAAAGGACGGATCGTGGCAGTCGTCTCCATGAAGGAGCTGCTGGAGGCC
The DNA here is from genome assembly GCA_035691005.1 of Gaiella sp. GTDB lineage: Bacteria > Actinomycetota > Thermoleophilia > Gaiellales > Gaiellaceae > Gaiella. The sequence continues at coordinate 15,458 of DASSJV010000137.1, read as the reverse complement.
GGAGTGCACTTCGGCCACCAGACGCGCCGCTGGAACCCGAAGATGAAGCGCTTCATCTTCGACGAGCGCGGCGGGATCTACATCATCGACCTGCAGCAGACGCAGGCGCTGCTCGAAGAGGCGTACGACTTCGCCCGCAACGTCGCCGAGCGCGGCGGGACGATCCTCTTCGTCGGCACGAAGAAGCAGGCGCAGGAGGCCATCGAGCGCGAGGCGACGCGTGTCGGCCAGCCGTACGTCGCGCACCGCTGGCTCGGCGGGCTCCTGACGAACTGGCGGACGATCGCCGACCGCATCGCGTACCTCCAGGAGCTCCGGCGCCTGAAGGAGGAGGGTCAGCTCGAGCTGCTTCCCGCGAAGGAGCGCATCGCGATGACCGGGGAGCTCGAGAAGCTCGAGGCTAACCTCGGCGGCGTGTCGAACATGAAGCGGCAGCCTGACGCGGTCTTCATCGTCGACCTGCGCAAGGAGCAGCTCGCGGTCCGCGAGGCGCAGCGGCTCGGCCTGCCCGTGATCGCGCTCGTCGACACGAACTGCGACCCCGACGAGGCGACCTACGTCGTGCCCGGGAACGACGACGCGATCCGCTCGTGCTCGCTCGTCGTGCGTGCGATCGCCGACGGGATCGCGTCGGCGAAGACCCGGGTCACCGAGGAGGAGCTGACCGCCCGCGCCCCGGCGCCTGCCGAGCCGTCCGACGAGGCGCCTGCCGAGCCGGAGCCCGTCGAGGAGCCTGTGAACGCCGCAGCCGTCTCTGCCGACAGCGGGACGGAGGCTGCGGGATGAGCCAGATCTCCGCGAGCCTCGTGAAGGAGCTCCGTGAGCGGACCGGGGCGGGGATGATGGATTGCAAGCGCGCGCTCGAAGAGGCCAACGGCGCTCTCGAGGTCGCGACGCGCCTGCTCCGCGAGAAGGGCATGGCGAGCGCCGCGAAGCGCGCGGGCCGCGCGACGACCGAGGGACGGGTGCTCGACCGCGTCGCCGGCGACGGCTCGCGGGGCACGCTCGTGGCGGTCGGCTGCGAGACAGAGCCCGTCTCGAAGAACGACGACTTCGTCGCGTTCGCCGAGCAGGTGCTCGAGACGGTCGAGCGCGACGGCCCCGGTGCCGAGTCGGCGCTCGAGGACGAGCGCGTGGCGCTGACGGCGAAGCTCGGCGAGAACATCGTGATCGCGGGCGCGGCGCGCTTCGAGGCGGTCGACGGTGGGCACGTCGCGTCCTACGTGCACCCGCCCGGGAACAAGCTCGGCGTGCTCGTCCAGGTGCGCGGCGGCTCCGCCGACCTCGGTCGGAGGCTCGCCATGCACGTCGCCGCGTCGGCGCCCGAGTGGATCGGCCGCGAGGACGTGCCGGAGGAGCTCGTCACCTCGGAGCGCGAGATCTTCGCGGGGACGGACGAGGTCCTCTCGAAGCCGGAGCAGGCACGTGAGAAGATCGTGGACGGCATGCTCCAGAAGCGCTTTTTCGCCGCGCGCGTGCTGGTCGACCAGCCGTGGATCCACGACCCCTCGACGACCGTCGGCCAGGCGCTCTCGGCGGAAGGGGCGGAGGTCCTCGAGTTCGAGCGGCTCCAGCTCGGATGAGCACCACGTCGCCGCGTGAGGCACCCTCCGGGGCGGGCGCCGGGCAGACCGGATTCGGCCGGGTGCTGCTGAAGCTCTCCGGCGAGAGCCTGATGGGCGACCGCGAGTACGGTGTCGACCCGCAGACGGTGACCGCGATCGCCCGCGAGGTGGTCGAGGTGCAGAAGGCGGGGACGGAGGTCGCGATCGTCGTCGGCGGCGGGAACTTCTACCGCGGGATGAAGGCGGCGGCCGAGGGGATGGACCGCGCGACGGCGGACTACGCGGGGATGCTCGCGACCGTCCTCAACGCGCTGGCGTTGCAGGACGCGCTCGAGCGGCTCGGCGCGCAGACGCGCGTCCAGTCGGCGGTCACGGTCTCCGAGGTCGCGGAGCCGTACATCCGGCGGCGGGCGATCAGGCACCTCGAGAAGGGGCGGGTCGTGATCTTCGCGGCCGGCACCGGCAACCCGTTCTTCACGACCGACACCGCGGCGGCGCTCCGCGCCCTCGAGATCGGCGCGGAGGCGATCCTGATGGCGAAGCACGGCGTCAACGGCGTCTACGACGGCGACCCGCGCACCGACGCGGACGCCCGGTTCCTCCCCGAGCTGACGCACCTCCAGGCGATCGAGCGCGGTCTCCGGGTGATGGACACGACGGCGCTCTCCTTATGCATGGACAACGGCGTCTCGATCCACGTCTTCGAGCTCGCGGACGGAAACATCGCCCGGGCCGCGCGAGGTGAGAGGATCGGCACGCTCGTGACGACGGCGGCAGGCGACAACGAAGGATGAAGTGCCCCTTCAGGCAATGTCCTCCGGGTCCCTCGCGTGCGATGGGCGGCGCCATGCTCCGTCCTCAGTCGTCCCGATACCTTCTGGTATCGGGACTCCCTGCGTCCTCGCCTGGCTTGCCCCTCGCGCGCGAGGAACGCGGCAACATCACCTGAAGGGGTACTAGGAGGCGCGGTGGCTGCGATCGAGGAGTTCCTGGCGGACTGCACGCGGCGGATGGACGGGACGATCGAGCACACGCGCACGGAGTTCAACTCCGTCCGCACCGGGCGTGCCTCGACGGCGCTCCTCGACCGCATCACGATCGACTACTACGGCACCCCGACGCCGCTCTCGAACATGGCGACGATCAGCGCGCCGGAGGCGCGGCTCCTCTCGGTGCAGCCGTACGACCAGACGCAGATCAAGGCGATCGAGAAGGCGATCATGGAGTCGGACCTCGGGTTGACGCCGTCGAACGACGGCAAGCTCATCCGCCTGCCGATCCCATCCCTCACGGAGGAGCGGCGGAAGGAGCTCGTCAAGCTCGTGCGGCGCTACGCCGAGGAGGGCAAGGTCGCGATCCGCAACGTGCGGCGCGACGTGATGCGCCACCTCGAGGAGCTCGTTCGCAACGGGGACGTCGGCGACGACGAGGAGCGCCGCGCGGAAGCGCAGGTGCAGAAGCTCACCGACGACCACGTGAAGCGGATCGACGAGCTCCTGAAGCACAAGGAAGCCGAGATCATGGAGGTTTGATCGCTCCGCGATCGAACCTCCTCGCTGAAGGGAAACGCCATCTCGACTTCCTCCAGTTCTCGGGACCTCGTCCCGAGAACCGTCGCGATCATCATGGACGGGAACGGCCGCTGGGCGGAGAGCCGCGGGCTGCCCGTCGAGGCGGGGCACCGCGAGGGGACGCGTGCGCTTCGCCGCACGGTCGAGGCGGCGATCGACCTCGGCGTGGCCTCGCTCGTCGTCTACGCGTTCTCCACCGAGAACTGGGCGCGCCCCGACACCGAGGTCGCCGACCTCATGGAGATCCTCTCCGAGACGATCGACCGCGAGCTGCCCGATCTCGCCCAGCAAGGCGTGCGGACGCGCTTCCTCGGCCGACGCGACCGCGTCGAGCCGTGGCTCGAGGAGAAGATGGGCGCCCTCGAGGAGCGGACCGCCCATCTGGATACGCTCCAGCTCTGGATCGCCTTCGACTACGGGGGCCGCGCGGAGCTCGTCGAGGCTGCCCGTCGGCTCGTCGAAGACGGCGTCGCCTCTGCAGCGGTCGACGACGACGCAGTCGCCGCCCGCCTCTACGCCCCGGAGCTCGGAGACGTAGACCTCCTCGTGCGAACCTCGGGGGAGCTCCGGCTCTCGAACTTCCTCCTCTGGGAGGCGGCCTACGCGGAGCTCGTGTTCACGGACACGCTCTGGCCCGACTTCGGGGCCGAGGACCTGCAGGCCGCGGTCGAGGAGTACGCGGCCCGCAGCCGCCGGTTCGGCACACGGGATCTCGCGTGAGCCCGTTCGTCTCGCGCATCCTCGTTGCGCTGATCCTGCTGCCGATCGTCCTCGGGATCGTCTGGGCGGGCGGGTGGTGGCTGTTCGCACTTGCGGTCGTCGGCGGGCTGCTGGCGCTCCACGAGCTCTACGCGATGGCGCGTGGGCTCCACCCGATCGTGCTCGGCGGCTACGCGGGGCTCGTCCTCACCCTGCTCGGGGCCCAGCTGGGCGGCCTGCCGTGGCTCGTCGGCGGGATGCTCGCGACGCTCCCCGCCGCGCTCGTCGTGTTCTTCGTCTCGAGCGTGCGCCAGAACGCGGTCGCCGCGTTCGCGACGACGCTCCTCGGGGTCGTGTGGCTCGGCGGAGGGCTCGGGCACCTCCTCCTCGTGCGCGACCTCCCGGACGACGGCCGTCTCTTGATCTTCACGGTGCTCCTGACCGTGTTCGCGGACGACACGGCGGCATTCTTCGTCGGGCGCACGATCGGACGGCATCGCCTGGCACCGGCGATCTCTCCCGGCAAGTCGGTGGAGGGCTTCGTCGCGGGGACTCTCGTGGGCGTCGCCGTGACGTTCTTCGCGCTCTACGAGCAGGACGTCGTCTCGACGAGCGAGTCGCTGCTCCTCGGGCTCGCGATCGCGCTGGCGGCGACTCTCGGCGACCTCTTCGAGTCGGCCGTCAAGCGGGACCTCGGCGTGAAGGACTCGGGGAGGCTGCTCGCCGGCCACGGGGGCGTGCTCGACCGCGTCGACTCGCTGCTCTGGGCGGGCCCCGCCGCGTACTTCACCCTGCTCGCGCTCGCGTAGACCGAGCATGTGTCAGGCATCCTTCCCACGGTGAGACGCGTCGCCCTCCTGGGGGCGACGGGCTCGATCGGCCGCCAGGCGATCGAGGTCGTCGCGGCCCATCCGAACCTGCGGCTCTGCGCGCTCCAGTCGGGCACCACCCCGCTGGACGAGCCGGCGGCGGCGCACGGCGTCGAGCACGTCCAGGTCGGCGGCAGCGCCGTCGAGCTGCTCGAGCGCTGCGAGCCCGACATCGTCCTGAACGCGGTCGTGGGCTTCGCCGGCGTCGAGGCGACGCTCTGGGCGCTCGAGGCGGGCGTGACCCTCGCGCTCGCCAACAAGGAGAGCCTCGTCGCTGCGGGCGAGCTCGCGACGGCCGCGCAGGCTCGTGGCGGCGGCGTGTTGCTGCCGGTCGACAGCGAGCATTCCGCGCTGCACCAGTGCCTCGCGGGACGCGAGCCGGAGACGCTTTCGGGCATCGTCCTCACTGCGTCGGGCGGCCCGTTCCGGGGACGAGCACGGTCGGAGCTGGCAGACGCCACGCCGGACGAGGCGCTCCGGCACCCGACCTGGTCGATGGGGCCGAAGATCACGATCGACTCGGCGACGCTGGCGAACAAGGGCCTCGAGCTGATCGAGACGCACTGGCTCTTCGGCGTTCCGTACGAGAGGATCGAGGTCGTCGTGCACCCGACCTCCGTGGTCCACGCGCTCGTGCGGTTCAGGGACGGCGCGCTGCTCGCGCACCTCGGCCTGCCGGACATGCGCGTGCCGATCTCGTACGCGCTGACGTACCCCGAGCGGGCGGCGACCCCGGTCGAGCCGCTCGCACTCGAGGGACTGACGCTCTCGTTCGAGCCCGTCGACGACGACGCGTTCCCGCTCGTCGCCCTCGCGCGCGCGGCAGGTGAGCGGGGCGGGACGGCGCCGTGCGCCTACAACGCCGCGAACGAGGTGGCGGTCGGTGCCTACCTCGAGGGCCGCCTGCGCTTCACAGACATCGCGGACGTCGTCGCCGAGACGCTCGCCTCGGTCGACGGCGCACCCGCGCGCGACCTGGACGACCTGGTCGAGGCCGACTGGCAGGCACGGCGGCTCGCGGAGCGAAGGCTGCAGCCGGCATGACGATCTTCGTCGCGATCCTCGGGCTCGGGCTCCTCGTCTTCATCCACGAGCTCGGCCACTTCACCGTGTCGCTCGCGCTCGGGATGCGGCCCCGGCGGTTCTACATCGGCTTTCCGCCGGCGATCTGGAAGACGACGCGAAAGGGGATCGAGTACGGCATCGGCGCGGTGCCGCTGGGCGGCTTCGTGAAGATCCCCGGCATGCACCGACCCGCGCCGGTCGACGTCGACGCAGGGACGTCCCGCGCCCTGGAGGAGGCGCCGTCGCTGGGAGGGGCGGTGAGCAGGCTCCGCAACGCCCTCGGAGCGGGAGACCACGAGGCGGCGCGCGACTCGGTCGACGTGCTCCGCTCACTCGCCGCGGAGCGCCCGCTGTCGCCGCAGGCGGCCTCCGCGCTCGACAAGGCGCTCGACGACCTCGACGACGCCCTCGGGCCCGACGCGTATTGGCGCGCGCCGACGTGGAAGCGCGTCGCCGCGATCGCCGCCGGACCAGCGGCGAACATCGTGCTCGCGCTGGTGCTCTTCACCGGCCTCTACATGACCTCCGTCGGGCGCGCGACGACGACGGTCGACTCGGTGTCGGCGGGCTCGCCCGCGGCCAAGGCGGGGCTCCAGCCCGGCGACACGATCGTCTCGATCAACGACGACCACGTCGAGCCCGGAGACATCTCGACGTCGATCGCGGACTCAGGCGGCAAGCCCCTCACTCTCATCGTCGCCCGCGACGGCACGCTCGTCGTGCTGCCGGCGACGTCCGCAAAGCCGAGCGATGGGCGCTACCGGCTCGGCTTCGTCCTCGCCGGGGAGGGCCTCCCGCTCGACCAGGCGGCCGGCGAGTCGCTGCGGCTGTCGTGGAACGTCACGCGCGAGATCGGTGCCTCGCTCGGCCGGCTCGTGACGGGGGAGGGGCGAAAGGACATCTCGAGCCCCGTGGGCATCGTCCAGGGGTCGTCCGACGCCGCGAAGGAGGGAACCGAGAGCTTTCTGTTCGTCCTCGGGCTGATCTCGCTCTCGATCGCGCTCCTGAACCTCCTCCCGCTGCTCCCGCTCGACGGCGGCCACATCGTCTTCGCCGTCGCCGAGGGGATCCGCGGCCGGGCGGTGCGGCGCGAGATCTACGAGCGGGTCTCGGTCGTCGGGATCGGGATCGTGCTCGTGCTGTTCGTGATCGGCCTCACGAACGACATCGGCCGACTGTCCTGACCCGCCCTACCCGAACGGGCGCTCGAGCGTCAGCGCCGCCGCGAGCCTGAGCCGGTACTCGGAGCGCGAGACCTCGATCCCACCGAGCGAGGCGAGGTGCGGCGTGAGCCACTGCACGTCGAGGAGCCGGCGGTCCGCGTCTCCCACCTCGACGAGATGGCCGACGAGGCCCAGGAACGCGGCCTTCGACGCGTCCGTGCGCGAGTGGAACATCGACTCGGCCGCGAAGAGGCCGCCGACCGAGACGCCGTACAGGCCCCCAGCGAGACCCTCGTCGTCCCACGCCTCGACGGAGTGGGCCCACCCGAGCCGGTGGAGCCGCCCGTATGCGTCCTCGATGTCGGCGTCGATCCAGCTCTGCGGGTGACCGGGGCGCGCGCAGCCCGAGACGACGTCGCCGAACGACGTGTCGACGCGGAGCTCGAATCGCCGTGCGGCGCGCCGGAGCGAGCGGGACGGCGCGAACGTGTCGAGCGGCACGATCGCTCGTCGGAGCGGAGAGAACCAGCCGAGCCGCGGACCGATCGGCATGGGGAACAGCCCCACGCGGTACGCGGCGAGCAGCGTCCCGGGCTCGAGGTCGGCCCCGACGGCCCAGAGATCCTCGGGATGGTCGTCCGGCGGAGGCTCGAGCGCCCACGGGGTCGGGTCGGGGAGACGCGGCACGCGCGCATCGTGCAGGGTTCTTCGCGCCCGCGGTTGCGGACCCGCCGGGCCGTCGCGCATCATCGTGGCGGCAGGCCCACGTTCGCAGAGGAGGAGAGTCATGACCGGTTTGCGCGTCGCGACGCTGGCTGCGCTCCTTGCGCTCGCCCTGTCACCGCTGTGGTCGAACAGGCCGCAGGAGGCGAGCGCCTTCTCGGCCGCCCCGGCGTCGGTCTCGGCGTTTCTGCCGATGCCTCCTCTCGGCCCGCCCCGGGAGACGGTCTTCTACGGGCACGCAAAGTCGCTGGCGCGCCGGAGCGGTCACTGGGAGCTCCGCGTCGATCCCGCGCTCTTCCTCTCGGGTCTCGCGGCGCAGCGCGCCGCAGTCGAGGACGGGGTGATCGCTCCGGGCGAGGCGGTGCCGAACGACTACTACACGCGGGACGACAGCCACCGCCTCCTCACGTTTCGCGTCGCGCCTCGGGCGCACGTCACCGTGATGACGGCCGGCCCGAAGGCAACCACGATCACCGTGCCGGAGCTGGCCCGTGCGCTCGCCGGAAAGCGGACGCCGCACAAGCTCTGGGAACCCCAGGCGGGGTACTGGATCCGGGTCGCGGGCGACACGGTGCGGGGAATGGACCAGCAGTACACGCCGTGAGGGGCGGGGTACCCTGACGGCGATGCCGAGCACGCACCAGATCAGCGTCGGCGGGGTCGCGATCGGCGGCGGTGCGCCGGTCGTCGTCCAGTCGATGACCTTGACGAAGACGCACGACGTCGAGGCGACGACCGCGCAGATCGCCGCACTGGCCTCCGCGGGCTGCGAGATCGTGCGCGTCGCGGTGCCGAAGCGCGAGGACGCCCAGGCGCTCCCCCTGATCGTCCGGCTGTCCCCGCTCCCCGTGATCGCGGACATCCACTTCAACGCGTCCCTCGCGCTCGAGGCGATCGAGGCGGGAGTCCACGCGGTGCGGATCAACCCCGGCAACATCGGCGGTCCCGACAAGACGGAGCAGGTCGTCAGGGCGGCGAAGCAGGCGGGGATCCCGATGCGGATCGGAGCGAACGCCGGCTCGCTCCCGAAGCACCTCGACGAGCTCGCCCGGAAGGACACCGCGGAGGCGCTCGTCGTCGAGGCGCTCGAGCAGGTCGCGATCCTCGAGCGGCTCGACTACCGCGACTTCAAGATCTCCGTGAAGGCGTCGCATGTGCCGACGATGATCCGCGCCTACCGGATGCTCTCCGACCGCGTGCCGTACCCGCTCCACCTCGGCGTGACAGAGGCCGGGACGCCGTTCGCGGGCTCGATCAAGAGCGCGGTCGGCATGGGCTCGCTCCTGATGGACGGGATCGGCGACACGATGCGCGTCTCGCTCACGGCCGACCCCGTGAAGGAGGTCGAGGTCGCCTGGGAGATCCTCAAGGCGCTCGGGCTCCGGGAGCGCGGCCCCGTGATGATCGCGTGCCCGTCCTGCGGCCGCGACAACGTCGGCGTCGAAAGCCTCGCCGTCGTGGTCGAGGAACGGCTGCGCGACTACCCGCAGGCGTTCGAGGTCGCCGTGATGGGTTGCGCGGTGAACGGCCCGGGGGAGGCGGGCGACGCGGACTTCGGGATCGCCGGGGGCCGCGACGTCGGGTTCGTGTACGCGCACGGCAGGGTGCTCAAGAAGGTCTCGTCGGACGTCCTGATCGACGAGCTCTTCCATGAGGTCGACCGCTGGATCGCCGACGGCATGCCGCGGCCGAAGCGGTTGAAGATGGCGAAGCCGGCCGCGCTCGCGATGGCCGAGGCGAGCCTGATCCCGCTCGAGAGCGTCCCGGCGCGCGACTGAACCGGGTCGTCGGGGCGAGGAAACCCCTCTAGGAGCCGCCCGAAACGGGCGATACGGTACGCGTGATGCGACGGCGTGCCATTCCCGCGCTCGTCCTGGTCGTTGCGGCGCTCGGCTTCTCGGCCACAGGCTGCGGCGGGGAGGCCGAGCCGGCCGGGGAGGTGCCGGCTTCAGCCTCGCTCGCGCCGAAGGACGTGCTCGCCTTCGCGACCGTCACGACGGATGCCTCCTCCGACCAGTGGCAGCAGGCGAGCGACCTCCTCGACCGCCTCCCGGGGGCGGCAGACGGCCTCACGAGCGAGCTGACGAGCAGCCTGGCGGAGCAGAACCTCACGTGGCAGGACGACGTCGAGCCGGCGCTCGGGCCCGAGGTCGTGCTCGTCGTCACGGCCGACGAGGAGCCGATCGTCCTCACACAGCCCGACGACGCGGATGCGCTCGCAGCGCTGCTCGCGAAGTCGGACGAGCCGGACGCTACGGCGACCGTCGAGGGCTGGACCGCGATCGCGGAGACGCAAGCCGACCTGACGGCCTACGAGACCGCGCTCGCACAGGGCACGCTCGCGAACGACGACGCCCTTTCAGCGGGCTTCGAGGCGCTTCCGGCCGAGGCGCTCGCGCGGGCCTGGGTCGACGTCGCCGCGCTTGCGCCCGAGCTCCAGCAGCAGCTCGGCCAGGCCTCGCAGGACCTCGATCTCGGGCTCGACTGGGTGGCGGCCGCCGTCGCCGCGCAGGAGGACGGCGTACGGCTCGCCGTCGGCGTCCGCACGCCGGGCGGCAACGGCACCGAGTACGAGCCGAAGCTCTTGCAGCGCGTCCCCGGCGACGCCGTCGCCCTCCTCTCCTTCGGCGGCACGCAGAAGCTCGTCGACCAGATCGAGCGGCGCATCCCGCTCAGCGGGATCGCCGACGAGGTGGAGAAGGCCACAGGCGTCTCCGTCGGCGGGCTCCTCGACGCCTTCTCCGGCGAGGGGGTCCTGTACGTGCGCGCCGCCGGAACGGCGCCCGAGGTGACGCTCGCGCTGACCCCGCCGGATCCCGGCAAGGTGTACGCAACGGTCGACCGCCTCGCCCACACGCTCGCAGAGGGCTCCGGCACGACGGTCCGTACCGTGACCGAGGACGGCCGCGAGGTGAGCCTCGTCGAGGCGGACGGCGCGACCGTGCGCTACGCGCGTCTCGACGGCGACACCGTGATCGTCACGACCGGTCTCACCGGGATCCGCGACTTCGCCGCCGACGGCGACAAGCTCGAGTCGAGCGACGCCTACGAGCGGGCGGCGGATGCGGTCGGGCTCGGCGACCGGACGGGCGGCTTCCTGTACGTCGACATCGACGGGCTCCTGCCGGTCGTCGAGAGCGTGACCGGTGGAGGCCTGTCTCCCGACGACCGCCGGACGATCCAGCAGCTCGACGCGTTCGTACTCGAGTCCTCGGGTGGGGGAGAGACGACCACGCTGACGGGGTTCCTGCAGTTGAACGACTGAGCGCTGGCTAGGGTTGGCGGATGCTCCAGCGCCAGTCCGTCCTCTTCCTGCCGACGCTCCGCGAGGCCCCCGCCGAGGCCGAGGCGGTCTCGCACAAGCTGCTCGTTCGCGCGGGCCTGATCCGGCAGGTCAGTGCGGGTCTCTGGACGTACCTCCCGGCCGGCTGGCGGATCCACGAGAAGGTCGTGCGGGTGATCCGCGAGGAGATGAACGCGATCGGCGGGCAGGAGGTGTCGATGCCCGTCCTCACTCCCGCGGAGCTCTGGGAGGCGACGGGGCGCATCCGGATCCCCGCGATCTTCCACGTCCAGGACCGCGCGGGCCGCAGATTCGTCCTACCGCTCACGCACGAGGAGACGATCACGTTCCACGCGCGCGAGCTGAGCTCGTACCGCGATCTGCCGAAAATCCTCTACCACTTCCAGACGAAGGACCGCGACGAGCCGCGTCCTCGCGGGGGCCTCCTCCGCGTCCGCGAGTTCGTGATGAAGGACGCCTACTCGTTCGACCGCGACGAGGAGGGCCTCGAGGTCGCGTTCAGGGCCCACGCCGCCGCGTACGAGCGGATGTTCGAGCGCTGCGGGCTCGACTTCGTCGCGGTGCAGGCGGAGTCGGGGATGATGGGCGGCAGCGAGTCGATCGACTACCTCGCGCCCTCGGGCGCCGGCGAGAACACGCTCGTCACGTGCAGCAACGGCGACTATGCGGCGGACCTCGACGTCGCGCGCGGGGTGCCGCGCGCGCCCGAGTTCCCGGAGCGGCTGGACGCGCCGACCGAGGTCGAGACCCCCGGCATCGAGAGCTGCGAGGCGCTCGCGGGCTTTCTCGGGATCGACCTCGCAGCGACGTCGAAGGCGATGCCGGTCGTGGCCGACGGCGCCGTCGTGCTCGCGCTCGTGCGCGGCGACGACCGGCTCGACGAGGGGAAGCTCGTCGCGGCTCTCGGCGACGAGGCTCGCCCGGCGCAGGTGGAGGAGATCCGCGAGGCGTTCCGCGCCGACCCCGGCTCGCTCGGGCCCGTGGGCTTCTCCGGCCGGATCGTGCTCGACGAGACGTTGCGCGAGGGACAGTACGTCGCCGGCGCCAATCGCACCGGCTACCACCTACGCGGAGTCGAGTACGGGCGTGACTTCGAGGCCGAGGTCGCCGACATCCGGGTGCCCAAGGAGGGCGATGCGTGCCCGAACTGCGACGGCGTGCTGGCGTTCCGGCCCGCGATCGAGGTCGGCCACATCTTCAAGCTGGGTACGTACTACTCCGTGCCGCTCGACGCGAAGTACCTCGACGAGCAGTCCGTCGAGCACCCGCTCGTGATGGGGTCCTACGGCATCGGCCCCGGCCGCGTGCTCGCCGCGGCGGTCGAGCAGCATCACGACGGGCGCGGCATCGCCTGGCCGCGCTCGATCGCGCCGTACGACGTCCACGTGCTCTCCCTGGACGGCGGTTCGGCGGAGATCGAGGCGCTCTCCGAGTCGCTCGCCGCGGAGCTCTCAGGCGCCGGCCACGCCGTTCTCCTTGACGACCGTGACGCGCGCCCCGGGGAGAAGTTCGCCGACGCCGACCTCCTCGGCTGCCCCGCGCGGATCACTGTCGGCAAGAAGAGCCTCGAGGACGGTGCGGTCGACGTACGCCGGCGCTCCGAGGACGCCGATGCGCGCGTTGACGGGTCGTCTGTGATTGACTGGATCGGGCAGGACTGATGGCGGCACGGAAGCGGACATACTCGAGCGACCCGCTTGGCCCGACGATCGAGCGTCTCATGACCGAGACGGGAATCACGTATAGGGCGCTTGCGGAGAAGACGAGCCTCTCCGCCGGATACCTGAACCACATCGTGCACGGGAACCGGCCGGTCCCCTCGACCGAGGTGCTCGGCCGGATCGCGAAGGCGCTCGGCGTGAAGCCGGACTACTTCCGTGAGGTCCGCGTCCGCGTGATCACGGAGAAGCTCGAGCAGACACCCGCGCTCGTCGAGCGTCTCTACAAGCGCCTCGCCTGAGCTGCTGGCGCCCGCGGTTCCCGCGGGCATAGGATCGGGGCCCAACCGAAGGGAGCCCGGCATGGCCAGCGCATTCGTGCAGGAGTTCGCGATCGTGGACGGCGACACGAGCACCACGAACTACGACGCGGTTGCCGCCGAGCTCGGGCGCACCGCCCCGGCCGGCCTGATCCTCCACACGGCCGGCTTCGACCGCGACCGCGGTGTGTTCCGGATCGTGGACGTGTGGGAGAGCCGGGAGGCGGGTCAGCGGTTCATGGACGAGAAGCTGATGCCGATCATCGAGCGCATGGCGGCGGAGCGCGACCCCGAGGACTTCCGCCCGCCCGACGCCGAGTCCTGGTACGAGCTGCACGACATGCTGCCCTGACGGCAGTCCGGCGGTTCCCTCGGTGGCGCCATGGGGCGCGCTAAGGTCATTGGCGTGTCCGCCGACGTCACGGACGACGAGCTCGCACCCCTTGTCGAGCGCGTCACGGAGGCGTCACGGGCGCTGATCTCGGGCGACAGCCGTCGCTACGCGGCCCTCATCAGGCACGCGGACGACTACACGCTCATGTCGCCGTACGGCGGGAGGTCGTGCGGGGCTTTCGACGACTCGGAGGCCGGGCTGGACGGGCTCGCGTCGTTCTTCCGCGGGGGCGACGCGAGCGTCGATGTCGTCCAGGCGTACACCTCGGGCGGCCTCGCCGTGCTCGTCGTCTTCGAGCGGCAGCGCGGTACAGTCGGAGACCTTCCCGAGCAGGACTGGTCACTGCGGGTGACATGGGTCTTCCGGCGTCTGGGTGCGTCGGACTGGGAGCTCGTGCATCGCCACGCCGACGCGCTCGTGCATCCCATCGAAAACCAGCGGCTCGGGCAGCTCGCACGCGGCGAGTGACCACCCGAGCGTTGTGAGCAGCACCGTCAATCCGGATCCACGGTGCTTGCGCCCTCCGGCATGACCACGATCCTGACGATCCGTTCCCCGTCGAACGTCAGGCGCATCGCGAAGTCGCGCTCGTAGGCAACCTCGCCGGTCTCGCGCCAGCGCGCGGTCTCGCGCGTCCGGGCGATCACGTCGCCGTCGAGCTCCTCGAGCTCCGGGGTGGACTGCTCCATCGTGAACTGCTCGTCCCCGGTCGCCTTCCCGAGGACGCGCCGGCACGCGTCGACGCCGTGGAACGTGTCGCGCGGCGTGACGGTCTCGACGTCGGGGTGGAGGAGCGCCTCGGCCGCGTCCAGGTCGTGCGCCACGACCGCCTCGACGAACCGACGTGCCTGCCCCGTCGCCATCGGGCTGGTCAGCGGTGACGGCTCAGCCGGGGGCGGCGCTGACCCGGCTCGGCGCCGGGCACCTTTTCCTCATCGGCCTCGGCGCCCAGCGGCCGCGAAATCGAGACGCTGGACCGGGGCGCGGGCGGCATCCGCGGCGCGCCGAGTCCTGCGTGGTCGAGGTGCGTGACCAGCTGTCGGACGACCAGCAGGAGGTAGTCGCGGTCTTCTTCGAGCTCGCGGACACGATCTTCGAGGCGACGCACGGCCGCGTGGTGCTGGTCCAGCGGAACGACGAGCTCGTCGACCGTGACCCCCAACGCCGGAGCGAGACGCTCCGCCAGCTTCGGGCCGAGGCGCGCGTGATCGTTGACGATCCGGCTGACGCTCTCGCGGCGGACGCCGGAGAGCTTCGCGACGCTGTTGTTGTTGAGCCCCGCCTCCTGGATCAGCCGCGCGAGGTGGCGTCCCTGGGTTTCCTCTCCGGCGGCGACTCGAGGCTCCTGACGCGACGTGACGCTCCTGAGATGCGCTCGGCTCGGAGCGCGGTCCTTCTGCCACGAGGCGGCCTGCTCGACGTTTCGCTGGGCCCGTGCCATTCCCCAACGGTACGGGATCGGCCCCCGCAAGGCGAAACCGGAACCCGCCTCGGGATCGGCGCGCCTGCCCGCTAGCATGTCCCGGCACGGGGCGTGGCGCAGCCTGGTTAGCGCGCTAGTCTGGGGGACTAGAGGTCCCGAGTTCGAATCTCGGCGCCCCGACTACCGGAAAGCCCCGCTCAGGCGGGGTTTTTCGTTTCCAGAGTCGCGAACGTGACCGACCGCAGGGTCACCAGACGCGATCTAAGCAGCCGACGCTCACGCGCCGTCCTTGGCCGCCCGACTACCTCTTTCGCGACGATCGCCGCGCCCACCCCCGGGTGACTGCCCGTTGGGTTAGGTCTGGTTTGGATCTATGGGGGGCGCGCCCTTTGGCGACAAAAGTACGTTCAGAGGGCGGTGTTGAAGTCTGCGGCAGTTCTGGGGGCGGTTTGCGCTTGTGCGCTTTGGCTCGGCGTGGCGGTCGGTCAGACCGACACGTCGGTCATCCCGGATACACCGAACCTTCCCTGGACGGATCCGACGCATCAGTCGCCGCTCGAGGTGTTCGCGGCGCAGGTAGCGTCGGCGATCGCCGGCAGGCCGGTGCGGGTCTACTGCAACGGCCAGACAGATTGGGACAGCCTCGCGCAGTCCGCAGGGTTCGATGGGTCCCGCGTGTGGGGCTATGTGCCCTCGCCACGCTT
>DASSJV010000136.1:0-19512 GCA_035691005.1 Gaiella sp. | reverse complement strand
GAGCGCGACGTCGACCTCGAAGGCAGGCCGCGCGACGGCTGGGTCGACGCGTTGCCGTCGTTCGGGCCGGGGGAGGAGGTCGCGACGAGGGACGCCGGCAAGACGGTGATGCAAGCGCTGCGCCCGTTCACGCCGACGCAGATCGGCGGTGCCGCCGACCTCGTCGAGTCGACGAAGACCGAGTTCGTCGGGACGGGGACGTTCTCGGCGACGCACGTGGGACGCAACGTGCCGTTCGGCATCCGCGAGCACGGGATGGGCGCGATCGTCAACGGGGTCGCGCTCGAGCCGGCGATGCTCAAGCCGTACGGCTCGACCTTCCTCGTCTTCTCCGACTACATGCGCCCCGCGGTGCGCCTCTCCGCGCTCTCGCACCTCCCAGTCATCTGGATCTGGACGCACGACTCGGTCGGGCTCGGGGAGGACGGGCCGACCCACCAGCCCGTCGAGCACGTGATGAGCCTGCGCGCGATCCCGAACCTCTGGGTCGTCCGCCCCGGCGACGCGAACGAGACCGTCGCGGCGTGGCGGGTCGCGCTCGAGCGCGAGGGCGGGCCGGTCGCGTTCGCGCTCAGCCGCCAGAAGCTCCCCGTGCTCGGGGGCGACGGCCTCGCGTCGACGACCGACGGCCCGCTGCGCGGCGGCTACGTCCTCTGGCAGCGCGACCCCGCGCAGGAGCCGGATGCGGTCGTGCTCGCGACGGGCTCCGAGCTCCCCGTCGCGCTCGAGGCGGCGCGCTCGCTCGAGCAGAACACGAGGGTCGTGTCGCTCCCCTGCTGGGAGCTCTTCGCCGAGCAGGACGAGGCCTACCGCGACGAGGTGCTGCCGCCGTCCGTGCGGGCGCGCGTGTCGATCGAGGCCGGCATCACGCTCGGCTGGGAGCGGTGGGTCGGCGAGACGGGCGTCTCCATCGGGATCGACCGCTTCGGCGCGTCGGCGCCCGGCCAGCGCGTGCTCGAGGAGCTCGGGATCACCGCGGACGCCGTCGCAGCGGCCGTGCGGCGCCTGACCTGAGATGCGGGTCGCCCTCGGATTCGACCACCGCGGCGTGCGTCTGCGCGACGTCGTCTTCGCGGCGGTGGCGGAGGCGGGCCACGAGGCCGTCGACCTCGGGGTCGACACCGACGCGGTGCGGGTCGACTACCCGGACACCGCACGGGCCGTCGGAGAGGAGATCCTCCGCGGCGGGGCCGAGCGCGGGGTGCTCGTCTGCGGGTCGGGCGCGGGCGTCTCGATCGCCGCCTCGAAGCTGCGCGGGATCCGCGCCGCGATGTGCCACGACGCGTATTCCGCCCACCAGGCGGTCGAGCACGACGACATGAACGTCCTCTGCCTCGGCTCGGAGATCGTCGGGCCGTCGCTGGCGGCCGAGCTCGTCCAGCGCTTCCTGGCGGCGACGTTCGTGGGAGAAGGCCGGTATCTGGCACGGTTGAGGAAGGTCGAGGAGCTCGAGAGGCTCGTCGACGGCTGAGAACTGCGAGGAGGCGACGAAGATGGCCGCATCGAGGCTGCACGAGCTGAGCGAGCACGGGGTGAGCGTCTGGATCGACACCCTCTCGCGGGAGATGCTCGAGACCGGGGAGCTCGCCCGACTGATGGCCGACGACGCGGTCGTCGGCGTCACGTCGAACCCGACGATCTTCCAGAAGGCGCTCGCCGAGGCCGAGTGGTACGACGCGCAGCTGCGCGAGGCCGCGCGCGAGACCGAGGATCCCCTCGAGCTGTTCTTCGCGCTCGCGCTCGAGGACATCCGCGACGCCTGCGACCTGCTGCGTCCGGTGTGGGAGCGCACGGCGGGCATCGACGGCTACGTCTCGATGGAGGTCGACCCGCGCATCGCGTACGACCGCGAGGCGCAGTTCGCCCAGGCGGCGCGCTTCCACAAGGAGGTCGACCGGCAGAACCTCTACGTGAAGATCCCGGGGACGGAGCCCGGGCTCGGCGCGATCGAGGACTCGATCGCCGCCGGCCGCTCGATCAACGTCACGCTGATCTTCTCGCTCGCGCGCTACGCCGCGGTCGCCGAGGCGTACCTCCGCGGCCTCGAGCGGCTCGTCGCCGCGGGCGGCGACCCGTCCACGGTCAACTCCGTCGCGAGCTTCTTCGTCTCCCGCGTCGACACCGAGGCCGACCGGCGCCTCGAGGAGGTCGGGCGCGGCGACCTCGCCGGCCGCCTCGCCGTCGAGAACGCGAAGCTTGCCTATGCGCACTGGGGCGAGGCGTTCTCGGGCGATCGCTGGGAGTAC
Source organism: Gaiella sp. (assembly GCA_035691005.1). Taxonomy (GTDB): domain Bacteria; phylum Actinomycetota; class Thermoleophilia; order Gaiellales; family Gaiellaceae; genus Gaiella. Next base: position 17,266 of record DASSJV010000136.1, on the reverse strand, counting down.
CTGCAGGGCAAGGGCGCCCGCACGCAGCGCTGCCTGTGGGCGTCGACGTCGACGAAGAACCCGGCCTACCGCGACGTCCTCTACGTCGAGGAGCTCGTGGGCCCGGAGGTCGTGAACACGATGCCGCTCGAGACGATCCAGGCGTTCCAGGACCACGGCGAGGTGCGGGACACGCTCGCGGAGGGGGTCGACGAGGCGCACGCGCTCCTGGGCGAGCTCGCCGACGCGGGCGTCGACTACGACGACGTCGTCGCGACGCTCGAGGACGAGGGTGTCCAGAAGTTCTCGGATTCCTTCGAGGATTTGCTCGGCGGGATCCGAGACAAGCTCTCGACCGTCGGCGCGCGCTAGCGTCGACCGGGATGGCGAACCCCCTCGAGGTCGGCCTCGGCATCCGGCGCACGCCGGACCCCTGCGCGCTCGTCGTCTTCGGCGCGTCCGGCGACCTGACGAAGCGAAAGCTCTTCCCCGCCCTCTACTCCCTCGCCTACCGCCGCCTCCTGCCGGAGCGGTTCGCGGTCGTCGGTGTCGCGCGTAGCGAGGAGACGACCCGTCAGTTCGTCTCGGACATGCGCAAGGCGGTGAAGCAGTTCGCGCGCGATCCGTTCCGCACCGACGTCTTCTCGTCGCTCTCGGCGAGCGTCCGCTACGTCCCGACCGACTTCGCGGACGACGCGGGCGAGGATCGCGTGGGCGACGTCCTCGACGAGCTCGACCGCACGCAGGGCACCGCGGGCAACCGGCTGCACTACCTCGCGGTGCCGCCGGTGGCGTTCCCGATCGTGATCAGGGAGGTCGGCGAGCGTCGCGAGCGAGAGGGCTGGTCGCGCGTGATCGTCGAGAAGCCGTTCGGCCACGACCTCGCCTCGGCCCGCGAGCTGACCCACTCGATCCGGCGCTGGTTCGCCGAGGACGAGGTGTTCCGGATCGACCACTACCTCGGCAAGGAGACCGTCCAGAACCTGATGGCGCTCCGCTTCGCGAACGGGATCTTCGAACCGCTGTGGAACCGGCAGCTGATCGACCACGTGCAGATCACGGTGGCGGAGACGATCGGGATCGAGGGCAGGGCCGGCTACTACGAGCGCGCCGGCGCGATCCGCGACATCTTCCAGAACCACCTCCTCCAGCTCGTCGCGTTGACCGCGATGGAGCCGCCGATCGACTTCACCGCCGACGCCGTCCGCAACGAGAAGGTCAAGGTGCTGCGGGCGATGCACACGCCCGGGCCGAAGTCGGTCGTCCGCGGCCAGTACGGCCGCGGGTTCGTCGAGGGCGAGGAGGTCGTCTCGTATCGGGAGGAGCCGGGCGTCGACCCGCAGTCCCTGACGGACACGTACGTCGCGGCGAAGCTCTACGTGGACAACTGGCGCTGGGCGGACACGCCGTTCTACGTGCGCGTCGGCAAGCGCCTCGCGCGCCGCGAGACGACGATCGCGATCCAGTTCAAGCAGGCGCCGCACCCGCCGTTCGAGGCGATCGCGGGAGACGGGCTCCGGCCGAACGTGCTCGTCGTCCACGTGCAGCCCGACGAGGGAGTCTCGCTGGCGATCGGCGCCAAGGTGCCGGGGGCGGGGATGTCGATCCGCACGGTCCACATGGACTTCCTCTACGGCGGCGCGTTTCGCGAGGGCGTGCCGGAGGCGTACGAGCGGCTCATCCTCGACGCGATGCTCGGCGACCAGACGCTGTTCACGCGCGAGGACGAGGTCGACGAGCAGTGGAAGCTCGTCGACGCGATGGTCGGCGCCTGGGGCCGCGACCGCCCGTCGTTCCCGGACTACGCGGCCGGGAGCTGGGGCCCGGCCCTCGCCGACGAGCTGCTCCACCGGGACGGTCGCTCGTGGAGGCGGCATTGAGGCACTGATGGGCGCCGTCGCCGAGATCGAACGGAAGCTCGCGCGCGGCCGGTGCGACCGGGAGACCGACGGCGCGCCGGCGCTCCGCATGAGCACGATGACGCATCTCGTCTGGGCGCCGCCCGCATGGGTCGGGCGCGCGCGGAAGGTCCTCGCCGGCCTCGCCGAGCGCCACCCCGCCAGGACGATCTTCCTCGTCCCGCTCCCGGGGCGGCGCAGCGAGATCGAGACGGACGCCAGCGTCCACACCTTCGAGCTCGGCGACGGCCAGGAAACGCTGTCCGAGGTCGTCGAGATCAGAGTGCGCGGCGACGCAGCCCGCCACCCGGCGTCGCTCGTGCTGCCCCTCCTCATCTCCGACCTGCCCGTCTTCTGCCGCTGGCGCGGGCGGCCCGACTGGGACGGGAGCGCCTTCGCCGAGCTCGTGGGGGTCGTCGACCGACTCGTCGTCGACTCGTCGGAGTGGCCGGGGCTGCCCGGCGCCTACCGGAACGTCGCAGGAGTGTTCGATCGCGTCGCGACGTCCGACATCGCGTGGCGGCGGGCGCTGCCGTGGCGCGTCGCGCTCGCGGGCCGCTGGCCGGGGATCCGCAAGGCGCGCAGGGTGACCGTCGAGGGGCCGCGGGCCGACGCGCTGCTCCTTGCCGGCTGGCTCCGCTCGCGCCTCCGCCGTCCCGTCTCGCTCTCGCGCCGCGACGCCGACATGCTGCGGGCGGTTGCGGTCGACGGCGAGCAGGTCGATCCGGTCCCCAGCCCTCCGATCCACCCGAGCGACCTCCTCTCGGCGGAGCTCGACGTCTACGCGCGCGATCCCGTCTACGAGGCGGCGGTGCGCGCCGTCGCGTTGCTCTAGCGCTGGAGCTCGCGCACGGCCTCGAGCAGCTCGGCGTGGAGCAGGCCGTTCGAGGAGATCGCGCTGCCGCCGTCGATCCGGTGGGCGCCGCCGAAGTCCGTGAACGTGCCGCCCGCCTCCTCGACGATCACCTGGACCGCGGCGAGGTCCCAGACCGACACGCCGATCGCGTCGATCGCCCCGTCGACGGCGCCCTCGGCGACGAGCATGTGGCTCCAGAAGTCCCCGTAGCCGCGCGCGTGCCAGGCGCGGGCCGCGAGGCGCGGCAACGACTGCTCGAGCGCGAAGGTCAGCACGGCGTCCTCCGGGCGCCCGACGCGCGAGACGCGCACGGCGTCGCCGTTCGCGTGCGCGCCGTCGCCCCGCTCGGCCCACCAGCGCCGGTGGAGCGCGGGGGCGGAGACGACCCCGACCGTGACCTGCCCGTGATCCTCCAGCGCGATCAGGGTCGCCCACACGGGGACGCCGCGCAAGTAGTTCCTCGTGCCGTCGATCGGGTCGACGATCCACCGCCGCGCGCTCGTGCCCGTCTGTCCCTCCTCCTCGCCGAGGATCGCGTCCCGCCGCCGCTCGACGCCGAGGATGGTGCGAAGCTCGGTCTCGACGGCGCGGTCGACCTCGGTCACCGGCGTCCGGTCGGGCTTCGTCTCGACCACGAGGTCGCGTGCGCGGAAGCGCGACATCGCGATCGTGTCGGCAGCGTCCGCGAGGCGGAGGGCGAGGTCGAGGTCCGCGCCCACGCGAGCCCCGGCTAGTCGACCTGGAGGTACAGGAGCGCGATCAGGCAGGCGCCGACGAACAGGGCGACGAAGATCGCGAACAGGAGGAGGCCGAAGCGGTTGTTCCTGCGGGACAGCTCGGGCGAGAGCATCAGTGCCCCTTCCGGTGATGTGGCGGCGCCAGGGACCTGGAGGACACTGCCGGATGTGGCACTACAGCACCAAGGGGTTGATCGCGGCGGCGACGAAGAGCAGCGCGAGGTACGCGAGCGAGTAGTGGAACAGGACGACGGCGTCGCGGCGGGTGCCCTCACGCCGGAGCCGCCAGGCAAGCAGCACGAAGTACGCGCCGAGGAGCGCCGCGGCGATGGTGTACAGCGCTCCGAGCCAGATGCCGACGACGAGCGTGAACGCGACGAGCACCACCGAGTAGAGGAGGATCTGGCGGCGCGTCTCGCTCTCGCCGCGGGTTCCCGGCAGCATCGGGACGTTCGCCGCCGTGTAGTGCTCCTTGAGCATCAGCGCGAGCGCCCAGAAGTGGGGCGGGGTCCAGAGGAAGACGATCAGGAAGAGGCATACCGCGGGGAGCGCGAGGTCGCCCGTCGCAGCGGCGTACCCGACGAGCGGCGGCACGGCGCCCGCGGCGCCGCCGATCACGATGTTCTGGTCGGTCGAGCGCTTCAGGTAGCCCGTGTAGACGACGACGTAGAACAGGTTGCCGACGAGGGCCAGGACCGCGGTGAGGATGTTGACCGCGGAGGCGAGGAGCACGAGCGAGAGCGCCGAGAGGACGAGCCCGAACTCGAGCGCCCGCGGGGCGGGCACCCGCCCCGCGGCGACGGGCCGCGAGGCCGTGCGCGACCCCATCAGCCGGTCGATGTCACGGTCGATCACGTGGTTGAGCGCGCTCGCGCCGCCGCACGCGAGGGCGAGGCCGAGGAGCATCGTCGCGAGCTCGACGGCGCCGGGCCAGCCGCCCGCGCCGACGAACATCCCACCGGCACCCGTGACGAGCAGGAGCGACATGATCCGCGGCTTCGTGAGCGTGACGTAGTCGCGCCAGGGCCCGAGCGGGAGCCGCTCGCCGCGGAACGCGACGACGAGCGTTACGAGCGACGCGGCGAGCGCTCCACCGGCGGCGGCCACGTGGACCCCGACCGCCCAGGGGGCGTCGTCCGCCCACGCGACGAGCCCGCCGGTCGCGATCGCGGCGAGCATCAGGCCGAGCGCCGCTGCGGCGGGCACGAGGAGCCGCGGGTATGCGACCCAGGCGGCGACGAGCACCGCGACGAGGAGCGGCAGCGCGACGAGGGCGGCCGCCCAGTGGGCCTCGCCGAGCTCGAGCGCGGCGCTCGCGACGACGAGCCCCGCGGCAAGGGCCGCTGCCGCCACGGTCGCGCGGAGCAGCGGCCCGGGCGCGCGGTCGGTCCTCACGCTCTGGACTCCTGGAGCCTGCGGCGCAGGTCGTTGAGCGGCCGTGCGCTCGTCACGTACGGCACCTCGTCGAAGTTGTGCGGCGGCGGAGGCGACGTCGTGTACCACTCGAGCGTGTCCCCCTGCCACGGGTCGTTCCCCGCCCGGCGGCCGTGCACGCTCTTCACGATCGCGAGCAGGACGAGGAGAAACCCGACGCCCATCACGTACGACCCGATCGTCGAGAGCATGTTGTAGGCCTCCCAGAGGCCGTCGTCGCGGTACGTGTAGATGCGGCGGGGCATCCCGAGCAGCCCGAGGAGGTGCTGCGGGAAGAAGGTCACGTTGAAGCCGACGAAGATCAACCCGAACGCCCACTTGCCGATCCGATCGGACAAGAAGCGCCCGAAGAGCTTCGGCCACCAGTACCAGAGCCCCCCGAGCAACCCCAACATCGAGCCGCCGAACAGCACGTAGTGGAAGTGGGCGACGACGAAGTACGTGTCGGTCACCTGCCAGTCGACCGGGAACGCCGCGAGGTAGATACCCGAGAGCCCGCCGATCGTGAACACGCTCAAGAAGCCGAGTGCGAACAGCATGGGTGTGTCGAGCGAGATGTTCCCGCGCCACAGCGTCGCGAGCCAGTTGAAGATCTTCATCCCGGTTGGGACGGCGATCACCATCGACGCGAGCATGAACCAGATGTTCAGGTAGGTCGGCATCCCGACGGCGAACATGTGGTGCGCCCACACGAGCATCGAGAAGAACCCGATGGCGACGGTCGAGAAGGCGACCGCCTTGTAGCCGAAGATCGGCTTCCGGGCGAACACCGGGATGATCTCCGAGATGATCCCGAAGACCGGGAGGATCATGATGTAGACCTCCGGGTGCCCGAAGAACCAGAAGACGTGCTGGAACAGGATCGGTGAGCCGCCCGCGTCCGTCCCCTCGGGCCGGAAGAAGTGGAACGTGTCGGGGAACTGGCGCTCGAGCAGCAGCATCGTCAGCCCCGCGGAGAGCACGGGGAGGACGATGAGCAGGAGCCAGGCGTACACCTCGACGGACCACACGAAGAGCGGGATCCGCATCCACGACATCCCGCGGGTGCGCATGTTGTGGATCGTCACGATGAAGTTGATCGCGCCCAACATGGACGAGAGCGTGAGGATGTGGATCGAGAGGATCCACAGGTCCTGGCCGTTGCCGAGGGCCTCGAGCGAGAGCGGCGGATACGCGGTCCAGCCGGTGTTGGCAGCGCCGCCCGAGGCGAAGAACGAGCCCAGGAAGACGAGCCCGGCGAAGGCGTAGAGCCAGTACGAGAGCGCGTTCAGCCGCGGGAACGCCATGTCCGGCGCGCCGATCTGGAGCGGGACGAGGAAGTTCGCGAGCCCCGCGAGCACGGGCACCATCACGAAGAACACCATCCCCGTGCCGTGCATCGTGACGACCTCGTTGTACGAGTTGCCGGTGATCACGCCGCTGTCGGGACGGGCGAGCTGCGTCCGGATCAGGAGCGCGAGGAAGCCCGAGACGGCGAAGAAGACCCCGGCCGTGCCGATGTAGAGGATCCCGATCCGTTTGTGGTCGACGGTGACCAGCCAGCTCGCGACCTTGCCGCGCTGCCATGCAGGGACGACCGGCTCGTGGACGTTAACCGCCACCCACGTTCTCCTTCAGGTACGTGGTGATCGCGCTCATCTCGTTGTCGTTCCAGTCGTGGCCGACCGGCGGCATCCGCCCGAAGCCGTTGCGGATGACCCCCTCGACCGCCTCGGGGTTGGCGACGAGCGCGGTGCCCGCGATCTTCGGGCCGTAGTCGCCCTCGCCCGAAGGGCCGTGGCACTTCGCGCAGGTCGCCTCCCACATCTCCTCGCCGAGGGGCCCCGTGCCGGCGTCCTGCTGCTGCCGGCTCTGCTCGAGCCACGCGTCGAACTCGTCGGCGGGCATCACCTCGACCGAGGCGAGCATCTTCGCGTGGAAGAGCCCGCAGAGCTCCGCGCACTGGCCCTGGAAGACCCCGGTGCGCTGCGCCTTGAACCAGGTCTTGTTGACCCTGCCGGGAATCGCGTCGATCTTCCCGGCGAGCGCCGGGATCCACCACGAGTGGATCACGTCCCAGTCGGGCGCGGTCACGTGGAGCTCGACCGTGCGCCCTTCCGGGGCGCGCATCCGGTCGAAGGAGACGACGCCGTTCGGGTAGCGGAACTCCCACGAGAACTGCGTCCCGGTCACGTCGACGACGAGGTTGGAGGTGCCCGCGGAGGCGGCGGGGACGTCCTTGATCCCGGGGAGCTTCGCGAACACGAAGGCTGCGATCACGAACAGGATCACGACCGGCCCGAGCGTCCACGCGAGCTCGAGGCGCGTCGCCCCGTGGATCTGCGCGCCGTCCGCGTGGCGCGGCCGATTCCGGCGCCGGTAGCGGACGATGAACGCGATCAGCAGGCCCTCGACGAGCACGAAGATCGCGAGGCAGAAGATCGAGATGAACAGGTAGCTCTGATGGATCCCGTGCGCGTTCGGCGACTCCGGTGGGACGGGAGCGAAGCCGCCGTTCCCCGCGAGGGCCGGCGAGGCGAGCAGAGCCGACGCGACCGCGGCGCCGGCGAGGGCGAAGGGGCGGGGTGACCGCACGATTGGAGGCATTCTATGAACGTGACGGAGAAGCCGCGCCGACGAACCCGTGTGCGTCTGCCGGGCGACGTGCAGCGTCCGTTCGAGGTCTACGTGAACGGCGTCGAGCAGCGCGAAGGGGTCGATTTCGTCGTGCGCGACGGCGCGCTCGTGTTCGACCGCCCCCTCGCCCGGGAGAAGGTCGGCGCCGGCCGCTGGACCTCCATGGTGCTCGGGATCGCGGGCTCGTACGGCAAGGACGACTCGGTCGACGTGGCGTACCGCGTCGGCGGGCAGAGCAAGGTCGCGGCCCGCCTCCCGCTGGAGACCGTGGAGTAGAGGCAGCTGCGCTACGGCTGCCCTTGCGGCGGCGGAGCCGACGCCTTCAGGGATGTGCCCCGCCGCAGGCGGGGATCAAGCGGCAGGATTCCGCTTCCACGGAATCCTGCTTCGCGAGCTAGGCATCGCCGAGCTCGTCGAGGCGGCGGCGGAGCTCGTGGCGCTCCCGCTCGATGCCGTGCACCGAGCGCGCGAGGCGCCGCTCGCCCTCCGGGCTGAGCCTCAGGTGCGCGACGCGGAGGTCGCGCTCCGAACGCTCGCGCTCGACGAGCCCCGCGCGCTCCGCCCGGCCCACGAGCTCGGTGACGGTGCTCTGGGCCAGCTGGAGCCGCTCCGAGAGCTCGGTCACGGTCGACTGCTCGCTCCCGTCGGGCGCGCCCTTGATCATGAGCAGGAGCAGATAGCGCCTCGGCGTGAGCCCGTGCTCGCGGGCCAGGCGCTCGCTCGTGCGCAGGAACGAGCGGATCACCGCGCGGAAGGCCGCGATGCGGATTGCCTCTGTGGTCTCGAGCGTGACGTCGCTGCTCATTCGTGCTCCCTCGGGGGCCCCTGACTCTAAAGCGTCGAGGCCGTTTCGTCGCGTTCCCGGGCGTTCTCGGCGAGGGTCGCGAGTCCGCCGCTAGACATCGAATTCGAATTACTGGCCACCGGTCGACGCGAAGCACCACGGGCAGGCCGGAGAAACCGTCGGGCCCGGCCTAACCGGAACGCAACACAGGCGTCACCGTGCTGTAACGGCGCCTAAGCGTCTCCACACATGTCGGACGTTCTCTACAGCAACATGGCAATCCAGACACCAATCGCTCCCTCCCGCGGCGAGCGGGAGCGGGAAGGGATCACCTCCTGGCGCATCGAGTGCCTCGAGGCGGCCGGCTACGACGCCGAGGCGGCGATCGTGATCGCGCTCGACCGGGACGTCGACCTCCACCGCGCGGTCTCGCTGCTCGAGCGGGGCTGCCCGCCCGACCTGGCGCTCCAGATCCTCTTCTAGCGAGCTGCCCGGCCGCTGGCGGCCGCCGCCGTGCGGAGGCGTGCCGCGTCGGCGTCCGTCAGCTGGCCCGGCTCGAGCCGCCACGTCCAGTTGCCGCGCGTCGTCCCCGGCCGGTTCATCCGCGCCTCGTTCCCGAGACCGAGGACGTCCTGGACGGGGACGACTGCGAGCTCGCAGACGGACGAGAGGGTCAGTTCCACGAGCCGCCACGCCTCGTCCGCCCCGAAGGCGCCCGCAAGCGTCTCGGTGTCGTGGGTCGACGTGTAGACGACCTGGTGCGCCCGGTGGTTCTCGAGGCGATGCGGGTTCGCCCGCCCCCGTTCGAACGCCCAGATGGTGACGGCCATCCCCGGGAAGCCGAGCGCGTCGCGCAGCGCGTGGACGTCGGGCGTGATAACGCCAAGGTCCTCGGCGACAACGGGGAGGTCGCCGAGCGCCGCCCGCGCCGCGTCGAACACGGCCCGGCCGGGCCCGGGCCGCCAGGCGCCCCCGCGGGCGCTACGCGCGCGCGCCGGAACCGCCCAGTAGGCCGCGAACCCGCGAAAGTGGTCGATCCGGAACCGGTCGGCGAGCGTGAGCGCGCGCCGCAGACGCTCGATCCACCATGCGTAGCCCGTCCGGGCGAGCGCCTCCCAGTCGTAGAGCGGGTTTCCCCACCGCTGGCCGTTGCGGTTCAGCGCATCGGGCGGCGCGCCGGCGACCGCCTCGGCGAGCGGGAGGAAGAGATCGGGGTGCGCGAGGTGGTCGGAGCCCCGAGCGGCGACGTAGATCGGCACGTCGCCGAGGATGCGCACGCCGCGCTCCGCCGCGTAGCGACGGAGCGCCCCCCACTCGCGGGCGAAGCGCACCTGTCCCTCCAGCGCACCGTCGCCGGCGAACGAGAGCCAGTCGTCGAGCCATACGCGCTCGCGCGAGTGGAACGCACGAGCCTCACGCGCCGCAACCGGGGCGTCCGGATCGGCGAGGAGCCCGTCCCAGCCCGCGAAGGCCGAAACCGACGCGTACGGCGAGCCGAAGTCGTCGGGCGGGCCGAGCGGGAGCACCTGCCACCAGCGTGCGCCGGCGGCGCGGAGCCAGTCGACGAACGCGAACGCGTCCGCACCCAGGCGCCCGCCGGGCAGCGAGGTCGGGTGCAGCTGGACGCCCAGTGATCGCTCCAGGGGCACGGCCGAACTGTTTACCGTGTGCCGGGCATGGCCGGAGAGCGGATCGTGATCTCCGAGGTCGCGCCGCAGGTCGACTGCGGCCGCTGGCCGGCGAAGGCGTGCGTCGGCGACGGCGTCGAGGTCGCCGCCACCGTCGTCCGGGACGGCCACGAGCCGCTGCGCGCCGTCGTCCGGTACCACCGCGGCCGCGGCCGCTGGCGCGAGGAGCCGCTCCGGTTCCTCGGGAACGACCGGTTCGCGGGCTCGTTCCCCGTCGACGCGGTCGGGCGCTTCGCGTTCCAGCTCGAGGCGTGGGTCGACCGGTACGCGGCGTGGCTCGACGAGTACGACCGCAAGATCGCCGCCGGCCAGCAGGAGCTCGCAGGGGAGCTGGCGGAGGGGGAGGCGCTCTTCGGTCCCGGCACCGTCGAGGAGTGGCGCGCCGCCGCCGACGCCCTCGGCGCCGAGCACCGCGAGGGCGCGGCGCGGAGCGACCCGCTGCCGGTCGACGTCGAGCGCGAGCGCGCGCGAACCGGGGCGTGGTACGAGCTCTTCCCGCGCTCGTGGGGCGGGCTCGCCGGCGTCGCCGAGGTCGTGCCGGAGCTCGCCGAGCACGGCTTCGACGTCCTCTACCTTCCGCCGATTCACCCGATCGGCGTGACGAACCGGAAGGGTCGGAACAACGCCGAGCGCGCCGCGGCGGGCGACGTGGGCAGCCCGTGGGCGATCGGCGCGGCCGAGGGCGGCCACGACGCGATCGACCCGCTGCTGGGCGGCGAGGCGGAGCTCCAGAAGCTGGTCGAGGCGCTCCGTGCCCACGGGATGGAGCTCGCGCTCGACCTGGCGCTGCAGACGTCGCCGGACCACCCGTGGCTCCGGGAGCACCCCGAGTGGTTCCAGCACCGCCCGGACGGCTCCCTCAAGTACGCGGAGAACCCGCCCAAGCGCTACCAGGACATCCACAACTTCGACTGGGACACGAAGGGCCGGAAGGCCCTCTGGGAGGCGATTCGCGCCGTGGTGCTCCGCTGGTGCGAGGCGGGCGTCACGGTGTTCCGCGTCGACAACCCGCACACGAAGCCCGTTCCGCTGTGGGAATGGCTGATCGTCGAGGTGCGCAAGCGGCACCCCGAGACGGTGTTCCTCTCCGAGGCGTTCACGCGGCCCGCGATGATGACGCTCCTCGCCAAGGCCGGCTTCTCGCAGTCGTACACGTACTTCACGTGGAAGAACACCAAGGCCGAGCTCGTCGAGCTCGTCGACCAGCTGCGCAGCTGGTCGACGTACCTGCGGCCGAACCTCTGGCCGAACACGCCGGACATCCTCCACGCGACGCTCCAGCAGGGCGGACGGCCCGCGTTCGAGTGCCGGCTCGTGCTCGCCGCGACGCTGTCGCCGAGCTACGGCATCTACTCCGGCTTCGAGCGCTGCGAGAACGTCCCCGTGCAGGCCGGCAGCGAGGAGTTCCTCGACTCGGAGAAGTACGAGGTGCGCGAGCGCTCGCTCGACGGGCCGCTGCTGCCGCTCGTCAGGCGACTCAACGAGACGCGCCGCGCACACCCTGCGCTCACCGGCGCGGGTCTCGAGCGGCTCAGCTGGCTCGAGACCGAGAGCGAGCATCTGCTCGGCTACGCGCGCACCCATGGAGAGGACGTCGTGCTCGTCGTCGTGAACCTCGACCCGTTCGCCGTCCACGAGGGCGTCTGCGTGGTCCCGCACGGGCTCGGCGGGCTGGAGGAGCCCTTCGACGTCGTCGACGCGCTCACCGGCGAGACGTACACGTGGGGCGCGCGGAACTACGTCCGCCTCGGCCCCGGCCGCAGCCACGTGCTGGTGCCCGCACGGTGAGCGCCGTCGGCCAGGAGCGGAGCGGCAGCGAGCGCTGGTTCGAGTCCCAGCCGGACTGGTTCAAGACGGCCGTCTTCTACGAGCTGCACACGAGGGCGTTCTTCGACTCGTCCGACGACGGCACCGGCGACTTCCGCGGGCTCCGCCAGAAGCTCGACTACCTCCAGTGGCTCGGCGTCGACTGCATCTGGCTCCTGCCCTTCTACCCGTCGCCGCTCCGGGACGGGGGCTACGACGTCTCCGACTTCCTCACGGTCGCGCCGGAGTTCGGGACGGTCGACGAGTTCGCGGCGTTCGTCGAGGCCGCGCACGAGCGGCGGATGCGCGTGATCGCCGACTTCGTGATGAACCACACCTCGAACGAGCACCCGTGGTTCCAGGAGTCCCGCCTCGGCCCCAACTCCCCGAAGGCGGACTGGTACGTCTGGTCGGACACCGTGCACCGCTACGAGGACGCGCGGATCATCTTCGTCGACAGCGAGCAGTCGAACTGGACGTTCGACCCGACCCGCGGAGCGTACTTCTGGCATCGGTTCTACCACCATCAGCCGGACCTCAACTACGAGAGCCCCGAGGTCGCCGACGCGATCATCGCCGCCCTGCGGTTCTGGCTCGACCTCGGCCTGGACGGCTTCCGTCTCGACGCGGTGCCCTACCTGTTCGAGGAGGAGGGGACGATCTGCGAGAACCTGCCGGCGACGCACGAGTTCCTCAAGCGCGTTCGGGCCGAGGTCGACGCCGGGTACACCGACCGTGTGCTGCTCGCCGAGGCGAACCAATGGCCGGAGGACGTCGTCGACTACTTCGGGGACGGCGACGAGTGCCACATGGCGTTCCACTTCCCCGTGATGCCGCGGATGTTCATGGCGCTGCGGCGCGAGGAGGCGCGTCCGCTCGTCGAGATCCTCGACCGGACCCCGGCGATCCCCGAACACTGCCAGTGGGGGCTCTTCCTCCGCAACCACGACGAGCTGACCCTCGAGATGGTCACCGACGAGGAGCGGGACTACATGTACGCGGAGTACGCGAACGACCCGCGGATGAAGCTCAATCTCGGCATCCGGCGCCGGCTCGCGCCGCTGCTCGACGGCGGCCGGGACGAGATCGAGTTGATGCACGCGATCCTCTTCTCGCTTCCGGGCACCCCTGTCCTCTACTACGGCGACGAGATCGGGATGGGCGACAACGTGTACCTCGGCGATCGCGACGGCGTCCGCACGCCGATGCAGTGGACCGGCGACCGGAACGGGGGCTTTTCCCGCGCGGACTTCGCCCAGCTCTTCCTGCCGCCGTTGATGGACCCGGTGTTCGGGTTCCAGGCGGTCAACGTCGAGGCCCAGCTTCGCTCGCCGACGTCTCTCCTGCGCTGGCTCCAGCGGTTCGTCGCGCTCCGCAAGCAGCATCCCGTGTTCGGGCTCGGGACGTACGAGGCGCTCGAGGCGTCGAATCAGCGGGTTTTCGCGCACGTGCGCGTCCACGAGCACGACACCGTGCTCTGCGTCCACAACCTCGCGCGCTCCGCCCAGGCCGTCGAGCTCGACCTCTCCCGCTACGAGGGGCGCACGCCCGTCGAGATGACGGGCGGCACGCCGTTCCCCCGGATCGGCACCCTGCCGTACCTCCTCACGTTCGGGCCGCGGGGCTTCTACTGGTTCCGGCTGCTCGAGGAGCCGACCGATGCCTGATCCGCGGGCGTTGACGAGCGACGAGCTGCTGGCGCTCGTCCAGGGCGCACGCTGGTTCGGCGCGAAGGACACGACCCCCGAGGGCGCCGAGATCGTCGACCTTCCGGTCGACGACGCGGTCGTGACACTGGCGGTGGTCGAGGTGCGCTTCGGGACGGGGACGCACGACCACTACCTCCTCGACTTCGCGGCGGACGGCTCCGCGGACGTGCTCGAGCGGGTCGAGGTCGCCGCACGCCTCGCCGAGCTCGCGGGCGTCGAGACCGAGGGCGCCGCCGTGCGCGCGCTCCTCGTCGAGCAGTCCAACAGCTCGGTCGAGCTCGACGAGCGGCACATGCTCAAGCTCTACCGGCGACTCGAGGCTGGGCCGAACCCGGAGATCGAGATGCTGCGGGCACTCGGCCAGGAGGGCTTCACGAACGCGCCGCGGCTCGAGGGCGCGCTCGAGACCGCCGGGCCGCCGCTCGAGACCTCGCTCGTCTCGATCACGGAGCGCGTGATGGCGGAGGGCGGCGGCTGGGAGCTGACGGTCGACTCGCTGAGCGACGACCCTTCGTGGCTGCCCGAGCGCGCCTGGCGCCTCGGGGAGGTCACGGGCGGTCTCCATGGGGCTCTCGCCGCCCACGAGCACGACCCGTCCTTCGCACCGGAGGAGCCGAGCTCCGAGTCCCTGCAGCTCTTCGCCGCGGCGATCGACGAGGAGATCTCCGCGACGTTCGGCGGCCTGCCCGAGGACGACGCGCTCGGCGCCGTGGCCCACCGCGCCGAGGACCTTCGCGACCTCGTCCACGAGCTCGCCTCGGTCGGGCCGTCGGGCCTGGCGATCCGCACCCACGGCGACTATCACCTCGGCCAGGTCCTCTGGTCGACCGAGGCGGACTGGGTCGTGATCGACTTCGAGGGCGAGCCGGCCCGCTCGGTGCCGGAGAGGCGGCGCAAGCGCTCGCCGTTGCGCGACCTCGCCGGAATGACCCGTTCGTTCGCGTACGCCGCGGACGCGTCGCTCCTGCTCTGGGGCGTCGAGGCGCCGTCGGCCTGGGTGGACGCGTGTCGCGAGGCGTTCATCGAGGGCTACCTGGCCTCGGCCGACGAGCGGCTGCTGCCGCCGAGCCGCTCCGGCTTCGATCGCCTGCTCGCCCTCTTCGAGCTGGAGAAGCTCGTCTACGAGCTCCGCTACGAGGCGCGCAACCGCCCCGACTGGGCGTCGATCCCGATCGTCGGCATGCTGCGCATGCTCGAGACGGCCGCATGAGCAGCTTCGGCGAGCTCGATCTCCACCTGATCGGGGAGGGCCGGCACGAGCGCCTGTGGGAGCGGCTCGGGGCCCATCCTCTCGAGGGCCAGGACGGCGTGCGCTTCGCCGTCTGGGCACCGAACGCGCGCGAGGTCGCCGTCGTCGGCGACTGGAACTTCTGGAGCGAGGGCGCGGATCCGCTCCAGCCGCAGGGCTCGTCCGGCGTCTGGGCCGGCGTCGCGGAGAACGCACGCGAGGGCCAGGCGTACAAGCTCGCGGTGAAGGGCTCCGACGGCGTCGTCCGGCTCAAGGCCGACCCCGTCGCGTTCCGGGCCGAGACCCCGCCGGGCACCGCGTCGCTCGTCTACCGCTCGGCGTACGAGTGGCAGGACGACGACTGGCTCGCGCGACGCGCGGCGAGCGACCCGCTGACGGCGCCGCTCTCGGTCTACGAGGTGCACGCCGCCTCGTGGCGGCAGGGGCTCGGGTGGAGGGACCTCGCCGACGAGCTCGGCGAGCACGCCGAGGCGCTGGGGTTCACGCACGTGGAGCTGCTCCCGGTCATGCAGCATCCGTTCGGCGGCTCGTGGGGCTACCAGGTGACGGGCTTCTACGCGCCGCAGGCGACCCTCGGCCCGCCCGACGACTTCCGTGCGTTCGTCGACGCGCTCCACGCGCGCGGCCTCGGCGTGCTGCTCGACTGGGTGCCCGCGCACTTCCCGCGAGACGACTGGGCGCTCGCGCGCTTCGACGGCACCGCGCTGTACGAGCACGCGGACCCGCGTCGAGGCGCCCACCCGGACTGGGGCACGCTCGTCTTCAATCTCGGGCGCCACGAGGTGCGGAACTTCCTGCTCGCGAACGCGCTCTACTGGCTCGAGGAGTTCCACGTCGACGGGCTGCGCGTCGACGCCGTCGCGTCGATGCTCTACCTCGACTACTCGCGGGAGCCGGGCGAGTGGCTCCCGAACCGCTTCGGCGGCCGCGAGGACCTCGAGGCGGTGTCGTTCCTCCAGGAGCTGAACGCCGTCGTCCACGGCGTCCATCCGGGCGTCGCCATGGTTGCGGAGGAGTCGACGGCGTGGCCCGGCGTCTCGCGGCCCACGGAGGGCGGCGGGCTCGGGTTCACGTTCAAGTGGAACCTGGGCTGGATGCACGACACGCTCGACTACGTCTCGAAGGAGCCCGTGCACCGCCGCTGGCACCACGACGAGCTGACGTTCTCGTTGATGTACGCGTGGGACGAGAACTTCGTGCTGCCGCTCTCGCACGACGAGGTCGTCCACGGGAAGGGGGCCCTCCTGCGGAAGATCCCCGGCGACGAGTGGCAGCAGTTCGCGACGCTGCGCGCGCTCTACGGCCACATGTGGGCCCACCCCGGCAAGCAGCTCCTGTTCATGGGCGGCGAGCTCGGGCAGGGGACGGAGTGGTCGGAGGCCGGGTCGCTCGACTGGTACGTCCTCGACTACCCGCTGCACGAGGGGATCCGCCGCTGTGTCGCCGACCTCAACCGCGCCTACCGCGCCGAGCCCGCGCTGTGGGAGGTCGACTTCAGGCCCGAAGGCTTCTCGTGGCTCGTCGGGGACGCGCGCGAGGACAACGTGCTCGCGTACGCGCGCTTCTCCGGGGACGGCGCACGCGCGCTCGCCTGCCTCGTGAACTTCTCGCCGGTCGTGCGCCACCATTGGCGCGTCCCGCTGCCGCTCGGCGGCGCGTGGCGCGAGGTGATGAACACCGACGCCGAGTTCTACGGCGGCTCGGGCATCGGGAACCTCGGCGGCGTCGAGGCGCTCGAGGAGCCGCTCCACGGCCGTGCCTTCTCTGCCACGATGACGCTGCCGCCGCTCGCCACCGTCTGGCTCGTGCCCGCCGGCTAGGGGCTGGCGGCCGCCGACGGCGCGGCTAGGGTGCGCCGGTGAGTCGCGCCGTCTGGCCCGGGAGGCCGTTTCCCCTCGGCCCGACCTGGGACGGGGGCGGGACGAACTTCTCCCTCTTCAGCGAGAACGC
This sequence comes from Gaiella sp., assembly GCA_035691005.1. Taxonomy (GTDB): domain Bacteria; phylum Actinomycetota; class Thermoleophilia; order Gaiellales; family Gaiellaceae; genus Gaiella. Next base: position 560 of record DASSJV010000136.1, on the reverse strand, counting down.
CGAGCGGGTCGAGCTCTGCCTGTTCGACGACGAGGACCGCGAGGAGCGGATCGCGGTGGGGCAGCAGACGGCCCATGTCTGGCACGCGTACCTCCCGGGGGTCGGAGCGGGCCAGCGGTACGGCTACCGGGTGCACGGGCCCTGGGATCCGGCCTCGGGCCACCGGTTCAACCCGGCGAAGCTCTTGATCGACCCCTACGCGAAGGCGATCGACGGCCCGATCGCCTACGACCGGGCACGCACCTTCGCGTACGCCCCCGGCAAGGAGGACGAGCCCGATCAGCTCGACTCCGCCTCCGCGATCCCGCGCGGCGTCGTGATCGACCACGGCTTCGACTGGGAGGGCGACGTCCGGCTCGGGCGGCCGCTCGCCGAGACGGTGATCTACGAGCTGCACGTGAAGGGGTTCACGCGGCAGCTGGACGGCGTCCGCGAGGACCTCCGCGGGACCTACGCCGGGCTCGCCTCCGAGGCGGCGCTCGACTACCTCAGGGAGCTCGGCGTCACGGCGGTGGAGCTCCTGCCCGTCCACCACATCGCGGACGAGCATGCCCTGGTCG
>DASSJV010000135.1:0-11591 GCA_035691005.1 Gaiella sp. | reverse complement strand
CCCGTCAGCTGGCCCCTGATCGCGCCGCCCTGGAACTCGGCCGTGTGGATGTTGAGATAGAAGTTCGCCGGGCTCGCGAGCATCGCCGCAACGAGTGGGCGTGCCGCGGGGGCGCACCCGCGGGCCGTGCCGTCCGCGGCGGGAGTCGCGACGGGCACCACGACGGGGCCGGCCACACCGGCAGCTCCACGATGGATGTGCATCGCGACCGCCTGCGGCAGGTTGTCGGCGGCGACCTGGTAGCAGAGCTGTCCCTGGCCGGCGCGCAAACGCACCGTCGCGGTCCCGGTTGCGACAGGGTCACCCGCGGGGCTCTCGGCCTCGCCGGTCAGCGCGATCGTGAACGCGCGCCCACCGGCGGTCGGCGTCAGCCGGGCGCGCGGGCACGCGCCGCCCGTCGACAACAAGATGTCTGCGGCGTGCTTCGCGTGCGCGCGCAGCTGCTTCGCCGAGACGGGCACCTTCACGTACGGGTTCTTCGCGGAGGCGGTGCGATGACAGATCGTCCGGGTTGCGTTCGTGCTCGCCTGCGCGCTCGCGAGCGCACCCCCGGCGAGCCCGATGACGACGAGGAGCAAACCGAAGCGCTTCATGTGCTCGTCCTCCTGGATTCGGTGTCGTAGTGGAGAACGGACGAGAGCCGCGCGCGGATTTTGGCGCGGGCGCCGTGTCACATCGCGCCCGAGCGGGTACCACGGATCGGTGGCGGCCGGAAAGCTCGAGATCGAGGACCTGGATGCCGTCCGGCTGGAGGAACCGGATCGGCGGGGCGACCTTGCGCGGATCGCGGGGCGCGTGGCGATCGGGACGCTCGTCGTCGTGGGCATCCTCGTCGCCGTTCTCGTCCTCTGGCAGGCCCGGCTTGTCGTCGCCCTGCTGTTCACCGCGATCATCCTGGCGGCCGCGCTACGCCCGGGCGTCGAGTCGCTGGCGCGACGCGGAGTCCCCCGCGGGCTCGGCGTGACCCTCCACTACGCCGTTCTCGTCGGACTGATCGCCGTCGGCCTCTGGTTCCTGGTGCCGGCCGCGACCGACCAGGTCCAGACCGCGCTCGGCGACCACCACGAGCTGCGGCAGGCGGCGCAGCAGTCCACGGGCATCAAGCACGACATCCTCCTCGCGATCGACCGCAAGCTGAACGACCTGCCGTCCGGCTCGAGCCTGATCGATCCCGCCGTCGAGTACGGACGCAAGGCCTTCGAGGCGATCATCGGGATCTTCTTCGTGCTTGCGGCGTCCGCCTACTGGATCATCGAGCGCCAGCGCGCGGTCGACGTCGTCTGCTCCGTCCTGCCGCGCTCGAAGCGGAAGACGGTGCGGGACGCGTGGGACCTCATCGAGCTCCGACTCGGTGCCTTCGTCCGCGGCCAGGCGGTGCTCGTGGCGCTCGTCGCGGTGGTGCTCTCCGCGTGCTTCTGGGCGATCGGCCTGCCGTACTGGCTGCTCGTCGGCGTCTTCGCTGGCGTCGTCGAGATCGTCCCGGTGATCGGGCCGCTCGCGGCGGGAGTCGTCGCGGTCGGCGTCGGGCTCTCCCAGTCGGTGCACCTTGCGGTGCTCGCCGGGTTGGTGGTGATCGGCGTTCGCCTCCTCGAGGACTACGTGATCGTCCCGCGCGTGCTCGGGCACTCGGTCGGCCTCTCGCCGCTCGTCGTGCTCGTCGCCGTGACGACGACGGGAATCGTGCTCGGCGGCTTCGCCGTGATCCTCGCGGTCCCGCTCGCGAGCATCCTCGTGACGCTGATCGACATCGTCGTCCGCGACAAGGACCCTGCCGAGGAGCCGGTGCCGTCGGTGCTGTTCCCGGCGAAGGACCTGGAGTAGCTCGGGCGCCTACCCGCCGCCGCCCGTAAGCGGCTGCGCGACCTCCCAGACGTGCCCGTCCGGGTCGGCGAAGCACGTCGTGCGCACGCCCCACGCACGGTCGACCGGGCCGTTGACGAGCTCGACCCCGAGCTCGGCGAGGCGCGCACACTCGGCGTCGGCGTCGTCGACCCAGATCGTGAGCTGGAAGCGGGAGCCCGCGGCGCCGTCGCCGACCTGGATCGGCTCGACGAGCTCCCGCGCGGCCGAGCGCGCCAGCAGGTTCACGAGCATGTTGTCGAACGAGAACGCGGCCGAGACGTCGTCCTCGAACACCGGAGTGACCCCGAAGACCCGCTCGTAGAACGCCTGCGCCTCTCTCGCGTCCTCGACGAACAGCGTGATCGCTCCGACGCTGGTCCTCGACGCGGCCATCGTCCACCTCGCTTCACGGTCGACCGGGGTCTGCGCCGACCCTAGCCGAGCGTGTGGCCCCGGAGGCGGGGAATGCCAAAGCCACGGCTACGATCGACGCCGATCAGCCATGGACCAGAGCCGGATCCGAAACTTCTCGATCATCGCGCACATCGACCATGGCAAGTCGACGCTCGCCGACCGCGTCCTGCAGGTGACGGAGACCGTCTCCGAGCGCGAGATGCGCGACCAGCTGCTCGACACGATGGAGCTCGAGCGCGAGCGCGGGATCACGATCAAGGCGCAGGCGGTCCGGGTGCAGTGGAAGGGCCACGAGCTCAACCTGATCGACACGCCGGGACACGTCGACTTCACGTACGAGGTCTCGCGGTCGCTCCAGGCCTGCGAGGGCGCCGTGCTCGTGGTCGACGCGGCGCAGGGGATCGAGGCGCAGACCCTCGCGAACGCCTATCTCGCGATCGAGAACGACCTCGAGATCGTCCCGGTCGTGAACAAGATCGACCTGCCGTCCGCCGACCCCGACGGTGCGGCGGCCGAGGTCTGCGAGCTGCTCGGCGGGTCACCCGACGCGGTCGTCCGGATCTCGGCGAAGACGGGGCTCAACGTCGAGCAGGTGCTCGACGCCATCGTCGAGCGGATTCCCGCGCCGCAAGGCGACGTCGACGCGCCGCCCCGCGCGCTCGTCTTCGACTCGTCCTACGACCAGTACCGCGGCGTGATCGCGTTCGTCCGCGTCGTGGACGGCACGCTGCCGACCGGCGCCGCGTTGCGGGCGATGGCGACCGGCACCGACTTCGAGGCCGAGGAGCTCGGCTTCATGGCGCCGGGGCGCGTGCCGGTGGACACGCTCGGCGCGGGCGAGGTGGGCTACGTCGTCACGGGCCTGAAGGACGTCTCCCGGTTGCGGGTGGGAGACACGCTGACGCTGAGGAAGGGCGGTGCGACCACTCCGCTGCCCGGGTACAAGGACGTGAAGCCGATGGTGTTCGCGGGGCTCTTCCCCTCGGACTCCGACGACTACCCGGAACTGCGCGACGCGCTCGAGAAGCTCAAGCTGAACGACGGCGCGCTCTTCTACGAGCCGGAGACGTCGCAGGCGCTCGGGTTCGGCTTTCGCTGCGGCTTCCTCGGGCTGCTCCACATGGAGATCGTCCGCGAGCGGCTCGAGCGGGAGTTCGACCTCGACCTGCTCGTCACGGCGCCGAACGTCGCGTACCGCGTCCTGCAGCGGAACGGCGACTGGCTCGAGGTGCACAACCCGGCGGAGATGCCGCGCGAGGTCGAGGAGGTGCAGGAGCCCTACGTCCGCGCGCAGGTGATCGTCCCCAAGGAGCACGTCGGCTCGGTGATGGAGCTCTGCACCGACCGGCGCGGCCGGTTCGACCACATGGAGTACCTCTCGGAGAGTCGTGTGATGCTGACGTACGACCTGCCGCTCGGCGAGATCGTGATCGACTTCTACGACCAGCTGAAGTCGCGCACCCGCGGCTACGCGAGCTTCGACTACGACCTCGCCGGGTTCCGGGAAGGGGACGTGACTCGGGTCGACGTGCTCGTCGCGGGCGAGCAGGTGGATGCGCTCTCGCTGATCGTCCACCGCGACGCGGCGTATGAGCGCGGCAAGCTGCTCGTCGAGCGGCTGCGGGAGGAGATCCCGCGGCAGATGTTCGACGTCGCGATCCAGGCCGCGATCGGCTCGCGCGTGATCGCCCGCGAGACGGTCAAGGCGAAGCGGAAAGACGTGCTCGCGAAGTGCTACGGCGGCGACATCACGCGCAAGCGGAAGCTCCTCGAGAAGCAGAAGAAGGGCAAGAAGCGGATGAAGCAGGTGGCGGGCGTCGAGGTGCCGCAGGAGGCCTTCCTCGCCGTGCTCAACCTCGACTCGGAGAAGCGGAAGTGACCGCCGTCGGGGCGATCGAGTCTGTTTTGGCGGCCCCGGCTCCGGCCGGCGTCGACGGGCGCGTAGGAGCCGTGCGCCACCTCTACGTCCACCTGCCCTTCTGTGCACACCGCTGCGGGTACTGCGACTTCGTGACCGCCGTCGGGCGCCGCGACCACCACGGCGCATACGTCGAGGCGCTCCTCGCGGAGCTCGAGAAGGAGCGCTGGCGGCTCGCGGCGGACGTCGAGACGGCCTTCCTCGGCGGAGGCACCCCGACGTTCACGGAACCGGGGGCGCTCGAGCGGGTGCTGCGGGCGCTGCCCGAGGTCGAGGAGCTGACCGTCGAGGCAAACCCCGAGACGGTGACCCCCCCGCTCGCGGCCCTGCTGCGCTCGGGCAAGGTGAACCGCGTCTCACTCGGAGCCCAGTCCTTCCGACCGCGTCTGCTCGAGGTGCTCGAGCGCGTTGCCGGCCCGGACGACGTCCGGCGCGCTGTCCACACTCTTCGTGATGCCGGTTTCGACAACATCTCGCTCGATCTCGTCTACGGCATCCCGGGCCAGAGCCCCGCCGATCTCGACGCGGACCTCGCGGACGCCCTCGCGCTCGAGCCGGAGCACCTCTCCTGCTACGAGCTCGAGGCCAAGCCGGGTACGCGGTTCACGCACACTCATGGGGTGGAGCTCCAGCGCCAGGCGGAGGCGATGGAGGGCTACTTCGAGCAGGTGGTGGAGACGCTGACCGGCGCCGGGTACCGCTGGTACGAGACGGCGAACTTCTGCCGCGATGCCGGCGTCGGCCGCGAGCTCCGTGCGCGACACAACCTGGGGATCTGGCGCGGGCACGACTACCTCGGCGTCGGGATCGGGGCGGTGTCGACACTCGCCGGCGAGCGGAGGCGCAACCTGCCGTCGCTCGGGCGCTACGTCCGAGCGCTTCGCACTGGCGAGGACCCGCCGAGGGAGCTCGAGCTGCTCGATGACGAGACGCGCGCCGTGGAGAGGCTCATGCTCGGGCTGCGACTCGACGAGCCGCTCGCGCTCGCCGGGCTCGAGGCGGTCGTCGACCGCGACGCGCTCGACCGTCTCGCCGTGCGGGGCCTCGTCGAGCACGCCGACAGCGCGGTCCGGCTGACCCCGCGTGGACGCCTGCTCGGCGGCGGCGTCACGGCGGAGGTGCTCGCCTGATCCGACGGCTTCGGGCCGGCGCATCGGTCACGCGCAGAGGCGCCGGTACCATCGCGACATGGCCGGTGCGCGGCTCCGAGCGCGCTGACGGCCGCGGGGCGGCACCGGCGGGAGACGACCGTACGATGAGCGTGATGGAGCTGACGGCGCGGAAGCGCGAGATCCTGCGACGGGTAGTCGAGGAGTACGTCGCGACCGGGCAGCCGGTCGGCTCGAGGGCGCTCGTCGAGCGTCCCGGCCTCGACGTCTCCTCGTCGACCGTCCGCAGCGAGCTGTCGGAGCTCGAGGCGCTCGGTCTCCTGATGCATCCGCACACGTCCGCTGGCCGCGTGCCGACCGAGAACGGCTACCGCGTGTACACGGAGGAGCTCGTCGTCGCGATCGAGGGGCGGCCCGGGCCGTTCAGCGTCGACTTGCGCACGATGCGCAACGAGCTGGAGGAGGCGCTCCGTCGGACGACCGAGGCGCTGTCGGAAGCGACGCACCTCCTCGCGGTCGTCTCGGCACCCTCGCTCGAGGCGGCCGCCGTGCGCCACGTCGAGGTGCTGCAGCTCCAGCCGCGCGTGGTGATCATCGTCGTGATCACCGCGTCCGGGAGCGTCTCCAAGCGCGTCTTCGAGCTCGAGGAGAACGTCGACGCAGGGTTGGTCGAATGGGCGGCCTCGTACCTCGACGAGACGGTCGTCGGCAAGCGGCCGGGCCCCGCCGTCGTCCGGCGTGCGTTCGAGGACCCGGCCCTCACCGCCCGCGAGCGACGCTTCCTCGAGACGGTGCGGCCCGCCTTCGACGACCTCGTCGCGGACGCGACCGATCTCTACGTCGGCGGCGCGGCGGGCCTGCTCGGCGACGTCCACGGGGCGGAGCTCGACGCCTGCCAGCGCCTGCTCGAGGTGCTCGAGCGCCGCGCGGCCGTGCTCGCGCTCCTGCAGGACGCGCTCGATCCGAAGCGCCCGGTCGTGCGCGTCGGGCCGCAGCTCGAGGGCGAGGAGCTCCACGGCGCCGCGTACGTCGGCGCGACGTACGGCCTCGCGAACCGCTCGCTCGGCGCCGTCGGGCTCCTCGGTCCCCTTCGGATGGACTACGAGAAGGCGATCCGCTCGGTGCGCGCGGCCGCGTTCGAGCTCTCGCGGCTCGTCGACGACGTGTACGGCGGGCAGTGATGGCGACGGCGGAGCAGGACTACTACGAGCTGCTCGGCGTCTCGCGCGACGCGAGCCATGCCGAGATCAAGACCGCGTTCCGGCGGCTCGCCCGCGAGCTCCACCCGGACGTGAACGACGACCCCGACGCCGGACGGCGATTCCGTGCGGTCGCCGAGGCGTACGAGGTGCTCGCGGACCCGGAGCGCCGCCAGCGCTACGACCGGTTCGGGCATGCGGGCGTTCGCGGCGGCGGCTTCGAGCCGATGACGGACTTCGGCAGCCTCTCGGACGTCTTCGCGGCGTTCTTCGGCGAGACGCTGTTCGGGACGGCGGGCCAGCCGACACGCGGCCCTGCGCGCGGGCCCGATCTCGTCGCGCAGGTCGAGATAGACCTCGCGGAGGTCGTGACCGGAGCGACGCTCGACCTGAGGGTCCATGCCGCGCGCACGTGCGAGCCGTGCGGCGGCACCGGCGCTGCGCCTGGGACGTCGCCCGTGAGGTGTGCTGCCTGTGCGGGCGTCGGTCGCGTCCAGCAGGTCTCGCGCACGATCCTCGGGCAGATGGTGCGCTCGGGCACGTGCCCACGCTGCGACGGTGCCGGGACGATCGTCGAGACGCCGTGTGAGCACTGCGGCGGCGACGGCCGGACGATCGAGGAGGTCCCGATCCAGCTCGAGGTGCCCGCGGGCATCCACGACGGCCAGCGGATCCGCGTGCGCCGCGCCGGCCATGCGGGCGTCCTCGGCGGCCCGCCGGGAGACGTGTACGTCACGGTTGGCGTCCGCCCGCTCGAGGGCGTCGAGCGGAACGGCGACGATCTCGTCGTCCGTGCGTCGGTGACGATCACCGGTGCGGCGCTCGGGACGACCGTCCGCGTCCCGACGCCCGAGGGCCCGTTCGAGGTCGAGCTCGCCCCTGGCGTCCAGCCGGGGTCGGTGCACACCGTCCGCGGGCGCGGGCTCCCGTCGCTCGAGAGCGGTCGACGCGGGGACCTGCTGGTGCTCGTCGGCGTCCGCGTTCCGACGAACTTGACCGGCGAGCAGCGCGCGGAGCTGATGCGGCTCGAGGGCGAGCTCGGCGAGAGCGCATACCGCGGCGGCGACGAAGACGACGGCTTCATCGGGAAGCTGAAGAACGCCTTCCGGTGAGCCGGCCGTGGCGCCGTCCGTGACGGCGCTCTGGCGGGTCTCGGTGCGCGTGCCCTCGGTGGCTGCGGAAGAGCTGCGCGCAGCCTTCGTCGCGCTCGCCCCGCAGGGGTTCGAGGAGCGCCAGGCCGCCGGCGGCGTCGAGCTGGCGCTCTATGTCGACGCCGACCGGCTCGAGGGCGTGCAGGCGCGTCTGCCCGGCGCGTCGGTCGAGCCGGTTCCCGACGGGTGGGAGGACGCCTGGCGGGTGTTCCACCGTCCGGTCGACATCGAGGGAATCTGGATCGGCCCGCCGTGGGAGATCCCTCCCGACCCCGCCCAGGCCGTCGTGATCGACCCTGGTCGCGCGTTCGGCACCGGCGCGCACCCGACGACGCGGCTCTGCGTCGCGCTTCTCGCGCGCGTCGAACGCCCGGGGTCGCTCCTCGACGTCGGCTGTGGCTCCGGTGTCCTCGGGATCGTGGGCGCGCGCCTCGGCTTCGCGCCGGTCACCTCCGTCGACGTCGACCCGGTCGCGGTCGACACGACCATCGCGAACGCCGCCGCGAACGAGGTGCGCGTGGTCGCGCAGCGCCTGGACGCGCTGCGCGACGAACTGCCGGCGGCGGACACGGCCGTCGCGAACGTCCTGCTCGAACCGGTCGAGCGGATCCTCTCTCGGCTCGAGACGCGCGAGGCGATCACGTCCGGCTACCTCGCGGGGGGCGTCCGGCCCACCCCGGCTGGACGCACGTCGACACGGTGGAGCTCGACGGCTGGGCGGCGGACCGCTTCCGCAAGGCGCCGACGGCAGATCCGCGCCGGTGAGCGTCTAAGCTCTTGAGCCGCCCATGGCGACGTTCTCCACGCGATTCCTCGGATGCAAGGTCTCGTTCGCCGACGCCCAGGCGATCCGTGAGCGCCTGCTCGCGGACGGTCATGTCGAGGCCACGGGCGAGGCGGAGATCCAGATCGTCAACACGTGCTGCGTGACGCAGGAGGCGGTCTCGAAGTCGCGGCAGGCAGCGGCGCGCGCCGCCCGCAGCGCCCGCACCGTGTACGTGACCGGCTGCGCGTCGAATCTCGATGGCGCCTTCGACGGCGCGGCGGGCAACGTCGTCGTGACACGCCGCACGGGCGACGAGGCGGCCGCGTTCGTCGCGGGCGACGTCGGCGCGATCGGCTGCGTCGACGCCCAACACGGGCTCGACCGCGTTCGGGCGTTCGTGAAGATCCAGGACGGCTGCTCGTTCTCCTGCGCGTTCTGCGTCATCCCGCTCGTCCGCGGCGCGACCCGGAGCAGGACCGCGGCGGCCGTGCTCGACGAGGTCACGCGGCGCGTGCGCCAGGGACACCGCGAGATCGTTCTCACGGGCGTCAACCTCGGCTGCTTCCGCGACCGCGAGGCGGGTTTCTCGCTGGCGCGCCTCGTCCGCGAGGCAGGCGCCACCCCGGGGCTCGAGCGTCTGCGGCTCTCCTCGATCGAGGTGAACCACGTCACGGACGAGCTCGTCGCCGCGCTCGTCGAGACGCCGACGGTCTCGCCGCACCTCCACGTCCCGCTGCAGTCGGGCGACGACGACGTGCTGCGCGCGATGGGGCGCCGGTACACCGCGACCCAGTTCGAGCGGCGCCTCGCGCCGCTCCGCGCCCTCAACCTCACGACCGATGTGATCGTCGGCTTCCCGACCGAGAACGAGACGGCGTTCGCGCGGACGTGCGACCTCGTCGAGCGGCTCGGGATGACGCGCGTTCACGTCTTCCCCTACTCGCCGCGACCGGGCACGAAGACCGCGCAGGCCGACCCGGTTCCACCGGAGGTGAAGCGCGAGCGGAGCCGGCGCCTGCGCGCCCTCTCCGACGAGCTCTCCCGCAGGCGCTGGACAGCGCGGGTCGGGACGACCGATCGCGTGCTCGTCGACCGGCCCGGCCGCGGGTACGCGGACGACTACACGCCGTGGCTCGTGGACGCGGAGGTCGGCTCGCTCGTGACCGCGCGCGCCGTGGGCGTCGGCGCGGAGGGGGTGCTCGCGGTTGCCGCGTGAGGACTGCCTGTTCTGCCGGCTCGTCCGCGAGGGCGACCACGTCCACGCAGCCGATGGGTTCGTCGCGATCCGCGACATCGCGCCGAAGGCGCCGACGCACCTGCTCGTGCTTCCCGAGCGGCACGTCGACACGTTTCGCGACGTCGGCGAGTTCCCGGCAGAGGAGGCGAAGCGGATGCTCGAGTTCGTCGCCGCGACGGCGGCGCGCGAAGGGCTCGAGGAGTACCGCGTGATCGTCAACGTCGGCCCCGGCGGAGGCCAGACCGTCTTCCACCTGCACTGGCACGTGCTCGGGGGCGTTAGCCTGCCCGGATTCGAATGACGCTGATCGCCGACATCGAGACGGAGCTGAAGAAGGCGCGCCTCGCGCGCGACGTGGAGCGGCGCGACGCGCTCGCGCTGTTGCTCAGCTCCCTGCGCTCCGCGCAGAAGGAGCTGCAGCGAGAGCTCTCCGAGGACGAGGCCCTCCAGGTGCTCCAGCGCGAGCGGAAGAAGCGCGCCGAGGCGATGGAGGCGTACGACGCCGCCGGGCGGGAGGAGCAGGCCGACCGCGAGGAGTTCGAGCTCGACGTGATCGAGGAGTTCATGCCCGAGCCGCTCTCCGAGGACGACCTCGAGGAGATCGTCGACAACGTGATCGCCGAGGTCGGCGCGACCTCGATCCGCGACCTCGGGCGCGTGATGGCGGACGTGATGCCGCAGGTCTCCGGCCGGGCCGACGGCTCCACCGTGAGCCAGCTCGTCCGGGAGAAGCTCGCCTAGCCGGGCCTCCGGAGCGGCGCGACGCCCGGCGACTGTCGCCATAGTTCGACGGTGCGAGCCGCAGTCGCGCAACCGCCAGAGCTGGTCGGCGGAATCCGCCTCGAAGGCCTCTCGAAGACGTTCCGGACCCCGCAGGGGCCGGTGCACGCGGTCGCCGGGATCGACCTCGAGATCGCGCCGGGCGAGACGGTCGCGCTGCTCGGGCCGAACGGCGCGGGCAAGTCGACGACGATCGAGATGCTGCTCGGCCTCACGCGCCCGGACGCGGGCAGGGTCTCCGTGTTCGGGCAGAGCCCCGAGGGGGCGGTCGACTCGGGGCATCGGCGCGATGCTGCAGACCGGCTCGTTGATCCGGGACCTCTCGGTGCGCGAGCTCGTCGCGATGATCGCGTCGCTCTACCGCGAGCCGCTGGCGGTGGACGAGGCGCTCGACCTCGCGGGCATCGGCGCGCTCGCCGGCCGGCGGACGCAGAAGCTCTCGGGCCGAGAGACGCAGCGGGTCCGCTTCGCGGTCGCGATCGTCGCCGACCCCGACCTGCTCGTCCTCGACGAGCCCACCGTGGCGATGGACGTCGAGAGCCGCCGCGCCTTCTGGGCGGCGATGCAGGCGTTCGTCGCGCGGGACAAGACCGTTGTCTTCGCGACCCATTACCTCGACGAGGCGGACGCCTATGCCGACCGCATCGTGCTGATGGCCTCGGGCGCGATCGTCGCGGACGGCCCGCCGACCGAGATCAAGGCGATGGTCGGGTCGCGCCGGATCCGAACGACGCTGCCGGACGCGGACCGGACGATGCTCGCGGCCCTGCCCGGCGTGACCGACGTCGAGCTGCGCGGCGACTCGATCGTGCTGATCTGCTCCGACAGCGACGCGGCGCTCCGCGCGCTGCTCGCAGCGAGCCCGGACGTGCGCGACATCGAGGTGACGGGCGCGGGGCTCGAGGACGCGTTCGTCCAGCTGACCCACGAGGAGCAGGCGGCGGAGGCAGCGTGAGCACGACGTACATGCGCTACGAGATCCTGCGGATGTTCCGGAACCGCCGCTTCTTCGTCTTCTCGCTCGGCTTCCCGATCGTCCTCTACTACCTCATCGCCGGCCCGAACAAGGACAATCACGACCTGGGCAACTCGGGGATCTCCGCGCCCGTTTGGTCGGGCTCGTCGCCTTCGGGACGATGACCGCAGTCCTCTCCGCGGGCGCACGGATCTCGGCC
>DASSJV010000134.1:0-6261 GCA_035691005.1 Gaiella sp. | reverse complement strand
GTGGGCGCCGACGGCGAGGAACACCGCGTCGAAACCCTCGTCCTCGAGGGCAGCCCCCGCGTCGGTCACCTTCCGTCCGAGCTCGAGCGTCACGCCGAGGGAGGCGATCCGGGCGATCTCCGCGTCGAGGATCTCGCGCGGTAGCCGGTAGCGTGGAATGCCGTAGCGCATCATCCCGCCCGCCTGTGCCTCGGCGTCGCGCACGACGACGTCGTGGCCGAGGCGTGCGAGGTGGTACGCGGCGGAGAGTCCGGACGGCCCGGCGCCGACGACCAGTACGCGTTTCCCCGAGGGAGGGGTGTCTACCGAGACCTGCCAGCCCTGTGCGATCGCCTCGTCGCCGAGGAAGCGCTCGACGGAGTTGATGCCGACCGCGGTGTCGAGCTGACCGCGGTTGCATGCGGCCTCGCACGGGTGGTAACAGACACGGCCCATGATCGCGGGGAACGGGTTGTCCTCCACGAGCTTCCGCCAGGCGCGCTCGTAGCCCTCGCCGCCCTCCTCGGCCTCGTACAGCCAGGCTTGGATGTTCTCGCCGGCGGGGCAGGCGTGGTTGCAGGGCGGGAGCAGGTCGCGGTAGACGGGCCGCTCGGTGCGCCAGTTGCCCGTCTTGTTGGCGAGGCTCGAGCCGACGTCGAGGGTGATCGCGAAGGGCTTGGGCTCCTTCATTCCGTCGCCTCCTCGACCAGGCCGAACCGGCGGATGTTCCGGTCGGCGATCGCTTGCAGGCGCCCTACCACGTCGGTCCGCGGCGGGTCGGCGAACAGGTGGGCGAAGCGGCGCTGGAGCCGCAGGTACTCCTCGACGGGGACGGGCCGCCGGATCTTGGACACCGAGACGACCTCGCCGCCCTCCGCCTCGAACACGGGGAAGAGCCCGGTCTCCTTTGCCAGCCGGGCGAGCCGGATCGTGTCCGCCGAGCGCGCGCCCCAGCCGAGCGGGCAGGGGACGAGGACGTGGAGGTAGCGCGCGCCGCGGAAGCTCATCGCGCGCTCGACCTTCGCCTCGAGGTCGTGCAGCTCGGCGACGGTCGCGGTCGCGACGTAGGGGATCTCGTGCGCCATCGCGATCAGCGGGGCGTTCTTGCCCTGGCCGAACGCGGCCCCCGGCTCGTCGCCGACCGGCTTCGTCGTCGCGGTGCGCGCGGCGGGCGGGGTCGCGCCCGAGCGCTGCACGCCGGTGTTCATGTAGGCCTCGTTGTCGTAGCAGACGTACAGCACGTCGTCGTCGCGCTCGAACATCCCGGAGAGGCAGGCGAACCCGATGTCGAGGGTGCCGCCGTCGCCGCCCTGGCCGATCACGCGCACGTCGGTGCGACCCTTCGCCCGCAGCGCCGCCGCCATGCCCGCGGCGACGGCCGGGGCGTTGCCGAACAGCGAGTGGAGCCACGGGAGGCGCCAGGAGCTTTCCGGGTAGGGAGTGGAGAAGACCTCGAGGCAGCCTGTCGCGTTCGCCGCGACGAGCCTGCCCTGCGTCACGCGCATCGCGGCGTCGAGCACGTACCGCGCGCCGAGCGCCTCGCCGCAGCCCTGACACGCGCGGTGTCCCTTCGTCAGCGCGTTCGAGCGGTCGCGGTCGCTTTGCACCGTGCGCTCGTCCTCGGACAGCAGCCGGTTGCCCGCGGCGAAGCTGCCGACCTGGAAGAACTTCACCGGCGGCCGAGACGCCATCAGTAGGGCCTCGCTGCGACGGCGCCGAGGTCGCGCAGGATGTTCTCCGCGTGCGGGCCGGAGCGACGCCGCTCCTGCAGGCGCTGGAGCTCCCGCTCGACGAGGTGCGTATCGAGGTCGAGGAAGTGGAGCCGGCCAGGCTCGAGCCGCCCGGCGCGGACGTCGGCGAGCAGCGACTCGAGCGAGCGGCGGGTGACGGCGCGGCCGCCGAGCCCGGCGACGACGTCGTGGACGATCGGAGGCAGCCCGTCGAGGGCGAGCCGCACGTTCTGTCCGACGATGCCCCCGATGCCCACGGCGAACGCCCGCTCGACGACCACGACCCGGCGCGCCTCGGCGAGCGCCGCGCGCACCTCCTCGAGTGGGAAGGGGCGGAAGCACGTGATGCCTAGCGCGCCGATCCGCTCGCCGCTCTCGCGGAGCCCGTCGACGACGTCCTCCACGGTCCCGAGCACCGAGCCCAGCGCAACCACGATCGTCTCCGCGCCCTCGGTGCGATACCGGTGCAGCAGGCCACCCGATGCCCGGCCGAACGCCTGCGTGAAGCGGGAGGCGATCTCCGGCACGAGGTCGAGCGCCTGCATCTGCTTCGCGTGGGCGAGGTACCGAACCTCCGTGAACGCCTCGGGCCCGACCATCGCTCCGATCGTCACGGGGTCCTCGGGATCCAGCACCTGCCGCGGCTCGTAGGGAGGCAGAAAGGCGTCGACCTCCTGCTGCTCCGGCACGTCGAGCGGCTCGACCGCGTGCGTGAGCACGAAGCCGTCCACGCAGACCATCACGGGGAGCGACAGCTCCTCCGCGAGCGCGAACGCCTGCACGTGGAGGTCGATCGCCGCCTGGTTCGACTCGGCGTAGAGCTGGATCCACCCGCTGTCGCGTTGCGACATCGCGTCCGAGTGGTCGTTCCAGATGTTGATCGGCGCGCCGATCGCCCGGTTCGCCAGGGTCATCACGATCGGAAGCCCCAGGCCGGACGCGTTGAAGAGGGCCTCGGCCATGTACAGGAGGCCCTGGCTCGCGGTCGCGGTGTACGCGCGCGCCCCCATCGCGGACGCGCCGATCGCCGCAGACATCGCGGCGAACTCGGACTCGACGAGCATGTACTCACAGGGCGCCAGCTCCCCGGTGCGGACCATGTCCGAGAGCGCCTCGACGATGTGCGTCTGCGGCGAGATGGGGTAGGCGCTGACGACCTCGGGGCGGCAGCGCGCGACCGTGCGCGCGATGCCGAGCGATCCTTCGAGCTGGTCACGCATGGGCGTACGCCCGGTCGGGCCGGACCTCGTCGAACGCGGCGATCGCCGCGGCGACGTTCCCGTCGCCGGTCGCCCCGGAGAACCGTCGTCTGATCGCCTCGGTCACGGACTCGAGCGACACCACGCCCGTGAGCGCGGCGAACGCGCCGAGCAGGGCGGCGTTGGGGAGCGGGCGTCCGAGGTGGACGCGCGCAAGCTCCGTCGCGGGCACGGCGACGAGCCGCTCCGGCCGGAGGCGCGCGGCGAGCTGCGCGAGGCCGAGATCGTCGAGCGACCGCGCGGTGTTGACGAGGACGTAGGCGTCCGGCCCGACTCCGCCGAACACGTCGACCTGGCGGAGGAGGGTCGGGTCCTGCACGACCACGGCATCCGGCTCGACGATGGGCTCGCGCGCGCGGATCGGCCCGTCGGCGATCCTGCAGAAGGCCGTGACGGGAGCACCGGTGCGCTCGGAGCCGAACGTCGGGAAGGCCTGGGCATGTCTGCCCTCGCGGAACGCTGCGACCGACAGGAGCTCCGCCGCCGTGACGACGCCTTGCCCACCCCGTCCATGCACGCGCACCTCGAACATGCAGACAGCGTCGCCCCGCGCACGACCGACGGCATCGGAGCGACTGCGGCCTCGTGCTCAGTAGTTGCCCGCACCGCAGCCGCGCGGCCCGCCGGCCGAGACACCGCGGACAACTACCCATGCACACGCCGCCCTCGGCGGACGAGAATGGCGCACGTGAAGGACGTCGTCGACGTGATCCTCCGCGACGGAAGCACGCTGCGCCTCCGCCCGCCCGTTCGGTCCGACGCCGACGCGGTCCTGGGCTTCTTCCGCGGGCTCTCGCGTCAGAGCCTGTACCTCCGGTTCCACGGGTTCCCGCGACTCGGGCCGGAGATCGTCGACCAGGTGATCGACCCCGACTGGAGCGAGCGCGGGGCGCTGCTCGGCTCGCTCGTCGAGCACGGCTCCGAGCACGTCGTCGCCCTCGCGAGCTACGTCCGCCTCCGCGACGCGACTGCCGCCGAGGCCGCGTTCGCCGTCGCGGACACGTATCAGCAGCGCGGGATCGGCACGCGCCTCGTCGAGCAGCTCGCGGAGCGCGCCGCGCAGCACGGGATCGAGCGCTTCGTCGCGGAGGTCGTCGCCGACAACCGGAGGATGCTGGGGGTCTTCGAGGCGCTCGGGTTCGAGCTGACGCGGGAGCTCGAGGGGGGAGAGGTGGAGGTGACCTTCCCGATCGCCCGCACCGAGGAGTTCGAGGAGCGCGTCTCGGAGCGCGACCACGTGGCGGTCACCGCGTCCCTCGAGCCGTTCTTCCAGCCGGAGAGCGTGGCGGTGATCGGGGCGTCCCGCCGGCGCGGCACGATCGGCGGCGAGCTGTTCCGCAACATCGTCGACGCGGATTTCACGGGCGCTGCCTACCCGGTCAACCGGGACGGTGTCCCGGTCGCGGGCGTCCGCGGGTACCGCTCGGTCGCGGAGATCCCGGACCCGGTCGACCTCGCCGTGGTGTGCGTGCCGGCGAGCGCCGTTCTCGACGCCGCCGAGGAGGCGCTCCGCGCGGGCGTGCGGGCGCTCGTCGTGATCACCGCAGGCTTCGCCGAGACGGGGAGCGAGGGCGTTGAGCGGCAGGATCGGCTGCTCGAGCTGGTGCGCGCGCACGGGGCGCGGTTGATCGGGCCGAACTGCCTCGGGATCGCGGTGCCGGGAATCGGGCTCGACGCGACGTTCGCCTCCCGCTCGGCGGCGCCCGGCTCGATCGGCTTCTCCTCGCAGAGCGGCGCGCTCGGCCTCGCCCTGCTGGAGGCAGCGGTGACGCGCGGCCTCGGGCTCTCGGCGTTCGTCTCGATCGGGAACAAGGCCGACGTCTCGACGAACGACCTGCTCGAGTGGTGGGAGGACGACGAGGCGACCGAGGCGATCCTCCTGTACGTCGAGTCCTTCGGGAACCCGCGGAAGTTCGGTCGGATCGCGCGCCGCGTCGCACGCCGGAAGCCGATCCTCGCCCTCAAGAGCGGGACGTCGGCCAGCGGCCAGCGGGCGGCGAGCTCCCACACAGCCGCGCTGGCCGGCTCCGAGGCGGCGGTCGACGCGCTGTTCACGCAGGCGGGCGTCATCCGGGCGGCGTCGCTCGAGGAGCTGATCGACGTCGCGGCGCTCCTAGGCGGCGGCGCGCGCCTCGAGAACCGTTCGGTCGCCGTACTCACGAACGCGGGCGGCCTCGGCATCCTCTGCGCGGACGCCTGCGACGCCGCCGGGCTCGACCTTCCGGCGCCGAGCGACGAGACGACGGCCGCCCTGAAGGCCGCGCTTCCCGCCGAGGCCAGCGTCGCGAACCCCGTCGACATGCTCGGCTCTGCGACCGCGCAGTCGTACGCGGAGGCGCTTCCGTTGCTTCTCGCCGACCCGCACGTCTCCGCGGTCGTCGTCCTCTTCGTCCCGGCCGTCAGCGCGACGGCCGACGAGGTCGCGGAGGCGCTCGCCGAGGCGGCCGCCCGCGCGGACAGCGGCAAGCCGGTCCTCGCGGTCGTGATGAGCTCGGAGGGGATCCCCGCGGCGCTGCGTGCCTCGCGGCACGTCTCGGCGTTCGCGTACCCGGAGTCGGCGGCACGGGCCCTCGGGCGGGTCGCCGACCGCGCGGAGTGGCTCCGTCGCCCCCAGGGAGGAGCGATCGCCATGCTCGAGGGGATCGACCACGCGCGCGCAGGCGCCGTCGTCGCCGAGGCGCTGGCACGCTCGGAGGACGCGTGGCTCGACCCGGCTGCGACGCGGGAGCTCCTGCTCGCCTACGGCGTCCCTCTCGTGCCGGAACGGGTCGCGACGACGGTGGACGACGCGGTCGCGGCGGCCCGCGAGCTGGGCCTGCCTGCGGTCGTGAAGACCGCCGCGCCGGGCGCGCACAAGACCGAGAGCGGCGGCATCGCGCTCGATCTCGCGAGCGATGAGGCGGTCGCAGCGGCGGCGACGCGGATCGGGCCGCCCGTGATCGTCCAGCCGATGCTCTCGGGCGGTGCGGAGCTCCTCGCGGGCGTCGTGCAGGACCCCGTCTTCGGCCCGCTCGTCGCGTTCGGCCCGGGCGGCGTGTTCGCGGAGCTGATCGGCGAGGCAGCGTTCCGGATCGCGCCGCTCACCGACGTGGACGCGGAGGAGCTCGTCACGCGCGGGAAGGCGGGAAGACTCGTCGCGGGGTTCCGCGGGGCGCCGGCCGCCGACCGGGCCGCGCTCGAGGACCTCGTCCATCGCCTCGCCCGTCTCGGCGAGGACTTTCCGGCGATCGCGGAGCTGGACCTCAACCCGGTGCTCGCCCTGCCCGATCGCTGTGTCGCGGTCGACGCGCGTG
>DASSJV010000133.1:0-31741 GCA_035691005.1 Gaiella sp. | reverse complement strand
CCCGACGGGCGCCGAGGGATCTACGGCCGGCAGATCGTGTTCAAGTACTACGACGACGGGTACAACCCCGCGAACTCCGTGCAGCTGACACGGAGGCTCGTCGAGGAGGACAAGGTGTTCGCCGTCGTCGGCTCCCTCGGCACCGAGGTGAACCTGGCGATCCGACCGTACCTCAACGCGCGCAAGGTCCCGCATATCCTCGTCTCGACGGGCGCGACCGTCTTCAGCGAGGCGGACAAGTACCCGTGGACGGGTGGCTGGCAGCCGAACTACGAGTACGAAGGTCGGCTCTACGGCCAGGCGATCGCGCGCAACAGCCCGAACGCGAAGATCGCAATCCTCTACCAGAACGACAGCTATAGCGAGGACTACATGAAGGGCCTCAAGGCGGGGCTCGGGGCCAAGTCCTCGAACATCGCCGCGCAAGAGGGGTACGAGGTGACCGCCTCGGACGTCCGTGCGCAGATCGCACGGCTCCGTGGCTCCGGCGCGAATGTGCTCGTGATCATCGCGACGCCGAGGTTCGCGATCCAGGCGTACGCCATCGCGAACGCGATCCGCTGGTCGCCGTCCGTCATCTACACGAACTCCGTCTCCGCGACCGACACGATCCTGACGCTCGCGAAGAGCTCGGGCGGTGGTGATCTGGTGAACCGGACGTTCACCGTTCAGTACCTCAAGGACCCGGCCAGCCCGACGTGGGACAACGACTCGGCGATGAAGCTCTACAAGCAGGTGATGGGACGGTTCAACCCTCGCGCCCGTGTGACCGATCAGTTCAACTACTACGGCGTCGCCACAGCCGAGGCGTTCGTCGAGCTGATGTACAAGGCCGGGAAGAACCCGACCCGCGCATCGCTGATGAAGGCGTACCGGAGTTGGAACCAGGTGAACCCGTTCCTGCTCCCGGGCAACCGGCAGAAGACCGGCGGCTCTGACCAGCTCCCGCTCCAGTGCGAGCGCTTCGTGAAGTTCACGGACGGGACGTTCGTGCCCGTCTCGAAGCTCAAGTGCGACACCCCGACCTGACCTGAATCGTCTAGCCGGTGGGCGAGCGCGGCTCGCCCTCGTCCACCGGCGCCATCTCCGCCCAGTACTCCTCCATCTGCGTGAGGCGCGTGCGCCGGTGTGCGAGATCGCCCGGCGCGACGTTCACCGCGCGGACGACCCAGGTCGCGAGGTCGTTCGCCCTGCCGACGTCGATCACGTTGACGCAGCCCGGCGCCTGCTCGAAGCGACCGAGGAAGCGGCGCTCGCCGGTGAGCGCCCACGAGAGGATCGCCCGGTTCACGGCGCCGTGCGCGACGACCAGGACCGTGTCCCACGTCGGGTCGGCGACCAGGCGGTCGAGCGCGGGCAGGGCGCGGTCGAACAGCTCGCCGATGGTCTCGCCGCCGAGAAACCGCTTCTCGTTCGGGACGACGCCGTGGAACGCGCGGACGAACGCGTCCTCGAGCTGCGCCGGCGGAATCGAGGAGAGCCGGTCGCCGGTGATCTCCCGCAGGTCCGGCCACGTCTCGACCCTGCGGCCCGGAGCGACGAGCTCGGCCGTCTCGCGGCTGCGCGGCAGCCCGCTCGCGATCACGCGGTCGAGCTCGGTCCCGTCGAGCAGCGCACGGGCGGCGAGGGCCTGCGCCCGGCCCTGCTCGGTCAGGGGCACGTCGTCGGGCGCGCGCGGGCGGCCGGCCTCGTCGAAGTACGCCACGGCGCCGTGGCGCATGAGGTAGAGCCGTCGCCTCACGCAGTCCTCCGCCTGAGCGTCGCCGCGCCGAGCGCGACCGAGAGGACGATGGCGCCGACGACGACCAGGAGGTCGAGGAGCGTCCGTGCCGAGACGTCGGCCTCGACCGTGATCCGCTGCATGGCGTCGACAGCGTACGAGAGCGGCAGCGCCCACGAGATCGCCTCGAGCACGGCGCCCATCTCGTCCCGGGGGACGAGCAGGCCGCAGAGGAGAAACTGCGGCAGGACGACCGCGGGCATGAACTGCACCGCCTGAAACTCCGTGCGCGCAAACGCGCTGACGAACAGCCCGAGCGCGCAGCCCAGAATCGCGTCCACCACCGCGACGAGCACGAGCAGCCAGGCGGGTCCGGCAACGTCGAGCCCGAGGAAGCCGAGCATCAGCGCCGAGGCGAGCGCGGCCTGGACGATCGCGACGAGCCCGAAGGCGGCGAGGTAGCCGACGAGGAGGTCGAGGCGGCCGAGCGGCATCGAAAGCAGCCGTTCGAGCGTCCCGGAGGTCCGCTCGCGCAGCGTCGTCACCGAGGTGACGAGGAACATCACGACGAAGGGGAACAGCGCGAGCAGCGCCGGCCCAATGCGGTCGAACGTCGCCGGCTGGGCGTCGAAGACGCGCTCGAGGAGCCAGAGCAGCACGAGCGGCACCACCAGCAGCATCGCGACCGTCCTCGGGTCGCGACGGAGCTGGTGGACGACGCGGCGGGTCGTGGCGGCGGTGCGGGCCGGGCTCATCCTGCAGCCGCCCGGCTTCCCCGCACGAGCGTGAGGAAGGCCACCTCGGCGTCCCGAGCGCCTGTCCGCGCGAGGAGCGCCTCGGGCGTCAGCTGGGCGAGAATCGCGCCGTCGCGCATCAGGATCAGCTCGTGGCAGCGCGTCGCCTCGTCCATCACGTGGCTCGAGACGAGCAACGTGCGCCCTGCGTCCGCGAGTCGTCGAAACAGCCCCCACAGGTCTGCGCGCAGTACGGGGTCGAGCCCGACCGTCGGCTCGTCGAGCACGAGCAGCTCCGGCACGCCGAGCAGCGCCACCGCCAGGGAGACGCGCGACCGCTGCCCGCCCGAGAGGTCCCTGACGGGGCGAACGGCCTGGTCGGCGAGGTCGACCTCGGCGAGGACGCGCTCGATGTCGCCGGGCGGCGCTCCGAGGACCGCGGCGAAGTAGCGCAGGTTCTCCTCGACACCGAGGTCGTCGTAGACCGAGGCAGCCTGGGTGGCGTAGGCGACGCGTGTCCGGAGCGACGCGGACCCGGCATCGAGCCCGAGCACGCGCACCGTGCCTCGCTCGACCACCTGCACGCCCACGATCGACCGCAGGAGCGTCGACTTGCCGGACCCGGAGGGGCCGAGGAGGCCGGTCACGCGACCCGCAGGCAGTCGGAGGGAGAGGTCGTCGAGCACGACGCGACCGCCGCGCACGACGCGCAGCCCGTCGATCTCGACAGCGGTAGCTCCCTCCGTCACACGAGCTCGGCGAGCAGGCGGAGCGCCTCGGGCTGGCGCGCCTGGAGGATCAGGGTCTCGACGCCGCACTCGCGGAACGCGGCAAGCCGGTCGGCGATCCGCGCCCGGTCGCCGACGAGCGCGACCTCGTCGACGAGCGCGTCGGGCACGGCGGCGATCGCCTCCTTCTTCCGGCCGGCGAGGTACAGGTCCTGGATCGTCGCGGCGGCGCCCGCGTAGCCGTAGCGCTCGGCGAGACGGGTGTAGAAGTTCTTGCCCTTCGCGCCCATGCCCCCGACGTACAGCGCGAGGAGCGGCTTGAGGAAGTCGCGTCCGGCCGCGACGTCGTCGGTGACGACCACCGGCACGTGGGCGGCGAGGTCCCAGCCGTCGGGGCGGCCGCCGCGGCGGGCGAAGCCCTCCTCCAGCATCGGCCGGTGGGTGTCCGCGAACCGCTCGGGCGAGAAGAAGATCGGCAGCCACCCGTCGGCGATCTCCGCCGCGAGGGCGACGTTCCTCGGCCCGATCGCGGCGAGGTAGATCGGCACGTCGGCCCGCGGCGGGTGGACGATGATCCGGAGCGGCTTCCCGAGCCCGGTCGCATCCGGGCCGGAGTAGGGGATGTCGTAGTGCTCGCCGTGGTGCTCGAGCGGCGCGTCGCGGCGGAGGATCGCGCGGACGATCTCGACGTACTCCCGCGTTCGCGTGAGCGGCTTCCCCCAGGCCTGGCCGTGCCAGCCCTCGGCGACCTGCGGGCCGGACGTCCCGAGCCCGAGCAGCACGCGGTTGCCCGAGAGGAGGTCGAGGGTGGCGACGGTGGCCGCCGTCGTCGCGGGCGAGCGCGCGGGCATCTGCATGATCGCGGTCCCGAGCCGGATGTTCTCGGTGCGCGCGCCGATCCACGCGAGCGGCGAGACCGCGTCGGAGCCGTACGCCTCCGACGTCCAGACGGAGTGGAACCCGCACCGCTCGGCCTCCTCCGCGAGCCGCGTCCACGTCGGCGGATCGTCATATCCGAGTTGCAGCCCGAGCCGCACCCGACGATCCTACTCGGGTCGTGACGTCCCTCTTCCCGCCCGAGTACCTCGAGGCGCGTGCGCGCTACCGGGCCTTCATGGAGGAGCACGTCTACCCCAACGAGCAGGCGATCGCGCAGGAGGACGACGAGGCGGACGCGCTGCTCGACGACCTGCGCGGCCGCGCGCGCGACGCGGGGCTGTGGGCCCCGCACGTCCCGCCCGACGCCGGCGGCACGGGGCTCGGGTTCCTCTACTACGCGTGCCTCAACGAGGAGATCGGCCGCTCGGCGTACGCGCAGCTCGTGTTCGGCTGCCAGGCTCCGGATGCGGGCAACGCGGAGATCCTCCACCTCTTCGGCACCGACGAGCAGCAGGAGAGCTTCCTTCGCCCGCTCGTGGCCGGGGAGGTGCGCTCGTTCTTCTCGATGACCGAGCCCGAGGTGTCGGGCTCCGATCCCACGCTCCTGCGGACGCGGGCCGTGCGGGACGGGGACGAGTGGGTGATCGACGGCCACAAGTGGTTCTCGAGCGGGGCGGAGGGAGCGGCCTTCGCCGTCCTCTTCGCGGTGACCGACCCGGACGCCGAGCCGCACCGGCGCGGAACGATGATCCTCGTCCCGGCCGACACGCCCGGCGTCGAGGTCGTCCGGCCGATCCCGGTCCTGGGGCACCGCGGCCGCGGCTGGAGCACGCACTGCGAGGTGACGTACACGGGTGTCCGCGTCCCGGTCGCGCACACGCTCGGCGGCGAGGGCGAGGCGTTCGCGATCGCGCAGAAGCGCCTCGGGCCCGGCCGGATCCACCACGCGATGCGCTGGCTCGGCCAGATGCAGCGCGCGTTCGAGCTGATGTGCCGCTACGCAAACGAGCGCGAGGCGTTCGGCGGGCCGCTCGCGGACAAGCAGACGATCCAGAACTGGGTGGCGGACTCGGCGGCGGAGATCCAGGCGTGCCGTCTGCTGACGATGGACGCCGCGCGGAAGATCGACGAGGGCTCGGAGGCGCGCGTCGAGGTCTCGCTCCTCAAGTTCTACGCGGCGCGCGTCCTCGGCGACGTGATCGACCGCGCGATCCAGGTGCACGGTGCCCGCGGCCTGACAGACGAGACGCCGCTCGCGGTGATGGCGCTCATGGCGCGCGGCGCGCGGATCTACGACGGCCCCGACGAGGTGCACCGCATGGTCGTCGCGCGGCGCATCCTGCGCTCGTACCGCGACGGCGGGGGGTGGACGTTCTCGTAACCTGGGTCGACCGGCATGAGACGTCCTCACCCGCTGCGCCGCCGCCCCGCCGAATCCGTCCTGCTCGAGCTCGACCTATCGCGCGGAGTCCTCGAGGCTCCGCCGGGGGCGCCGGGCCGACTGCTCGGGGCGCGGCACGTTCCGGTCCTCCAGGCGCTCGTCGACGCATTGCGGTGGGCCGCCGCTGACGCGCACGTCACAGGGCTCGTCGCGCACGTCGGCCAGCGGCCCATCAGCCTGGCCCACTCGTCGGAGCTGCGCGACGCGGTGCTGCGGTTCCGGGCGTCCGGGAAGCCGAGCGTGGCCTGGACGGAGACCTTCGGCGAGCTGACCACGGGCAACGTCGGCTACCACCTCGCGACGGCGTTCGAGGAGATCTGGCTCCAGCCGAGCGGCGACGTCGGGCTGACTGGCATCGCGGCGCGTGCGGTGTTCGTGCGCGAGGCGCTCGACCGCCTCGGCGTCGACCCGCAGCTCGCTCAGCGCCACGAGTACAAGACGGCCGCCGACACGTTCCTGCGCTCGACGATGACCGAGGCCGCACGCGAGATGGCGCACCGGCTCGCGGAGTCCGCCACCGAGACGATCGTCGCCGACGTGGCCTCCGCCCGCGGCCTCGACGCCGGAGCGGTCCGGGCGATCGTCGAGCGTGCGCCGCTCACCGCGCCCGAGGCCCTCGACGCCCGGCTCGTCGACCGGCTGGGGTACCGCGACGAGGTGCTCTCGGCCGTCCGCGCACGGGTCGGTGAAGCCCGGCTCCTGTACCTCGACCGCTACGGCCGGAGCCGGGAGCGCCGCGCGGCGCTGTCGCACGCCGTCACCGGCCGGCGGCGCCCGGTGATAGCGGTCGTCCGCGCCTCAGGCCCGATCCACCTCGGCCGTGCGGGCGCGTCCCGGTGGCCCGGGCCGAGCGTCGGCTCCGACACGCTCGGGGCGGCGTTGCGCGCCGCCGGCCGAAACGCGTCGGTCAAGGCCGTCGTGCTGCGGGTCGAGAGCGGAGGCGGGTCGTACGTCGCCAGCGATGCGATCCGCCGAGAGGTGCTCGCGCTGCGGGAGACGGGGCGTCCGGTGATCGCCTCGATGGGCACGGTCGCCGCCTCGGGCGGGTACTACGTCGCGATGCCATCGGACGCGATCGTCGCGAGCCCGGGGACGTTGACGGGATCGATCGGGGTGCTGGCGGGCAAGCAGGTCGTCCGCGACGCGCTCGGCCGGGCGGGCATCAGAGTCGACAGCGAGGCGGTCGGTGCGCACGCCGAGATGTTCTCGGCGCAGAGGCCGTTCACGGACGAGGAATGGGCGCGGCTCGAGGCCTGGCTCGACCGGGTCTACGAGGACTTCACGGAAAAGGCAGCGGCGGATCGCGGGATGGACGTCGAGGCGCTGCGCCGCGTCGCGCGGGGACGCGTGTGGACCGGCGCCGACGCGCTCGCGCACGGGCTCGTCGACCGGCTCGGCGGCCTCGACGAGGCGGTCGACCTCGCGTGCGAGCGTGCCCGCGTGCGACGCGACGGGGTCGACGTGAGGACGCTGCCGCACGTGACCCTGCTGGACAAGCTGCGGCCGCCCCGTTCGAGCGAGCAGCCCGCTGCGGCGACGGCCGCGCTCGGCGACCATCCGCTGCTCGCTTCGGCGTTTGCTGCCCTCGGCCTGCCGCCGTTCGCGGGGGTGCTCACGCTGCCCGTCAGCTGGCAGCTCGCCTGAGGGAGGGCGGCAGCCCCACGGAGCGCTCCTCGGGGGTGCGCGGCCCGGGCACGCTCGGGAAGCGGAAGTCGAGCGGGGGGCGTCCGGGCTGAACCACCCACGCGTGGCCCGTGGCGCCGGAGGTCAGCGCCACCCACGCGGCGTCGGCGACCTCGTCCGCGCCGAGGAGCGGGAAGCCTGCCTGCTCGAGCGCCGCGCGGGCCGTCCCCGCGACCATCGGGGTGTCCGCGAAGCCCGGGCATACCGCGTTGATCGAGATCTCCCGCTGCTCGAGCGCCGGCGCGACGCTCCGCACGAAGCCGACGACCGCGTGCTTCGTCGCGGCGTAGATCGGATCCTCGGGCACGGCGGTGAGACCGGCCAGCGAGGCCGTGCAGACGATGCGGCCGCCCGGCGCCATCACCCGCGCGAGGCGGCGGACGCCGAGCACGACGCCGTCGACGTTCACCGAGATCGCGCGCCGGTACCCGTCGAGCGTCAGGTCGGCCGGGTCGGCGGGGCCGCCCAGGACGCCCGCGTTGAGGCACGCGACGTCGACCGCGTCGACGGCGTCCCAGTCGCCGGGCTCGCCGACGTCGAAGCCCGTCGTCAGGTCGAGGACGCGCACGTCGAAGCCCTCGGCGCGGAGCCGGGCGACGAGCGCGGCGCCGATCCCGGATGCACCGCCCGTGACGAGCGCCGTGCTCACGGCACGAGCACGACCTTCCCGGTCGAGCGCCGCTCCGCGACCATGCGCAGCGCCTCGTCCGTCTGCTCGAGCGGGAACGTCGCGCCGACGACCGGCGCGAGGTCGCCGGCGGTCCAGCGGTCGAGCAGCTCTCCCGCGGCCATGCGGACGACGTCCGGCCGGAGCTTCATGAAGCGTCCGAGGTAGAAGCCGACCACCGACACGTTCCGCCCGACGACGAGCGCGGGGTCGACCGGCTGCCACGCGCCGCCCGCGAAGCCGATCCCGATCACGGCGCCGAGCGGCCGCAGCCGCCTGAGCGACGCAGCGAAGAGGTCGCCGCCGACCTGGTCGAGGATCACGTCGAACGGCTCGAGCTCCTCGAGCGCGTCGTACAGGACCGCCTCCGCGCCGAGCGTGCGGACGACGTCGAGCTTCGCCTCGGAACCGACCGCGCCGACGACCTCCGCGCCGAGGGCGCGGGCGACCTGCACCCCCGCGCTACCCACGCCGCCGGCGGCAGCCGTGACGAGCACCCGCGCGCCCGCGCGGACGGGCGCCTGCCGCGTCAGCGGGATCCACGCCGTGAGAAACGCGAGCATGAACGCCGCGCCCTCTTCGAAGCTCGCCCGCTCGGGGAGGTCGAACAGCCAATCGTGCTCGGCGACGGCGCGTTGCGCGAAGGCGCCGCCGTCAGAGCGGACGAACGCGATCACGCGCCGGCCGTCCACGGTCTCCCCGGCGATCTCCGAGCCCGGCACGTACGGGAGCGCGGGCGGCTGCGGGTAGCGCCCCTCCCGGATCAGGACGTCCGCGTAGTTGACCCCGGCGGCGCGGACGTGGACGAGCGCCTGTCCGTCGCCCGGCTCCGGCTCCGGGACTTCGCGGAGCGAGAGGCTACGGTCCTCGCCGAGGACGACGGCGCGCACGGCCTCAGCGGCCCGTGAACTGCGGCGGGCGCTTCTCGATGAAGGCTGCCACGCCCTCGGCGCCATCCTCCGAGCGGAGGCAGCGGGAGAAGCCCTCCGCCTCGCGCCGGAGCCCCTCCTCGAGTGGGAGGTCGCGCGTCGTCCGTGCGAGCTCGCGCAGCACCGCGACGGCATGCGGCGACTGCGAGGCGATCCGCTCCGCGATCGCGAGCGCAGCGTCCTCGACCTCCGGCGACGGGACGACCTGCTCGACGAGGCCCCAGGCGTACGCCGTCTCCCCGTCGACGAAGTTGCCGGTCAGGTTGAGGAACATCGCCCTGCCCTGCCCGACGAGCCGCGGCAGCCGCTGCGTACCGCCGCCGCCCGGAATCAAGCCGAGGGAGATCTCAGGCTGGCCGAGGGTCGCGTCGATCGCGCAGACCCGGACGTCGCAGCACATTGCGAGCTCGAGGCCGCCGCCGAGGCAGTAGCCCCTGATCGCCGCGACGAACGGCGTCCGTGCCGCGTCCATGCGGTGGCCGAGCTTCTGGATGCCCCGGGCCGAGCCGCCCTCGCCGGCGGACTCGCGCAGCGACGGGAACTCCTTGATGTCCGCCCCTGCGACGAACGCCCGCTCACCGCCCCCGCGCAGCACGATCGCGCGGACGTCGTCGTCGCCGTCGAGAGCGTCGAGCTCCGACTCGAGCTCGTCGAGCAGTGCCGAGGAGAGCGCGTTCATCGGCGGGTTGTCGATCGTGACGAGCGCGACCGTGTCGCGCCGCTCGGTCGAGATGTAGCTTCCCATCGCCCTGAACCTAGTGTTTCTCGGCCGCGACGGCGGGCGAGAAACGCTCGCGGAGCGCCGTCTTGCGGAACTTCCCGACCGCGGTCTTGGGAATCTCGTCGACGAACTCGAAGCGGTCGGGTAGCCAAAACTTCGCGAAGTCCGGCGCCAGGAAGTCGCGGAGCTCGTCGCCGCTCGCGGCCGCGCCGTCGCGCACGACCACGACCGCGAGCGGGCGCTCCGTCCACTTCTCGTCCGGCACCGCGATCACCGCCGCCTCGGCCACGGCGGGATGCCCCATCAGCGCGTTCTCGAGGGCGACCGTCGAGATCCACTCGCCGCCGGACTTGACGAGGTCCTTCGCCCGGTCCTGCATCTCGACGTAGCCGTCGGGGCCGATCGTGACGATGTCCCCCGTCCGGAACCAGCCGTCGTCCGTCCAGCGGTCGGCCGCCTCGGGCGCCTCGTGGTACGAGGACGCGATCGACGGGCCGCGCACCTCGAGCTCGCCCATGCTGCTCCCGTCCCACGGCACGAGCCCGTCCGCGCCCCGCGCGCGGATCTCGACGAACGGGATCGGCGGGCCCTGTTGCGCCCGCTTGTCGTACGCCGCCGCGCGGTCGAGACCGCGCTCCTGGCCGGGAGCGCCCGACAGCGTCCCGATCGGCGACATCTCGGTCATCCCCCAGCCGTGGAGGACGTGGAGCCCGTGGCGCTCGTCGAACGCCTCGATCATCGCCCGCGGCGGCGCCGAGCCGCCGACCGTCATCTCGCGCATCGCGGAGAGGTCCCACCGCCCGGGCTCCGCGTCGAGCGCCTGGAGGATCCCCATCCAGATCGTCGGGACGCCGGCCGTCAGCGTGACGCGCTCCTCGACGAACGCGTCGAGGAGGCTCTCGGGGTCGAGGTGGGGGCCGGGGAACACCTGCTTCGCGCCGACGAGGGTGCAGGCGAACGGGTAGCACCATGCGTTCGCGTGGAACATCGGGACGACGGGGAGGACGGTGTCGCCCTCGTTGAGGGCGAGGAGCGAGACCGACGTGAGCGCGTGGATCGCGATCGCGCGGTGGGAGTAGACGACCCCTTTCGGCTTGCCCGTCGTCCCGCTGGTGAAGCACATCGCCGCAGCGAGCCGCTCGTCGAGGTCGCGGTACGCGAACGCGCTCTCGTCGGCGGAGGCGAGCAGGTCCTCGAAGTCGAGCGCGCCGTCCGGGGTCTCGCCCGCACCGGCGGCGATCACGTGCTCGAAGCCGACGCGCTCGACGAACTGCTCCGCGAGCGGCCAAAGCACCTTGTCCACGACCAGCACGCGGTCGCCCGCGTGCGTCGCGATGTAGGTGTTGTCGTCGGCGTGGAGGCGGAGGTTCATCGTGTGCGTGACGAGCCCGCCGGCGGGAGCTCCGATGTACGTCTCGAGGTGCTCGTGGTGGTTCCACATGAACGTCGCAACGCGGTCGCCGTCCTCGAGGCCGAGCCCGTGCAGCGCGACCGCCAGCCGCTTCGCGCGCGAGGCGAACTCGCCGTAGCCGTAGCGGTGCCAGCTCTTGTCGGGGAGCCGGGAGACGATCTCCCGGTCGCGGTAGAGCTCGTCGGCCCGGCGCATGATCGCCGGCACGTTCAGCTGGTAGTCCATCATCAGGCCCCGCACTGAGAACTCCTTTCGCGAAGCGAGAATCCGCAGAAGCGGATTCTCGCCGCTTGATCCTCGCCTTCGGCGAGGCACATCCCCACAGGCGCCCGCTTCGCGGTCGCGTTACTCATGCTGTGTCCAGTAGATGGCTCGCCACCTCCGCCCTGAGCTGCGCGGGCGACGCCTCCCAGGAGCGGATCCAGAGCGCCCGCTTGTACAGCCGGTGCAGCACGTGCTCCCACGTGAAGCCGATCCCGCCGTGCGCCTGGATCGCCCGCTCGCACGTCGCGACCGCCGCCTCGGCGGCCTCGGCGGCGGCCGCGGCGGCCGCGACCGCTGCCTGCGGGTCGTCCTCGGACACGCACCACGCCGCCCACCACCCGAGCGAGCGCGCGAGCTCGAGCTCGGTGTACGCGCTCGCGAGCGGGTGCGACACGGCCTGGTAGGAGCCGATCGGCCGGCCGAACTGCGTGCGCTCGTTGACGTAGCGGACGGCGAGCTCGAGCGCGCGCGTCCCGACGCCCACGGCCTCGAGCGCGAGGATCGCCAGCGAGCGGCTGCGAAGGGCGGGAAGCGCGTCGGACGAGAAGAGCGCACGGCCGGGCTCGCCGCCGGAGACGACGCCGAGCGGGCGCGTCGCGTCGTTCGTCGGCAGCAGCTCGCGCTCGAAGCCGACGAGCTCCCACACCGTGTCGCCGCCGGGCACCGCGACGTGCGTCGCCGTGTCGAGATCGGGGACGAGCGGGCCGACCGCGAGCGTCCAGCTCGCCCTGCCGGCGGCGACCGCCGTCTGGTCCTCGGCGGGGAGGAAGGGGAGCACGCACGACGTCGACCAGAGCGGCGCGTGCAGGAGCGCGCGGCCCGCCTCCTCGTGGATCACCGCCTCCTCGAGGAACGAGAGCCCTGCGCCGCCATGCTCCTCCGCCACGCCGGCTCCCGTCCAGCCCAGCTCGGCGAGCGCGTCCCAGCCCGGCTCCGGCGTCGCCTCGAGGAACCCGCGCGCCTGCGCTCGGAGCTCGTCCTGGAGGTCGGTGAAGGCCAGGTCCACTAGCGCGACCTCGGAAGCCCGAGCACGCGCTCGGCGACGATGCTTCGGAGGATCTCGGAGGTTCCGGCCTCGATCGTGTTCCCGCGGCTTCTGAGCTGCTGGATCGCCCAGTAGCCGCCGTAGGGCCCGTTCGGCGGAAGGAGCTGCGCGTCGGGGCCGAGCAGGTCGAGCGCGAGCGCCGTGACGCGCTGGTTCGCCTCGGACCACTGCAGCTTGAGGATCGACCCCTCGGGACCCGGCACACCCGTGCGCTCGAGCGCGGTGAGGGAGCGGTAGGCGGTCACGCGCAGCGCCTGGAGCTGGGTCCACTCGCGGGCGATCGCGTCGCGCTGGGTCGGGCTCGCGCCGCGGTCGGCGGCGAGGGCGAGGAGCTTCCGCATCTGCACCTCGAGCCGCGCGACGAGGGCGAAGCCGAGCGTGCCCCGCTCGTGGAGGAGGGTCGTCATCGCGACGCCCCAGCCGGCCCCGATCTCGCCGAGCACGTTCTCGACGGGAACCTCGGCGTTCGCGAAGAAGATCTCGTTGAACTCCGCCTCGCCCGTGATCTGCGTGAGCGGCCGCACCTCGACGCCCGGGCCGTGCATGTCGACGACCATGTACGTCAGCCCCTCGTGCCGCTCGGAGGTCGGGTCGGAGCGCGTCAGCAGGATGCAGAAGTCGGCGATGTGCGCGTAGGACGACCAGACCTTCTGGCCGTCGAGCACGAACCGGTCGCCCTCGAGCCGCGCGGCCGTGCGCACGCCGGCGAGGTCGGAGCCGGCGCCCGGCTCGGAGAAGCCCTGACACCAGATCTCCTCCGCGGAGAGGAGCGGCTGGAGGTAGCGCGCCTTCTGCGCGTCGGTGCCGTGCGCGATGATCGTCGGTCCTGCCATCCCGAGGCCGATCACGCCGACGTGCGGCGGCGCCTCGGCGCGGGCCTCCTCCTCGAGGTAGATCGCCTGGAACCGCGGCGAGAGGCCCCGCCCGCCGAACTCGGACGGCCACGAGATGCCGACCCACCCTGCGTCGTAGAGCGCGCGGCTCCAGGCGCGCACCTCGGGGCCGTCGAAGCGGGCGCCGCCGCCCCGGTGGCCGCGGAGCTCGTCGGGGAGGCTCTCGGCGAACCAGGTCCGGACCTCGTCGCGGAAGCTCGCCTCCTCGGCGGTGTCGCGGAAGTCCATCGCGCGCGATGCTAAACGACCTTCCGCGCGGCGCAATCCCGCGCGGGGGTTGCGGCGCGGCGTAACGGCTCTGCAACATGGGGGGTCAGGGCGGCAGATTACGATCGGCGAACGGGCGCGCCGCCCGCGGCCGCTCGCCGTCCGACGTCGACGCGAGGAGCCCACATGTCTTCACCGGAGAGCGAGCCCACCGCACCCGAGCCGGAGCCGCCGCCCGCGGCCGTACCGCCCCAGGTCGAGCGAAAGGCGGCGAAGCCGCGCGCACGGCTCGAGGAAGCGCTCGTCGAGATCAAGCGCGTGATCGCGGGCCAGGACGAGATGCTCGAGCGCGTGCTCGTCTGCCTCGTGGCGGGAGGCCACCTGCTGATCGAGGGCGTTCCCGGTCTCGCGAAGACCCTCACCATCAAGACGACGGCGGCGGTGCTCGGCGGCACGTTCCGCCGGATCCAGTTCACGCCGGACCTCGTCCCGTCGGACCTCGTCGGGACGCGCGTCTACCGCCCGGACCAGGGCGGGTTCGAGACCGACCTCGGCCCGGTCTTCTGCAACTTCCTCCTCGCGGACGAGATCAACCGCGCGCCCGCGAAGGTCCAGTCGGCGCTCCTCGAGGTGATGCAGGAGCACCAGGTGACGATCGGCCACGACACCCACTTCGTGCCGGATCCGTTTCTCGTGATGGCGACGCAGAATCCGATCGAGTCCGAGGGCACGTATCCCCTCCCGGAAGCCCAGGTCGACCGCTTCATGCTCAAGGTGCTCGTCGGCTACCCCGACCGCGACGAGGAGCTGACCGTCGTGAACCGCTCCCTGGACGACCCTGCCGACGTCAGGCAGGTACTTCCACTCGAGGAGCTCTCGGAGCTCCAGCGCACGGTGAAGAGCGTCTACGTCGACCCGGGGCTCGTCAGCTACGCGGTCAGCCTCGCGGCCGCGACGCGCGTGCCGGCGGAGTTCGGGCTCGACCACGTCGCGGACCTCGTCGCCTACGGCGCGAGCCCGCGCGGGCCGATCGCGCTCGTCCAGAGCGCGCGGGCCCTCGCGCTCGTGCACGGCCGCGACTACGTGATCCCGGCGGACATCAGGGCGCTCGCGAAGGACGCGTTCCGCCACCGCCTCGTGCTCACGTACCAGGCCCTCGCCGAGGAGCGCTCGGCCGACGACGTCCTCGACGCCGTGCTCGCCGCGGTGCCGCAGCCCCGCCTCGAGCTCGGGAGGCCGGCGGCGGCGTGATCCGCATCGACGAAGCATCACCGTGATCCGAGTCCTTCGCGCGCTCGGTGCCGAGCCGACCCCGTCGAAGCCGGGGCCCGGGCCGGTCCCGGAGTCGCTGCTCAAGGCGCTCGAGCTGACGATCGCCCGCCGCGTGGAAGGGCTCCTCGCGGGCGATCACCGCTCGGCGCTCCTCGGCCGCGGCACGGAGCTGGCCCAGGTGCGCCCGTACGTCCCCGGGGACGACGTGCGCCTGATCGACTGGAACGTCACGGCCCGGACGACCGAGCCGCACGTTCGCGTCCACCTCGCGGAGCGCGTCCTCGTCACGTGGGTCGTGCTCGACACGACGCCGTCGATGGCCTTCGGCACCGCCGAGCGGCGGAAGGCCGACGTCGCGCTCGGTGCGACGCTCGCGATCGGCCACGCCGCGACGATCCGCGGGAACCGCGTGGGGCTCGTCGGCTTCGACGGCGAGCGCGTGCGGGTCATCCCGCCCCGCCAGGGGCGGGCGGGGCTCGTCGGGCTGCTCCTCGCCCTACGGGAGGGGCACGAGCCGACCGACGCGGTCGCGCACACGGGCGAGCGGCCGAGCCCGCTCGCGGACGCGCTGAAGACGCTCGCCGGCGTGGCGCAGCAGCGTGCGCTCGTCGTCGTCGTCTCGGACTTCCGCGGCGAGCGGGACTGGCGCCGCCCCCTGCTGCAGGTGGCCGGACGCCACGAGGTGGTCGCGGTCGAGGTGCGCGACCCGCGCGAGCAGGCGCTCGAGCCCGCGGGGACGCTGTTCCTCGTCGACCCCGAGAGCGGTCGCGAGCTCCGCGTCGACACGGACGATCCACGCCTGCGGGCACGTTTCGCCGAGGCCGCGGCCGAGGAGCGCGCCGCGGTCGCGCACCAGTTCGCCTCGGCCGGCGTGGCCCACGTCGCGCTGACGACCGATCGCGACTGGCTGCGCGACCTCGCGGTCTTCGTCCGCAGGCGGCGCGCATGAGCTTCGCCTCGCCGCTGGCGCTGCTCGGGCTGCTGGCGATCCCGTTGCTCGTCGGCGTCTACCTCCTCGTCGCCCGTCGCCAGCGCCGCGCCGCGGGCCGGTTCGCGAATCCGGCGCTCCTGCCGAACCTCGTCTCGTCGGCGCCCGCCTGGCGGCGCTACGTCCCGTTCGCAATCGCGCTCGGCGCGCTCGCGCTGCTCGTCGTCGGGATCGCACGGCCGCACATCGTCCGCGACGTGACGCGCGACGAGGCGACGATAGTGCTCGCCATCGACACGTCGCGCTCGATGGCGGCGAACGACGTGCGGCCGAGCCGCTTCGCGGCCGCGCAGGCAGCGGCGAGCGACTTTCTCGACGCCGTGCCGGAGGCGTACCGGGTCGGCATCGTGTCGTTCTCGACGGGGGCGAGCACCGTGCTCACGCCGACGATCGACCGCGAGGCGGCGAAGACCGCGCTCGGGGAGCTGCGCCTCGGCTCCGGCACCGCGATCGGCAACGCGATCGCGCGCTCGGCCGAGCTCGCCTCGACGGACGAGAAGCGCGAGCCGCGCTCCGGCGCCCGGTCGCCCGCGGCCGTGCTGCTGCTCTCCGACGGTGCGCAGACGGCCGGCGGGATGACCCCCGAGCAGGGCGTGCGGGAGGCCCGGCAGCTCGGGATCCCGGTCTCGACGGTGGCGTTGGGCCGGGGCGACGCGGTCGTCGAGGTGCCGCTGCCCGGTGGCCTGAAGCAGCGCGTCACGGTGGCCCCGGACGTGGAGACGCTCCGCCAGATCGCGAAGGTCACCGGCGGGACGTTCTCCGAGGCGCCGACCGCCGAGCGGCTGCAATCGGTGTACCGCGACCTCGGGACGCGGCTCGCGAAGGACCCGAAGCGCGTCGAGGTCACCTCGGCGTTCGCCGCGGGCGGCGCGGTCCTGCTCGTGCTGGGCGGCGCGCTCTCGACCTTCTGGTTCAGGAGGGCCCTGTGAGGGGTCCCCGGCTCGCGCTGCTCGTGCTCGCCGCCTCCGTGGTCGCCGCGGGCATCGGCGCAGGGACGGGCGGGGCGGCCAACGAGTGCCGCGGCCTCCAGGTCTGCCTGCCGGTGACCGGGCCGTGGGTCGCGATCCCACAGGCGCAGGGCGGCGCTCCTGCGGTGGCGGTGTGGGAGCTCCGTTGCCCGGTGCGCGGCTACCTCGTCGCCGGCGTAGACGCGAGGGTCAGCGACCGCTCGATCGACGTGAGCTTCCGCGGCGAGAACGGCGCGCCGATCGGCCCCGGGGTGACGACCGGCCGTGAGGTGCTGTTCACGGCCGTCTACGCGGGCGGCGGCCGGCGGACGACCGCGTTCCAGCCGTTCATCGGCTGCATCCCCTCGAGCGGCGGCGGCGGCCGCGCGCTCACCGCGACGTCGACGCGGACGGCGTACACGCCCGGGCGTCCGATCGAGCGCCGCGTCGCCCGCAAGCGCCTCGTCTCGGGCGGAACGGTGCGGGTCGTCCAGCGCTGCCCCGCGGGCGCCCGGCTCGTCGGCGCCCAGCACGCGTACGGGTTCCACGTCGGCGCCGAGCCCGGCGCGAGCCTCCTCGGTGCGGTCCGCGTCCAGCGCACGGTCGTGGGGCAGTCCGTCGTCGCGCGCGCGACGCTCGCGGCGTCGGTACCCCACGGGCTGCGTGTCGAGCTCCAGCTCCACGCGCTCTGCACACGGGGCACGCCGTGAGCTTCGAGGCGCCGGCGCTCCTGGCGGCGCTCGTGCTCGTGCCGCTCGTCGGCATCGGCTACTGGCTCCTCCAACGACGGCCCTCGCGCTACGCGGTGCGCTACTCGAATCTCGAGGTGCTCGCAGCGGTCGCGGGCCGCCGCCGGACGTGGAAGCGACACGTCCCCGCGGCGCTCCTCCTCCTCTCGCTCGGCGCGCTCGGGATCGCCTTCGCCCGGCCGACGGTCACGGTCGACGCGCCCGACGAGCGGGCCAGCGTGGTCCTCGTCGTCGACGTCTCAGGCTCGATGCGGGCACAGGACGTGCAGCCCACACGCCTCGCCGCGGCGAAGCAGGCGATGGTGAGCTTCCTGAAGAACGCGCCCGACTCGCTCCGCGTGGGAATCGTCGCGTTCTCGAACGAGCCGCAGGTGGTGGTCTCCCCGACGCTCGACCGCCAGCAGCTGACCGACGGGATCGACCTCCTCGAGCCCGCCTTCGGCACCGCGCTCGGCGACGCGCTCGCCCGCTCGGTCGAGCTCGCCCGGACGACGACCGCGACGGCGGGGCAGGCGAGCACCGCGCCGGTGAAGGACGCGGAGGGCAAGGCGCTCGCGTCGATCCTCCTGCTCTCCGACGGCTTCCAGACGCGCGGCCTCCTGAGCCCCGGCCAGGGGGCCGCGCGTGCCCGGGCAGCGGGCATCCCCGTGTTCACGATCGCCCTCGGCACGGAAGGCGGCACGATCGTCGACCGCGAGCAGGTGATCCCCGTCCCGCCCGACCGCGAGACGCTCGCGGCGATCGCCGAGTACACGGGCGGCCAGTCGTTCGACGCGGAGACGGCCGGCGCGCTGAAGGACGTCTACCAGGGGCTCGGCTCGCGGGTGGGGCGGCGCGAGAAGCCGCGCGAGGTCACCTCGGCGTTCGTCGCCGCCGGGGCGCTGCTCCTCGTCGGCGCGGTCGGCGCGGCGATGGTCGTCGCGCCCCGGCTGCCGTAGCGCGCTTCCGACCCCACTAGGATCCTGCGCCAATGCTCCTCTCCGTTCGGGAGGTCACGCTGCGCTTCGGCGGCATCGTCGCGCTCGACGCGGTGTCGTTCGACGTCGCCCAGGGGACCGTCTCGGGCCTGATCGGCCCGAACGGCGCGGGGAAGACGACCGTCTTCAACGTGATCACCCGGCTGTACGCGCCCGACGCCGGCCGGGTCGAGCTCGACGGCGAGGATCTCCTGCGCTCGCCCGCCCACGCCGTCGTGCGGCGTGGAATCGCCCGCACCTTCCAGAACATCAACCTGTTCCGCTCGATGACCGTGCTCGAGAACGTGCTCGTGGGAGGGCACGCGCTCGGGCGCGGCGTGGGGGAGCGGGAGGCGCTCGAGGCGCTCGACGTCGTCGGTCTCGCCGACCACGCGCGCCGTCCCGCCGCGTCGCTGCCATACGGCACGCAGAAGCGGGTCGAGATCGCCCGCGCGCTGATGGCTCGGCCGCGGCTCCTGCTCCTCGACGAGCCGGCCGGCGGGCTCAACCACGGGGAGGTCGAGGAGCTCGGGAGCTTCGTGCTCCGTCTCCGCGACGAGCGCGCGCTGACGATCCTCCTGGTCGAGCACCACATGGGTCTCGTGATGCGGATCTCGGACGACGTCACCGTGCTGAGCTTCGGCCGCACGATCGCATCGGGCCCGCCCGCGCAGGTGCAGGCCGACCCCGCGGTGATCGAGGCGTACCTCGGGGTCGAGGAATGACGGCGCTGCTCGAGCTCGACGCCGTCGAGGCGCGGTACGGGCCGGTCCAGGCGCTGCACGGGATCACGCTCCAGGTCGCGGAGCGCGAGGTCGTCGCGGTGCTCGGCGCGAACGGCGCGGGCAAGACGACGACGCTGCGGGCGATCTCCGGGACGGTGCGCCGCTCGGGGCGGCTCGAATTCGCGGGGAAGCCGCTCCGCGGCGGGCCGGAGGCGGTGGCGCGGGCGGGGATCGCGCACGTGCCCGAGGGGCGCGGCACGTTCACGGAGCTGACCGTGCACGAGAACCTGCGGCTCGGCGCATATACGCGCCGCGAGCGGAGCGTCCGCGCGGACGTCGACCGCGTCGCGCAGTGGTTCCCGTGGATCCACGAGCGCGCCGGTCAGCAGGCGGGCACGCTCTCGGGCGGCGAGCAGCAGATGCTCGCCGTCGCGCGCGCGCTGATGGCCCGGCCGAGGCTGCTGCTGCTCGACGAGCCGTCGCTCGGGCTTGCGCCGATGATCGTCCGCGAGATCTTCAGGATCGTGCGCGAGCTGAACGAGCACGACGGGCTCACCGTGCTCGTCGTCGAGCAGGATGCGCGGATCGCGCTGCGGACGGCCGCCCGCGCGTACGTCCTCGAGGTCGGGCGCGTCGCGCTCGAGGGGTCCAGCAAGGAGCTTCAGGAGAACGAGTCGGTGCGGCGGAGCTACCTGGGCTACTGATGGCCGACTTCCTGCAACAGGTCGTCGCGGGGCTCGCGTCGGGGTCGATCTACGCGGCGCTCGCCCTCGCGCTCGTCCTCATCCACCGTGCGACGGGGGTGATCAACTTCGCGCAGGGCGAGATGGCGACCCTGTCGACCTACGTCGCCTGGACGCTGACGGCGAACCACGGCTGGGGGTACTGGCCCGCGTTCGCGTTCACGCTCGCGGTGTCGTTCCTCGGCGGCGCCGCCGTCCACCAGGCGATCATCCGCCCCAACGAGAAGGGCTCGGTCCTGCGGGTAGTGATCGTCACGATCGGGCTCCTGATCTTCGTCAACGGCCTGGTTACGCTGATCTGGGGCGGCGAGGTGCGGGCCGTCGAGAGCCCGTTCCCGGCGGGGACGACGGTGATCGCGGGCGTGGCGATCACGACCGCGGACATCGGCACCATCGCCGTCGTCCTGGGGACCGTCGCGGCGCTCTGGGCGCTGCTCCAGTACACGAAGCTCGGGCTCGCGATGCGGGCGGCGGCGGTCAACCCGGCCGAGGCGCGGCTCGTCGGCGTACGCGTCACGTGGATGCTGTCGTTCGGCTGGGGGCTCGCCGCCGTCCTCGGCGCCGTCGCCGGGATGCTCGCCGCCCCGACCGTCTTCCTCGACCCGAACCTCATGGCCGCGCTCCTCATCTACGCGTTCGCCGCCGCCGTGCTCGGCGGGATCGACTCGCCCGTCGGCGCCGTCGTCGGCGGGCTGACGCTCGGCGTCGGGCTGAACCTGATCGGGACGTACGTCGACTTCGTCGGCGCCGACCTGCGGCTCCCCGTCGCGCTCCTCGTGATCCTCGTCGTGCTTCTCGTGAAGCCGACGGGGATCTTCGGCAAGTCGGAGGTGCGGCGCGTATGAGCCTCCGCCGCACGCTCGTCCCCGTCGTCTCGTTCGTCGCGCTCACCGTCGTGGTCGCGGTGGTACCGCTGTTCGTCTCCGAGTTCCGGGCGCAGGAGCTCGCGTACGTCGCGATTTACCTCGTCGCGATCATCGGGCTGAACATCCTCACGGGCTACACCGGCCAGATCTCGCTCGGTCACGGCGCGTTCATGGCGGTCGGCGGCTACACGACTGCGATCCTGATGGCCGACCACGGGGTGAAGGACATCTGGACGATCCCGCTGGCCGGGCTCGTCGCCGGCGCGGCCGGGTTCCTCTTCGGGATCCCCGCGCTGAGGCTGTCGGGCCTGTACCTGGCCCTCGCGACGTTTGCGATCGCCGTCTCGATGCCCGCCGTGATCAAGCGGTTCGAGGGCTTCACGGGCGGCGGCACCGGGATCAACCTGTTCGGTGTCCCCGAGCTGACCGCGTCGCTCACGCCGGTCTCGATCCTCGGGCGCGAGCTTTCCTTCAACGACTGGCTCTACTACCTCTCGTGGTCGATCGCGCTCGTGGGCTACGTCGTCGCGTGGCTCCTGCTGCGCGGGCGCGCGGGGCTCGCGCTTCGCGCGGTGCGCGACAGCGAGACCGCGGCGCAGTCGTCGGGCGTGAGCCTGCCGCGCTACAAGACTCTCGCGTTCGGCGTCAGCGCCGCGTACGCGGGCGTCGCGGGCTCGTTGTTCGCGATTGCGACGACGTACGTCAACCCGGACACGTTCCCGGTCGCGCTCTCGATCCTCCTGCTCGTCGGGGTCGTGGTCGGCGGGCTGGGCTCCCTCGTCGGGCTGATCGCGGGCGCGGTGTTCATCCAGTTCCTCCCGACGTGGTCGCAGGAAGTCTCGAAGTCCCCGGGGGCGCCGTCCGTCGTCTCCGGCGCGCTGCTCATCGCCCTGATGTTCGTGTTGCCGATGGGCGTCGCGGGGCTCGTCGAGCGTCTCAGACTCCTAACACGTCGTATCTACCATCGCTCCGGCAGCTAGCGACCACGCTCGATTCGCTCGGCCGGCCACCACGACCATGACCCGAAAGCTCGTCCTGACGCTGCTCGCGCTCGCGCTCCTGCTCGCCGCTGGGGCAACGGCGGCCCTTGCCGCCACCGCGCGGAGCTCGGCCGACCCCGGCGTGACGCCGACCTCGGTGCTCGTCGGCGGGACGGCGCCGCTCACGGGGCCACAGACGGCGTACGCGTCGATCTCGCGCGGCGCGAAGGCGTACTTCGACTACGTCAACTCGAAGGGCGGTGTCAACGGCCGCCGGATCGACTACGTCGCCCGCGACGACGCCTCCGACCCCGTTCGCACGGTTGCCGAGACGCGGCGGCTCGTCGAGCAGGACGGCGTGTTCGCCGTCTTCAACTCGTTCGGGACGGATCAGAACCTCGCCGTGCGCGACTACCTCAACCAGCGGAAGGTGCCGCAGCTGTTCGCGGCGTCCGGAGCATCCACGCTCGGGTCGGAGACCGCCCGGTTCCCGTACACGATCGGCCTGCGACCGACGTACACCGCCGAGGGCTGGGTCCTCGGCCAGTACCTCGCGCGGACACAGGGCGCAGCGAAGGTCGGCGTGCTCTACGAGAACGACGGTTTCGGGCAGGAGCTTCTGGCGGGCCTCCGCCGGGGCGTCCTGCGCTCCCACGTGAAGATCGTCTCGGTCCAGCCGTACGACGTCGACTCCTTCGACGTCGACGCCCAGGTCGCGCGCCTGCGGGTGTCCGGGGCGACGGTGTTCGCGGTGTTCGCCTCGCCGAAGCACGCAGCCGAGGCGCTGAAGTACGCGGGCCGCCTCGGCTGGAAGCCGAAGCTGACCGTTGGGAACGCGGCCGCCTCGTCCGCCCCCGTGCTCGCCGCGGCGGCGGAGAAGGGCGCGAACCAGCTCGTGAAGGGCATGGTCTCCGTCGCGTACGTCAAGGACCCGACCGACCCGCGGTGGTCGAAGGACGCCGCGATGAAGCTCTTCCACAAGATCGTCGCGCGCTTCGCGCCGGGCTCCGACGTCTCCGACGTCTACCTGGTCTACGGGATGGCCGCGGCGTGGACCGCCGTCGAGGCGATCCGCCGGGCGGGCACCGACCTCACGCGCCAGCGCCTGGTCGACGTCGTCGGTTCCCTCAACCTCAAGGGGAACCCCTTCCTGTTGCCCGGCATCGCGCTCCGGACCGGGCCGAACGACCACTTCCCGATCGACCAGATGCTCCTCCAGCGCTGGCAGAAGGGCGCGTGGCGCAGCTTCGGCGGGCTCTGGACCTACCGCGGCGGCTGAGGCGGCGACTCGGGGTCGGCCGGCGGGGCCGGGCTCGGCGGGTCCTGGTGGACGAACAGGCCGAGGACGGCGCGGCGCACCTGGACGCGGATCGGCTCGGGAGGGCCCGCGCTCGGCGCCGACCACGCGGACGCGACCTCGGCGCCGAGCAGCACCGCGGAGGCGTAGAGGTAGACCGTGTAGAGGAAGACGAGCACGACCGTGATCGACCCGTAGATCACCGAGAGGTCGGAGACCTTCCGGAGGACGAACACCGACGCGGCGGAGATCGCGAGCAGGAGCACGCCGGTGACCAACCCGCCGGCGACCGCGTCCCCGAAGCGGAGCCGGCGAGCGGGGACGAAGCGGTAGAGGAGCATCACGACGACGGTCGTGACGACGAGCGGGAGGACGATCCCCGCGGCCTCGCCGAGCGCGCCGTTCTCGAGGCCCACCTCGTCGGCGAAGCCGCCGACGAACCGTGTCACCACCTGCGCGACAACCGTGAGAGCGATGGCGACGATCAGAAGCGCGCCGGCCCCCGCCACGAGCAGCAGGTCGACGAGCTTCGCGCGCACCGCGGGTCGCCGCCGCTCGACCTGCAACGCAGCCTCGAGGCCGGTCCGCAGCGCGGCCATCATCCCCGTCGAGGCCCAGAGGAAGAGCAGCAGCGAGAACACGCCGAGCGCGCTCGTCGGGCTCGCGAGCCGCGTGATCGCCTCCTCGACCGTCTGCGAGCCCTCGTCCGAGACCGGCAGCCAGCCGACGATCCAGTCGATCACGTCCTGACGACGGACGTCGTTTCGGAGCACGACGCCGACGAGCGAGACGAGAACGATCGCGAGCGGCGCGAGCGAGAAGAGCACGCGGTAGGCGATCCCGGCCGCGTGTTGAGGCAGCCGGTGGCGGAAGTAGCCGTCGATCGCGGCCGGGACGACCCGGAACAGCGTGCGGAGCATGTCGAGCGGCCAGCGCGTCAGACGCGAGAGCCGGGACGTGCTCCGCGCAAGCGTCGGCTGGTCCATCGCTCCGAGTATGCTGGCGGCTCCGGCGCGAGGAGACCGCCCGGCGACAACCCACGCCGATGGCAGATCCCGCGGAGCTCCTCTCCCTCTCTCTTGACGGCCTCATGGCCGAGGCGCGACGCGGGCGCGCGCACGGCACCGGGGCTCGGGTCACGTACTCGCCGAAGGTCTTCGTCCCGCTGACGACGCTCTGCCGCGACGTCTGCGGCTACTGCACGTTCGCGCGCCCGCCACGTCGCGGCGAGCGCGCATACCTGCGCGAGGACGAGGTGCTCGCGATCGCCCGCGCCGGCGCAGAGGCGGGCTGCACGGAGGCGCTGTTCACGCTCGGCGACCGGCCCGAGGCGCGCTACCGGGTCGCGCGCGACGAGCTCGCGACGCTCGGCTGCGAGACCACGCTCGAGTATCTCGCCCGCTGCGCGCGGCTCGTCCTCGACGAGACCGGGCTGCTGCCGCATCTCAACCCCGGCGTGATGTCGGGGGACGAGCTCGCCGCGCTCCGGCCGGTTGCGGCGTCGATGGGGATCATGCTCGAGACGACCGCGGAGCGGCTCGCCGCTCGCGGCGGGCCGCACTGGGCGTCGCCCGACAAGGCGCCCTCACGACGTCTCGAGACGATGCGCCTCGCCGGCGAGCTCTCGATTCCGTTCACGAGCGGGATCCTCGTCGGCATCGGGGAGACCCGGGAGGAGCGGCTTGACGCGCTCGTCGCGCTCCGGTCGCTCGCCGAGGAGCACGGCCACCTACGCGAGGTGATCGTCCAGAACTTCCGCGCGAAGCCCGGCACGCGGATGGCCGAGCACCCCGACGCGAGCCTCGAGGAGCAGCTCTGGTCGATCGCGGCGGCGCGGCTCGTGCTCGGGCCCGGCGTGCACGTACAGGCGCCGCCGAACCTCGCGCACGACGACTTCCCGCTCCTGCTCGACGCCGGGATCGACGACTGGGGCGGCGTCTCGCCCGTCACCGCCGACCACGTCAACCCCGAGGCACCG
Organism: Gaiella sp.; assembly: GCA_035691005.1. Classification (GTDB taxonomy): domain Bacteria; phylum Actinomycetota; class Thermoleophilia; order Gaiellales; family Gaiellaceae; genus Gaiella. Next base: position 6,918 of record DASSJV010000133.1, on the reverse strand, counting down.
TGGCCCGAGGTCGAGCGGCTGCGCGAGGCATGCCGCTCCCGCGGCCTGGAGCTCGCACCGCGGCTGCCGCTCTATCCCGAGCACGTCGCCGAGCTCGACCGCTGGGTCGATCCCACCGTCGCGCCGTTCGTGCGGCGCGCGGCCGACGCGCACGGCCTCGCGCGCGAGGATCGCTGGGCGCCCGGGGAGCCCGTGGCCGTGCCGTTTCTCGTCCGCCGCGAGCCCGTACCGACCGGCGTCGTCGGGGAGGAGCTCGGCGAGGAGGAGCTCGTGCGGCTCTTCGCCGCCCGCGACCGCGAGCGCGAGCGGATCTTCGCTGCGGCCGACCGCCTGCGGCGCGAGGTCTGCGGCGACGACGTGACGTACGTCGTCACGCGGAACATCCAGTACACGAACGTCTGCTACTTCCGCTGCGGCTTCTGCGCGTTCTCGAAGGGCAAGCTGGCGGAGAACCTGCGTGGCCCGGCCTATCTCGTGCCCGACGAGGAGATCGTCCGTCGGGTGGAGGAGGCGTGGGAGCGAGGCGCGACGGAGGTCTGCCTCCAGGGTGGTATCCACCCGTCGTTCACGGGCGACTACTACGCGGGGGTCGTCCGCCTGATCAAGGACGCGGTGCCGGGGATGCACGTCCATGCGTTCTCGGCCCTCGAGGTGTGGCAGGGGGCGGCGACGCTCAGGCTCGACCTGGAGACATATCTCACGCGGCTGCGCGACGTCGGGCTCGGCTCGCTGCCGGGGACCGCTGCGGAGATCCTCGACGACCAGGTGCGGGCGATCATCTGCCCGGACAAGGTGACCACCGACCAGTGGCTCGGGGTACACGGCGCCGCGCACCGCGTCGGCCTCCGCTCGAACGTGACGATCATGTTCGGCCACGTCGAGCGCCCCGTGCACTGGGCGCGGCACCTCCTGCGTGCGCGGGAGCAGCAGGCGCGGACGGGCGGGTTCACCGAGTTCGTCCCGCTGCCGTTCGTGCCGATGGAGGCGCCGATCTTCCTCAAGGGGCGCGCGCGCCGCGGCCCGACGTTCGGCGAGGCGCTCCTGCTCCACGCCGTGGCGCGACTCGCGCTCCACCCGCGGATCACGAACGTGCAGGCCAGCTGGGTCAAGCTGGGTCCCGACGGCGTCCGTCAGGCGCTCGCAGCCGGCGTCAACGACCTCGGCGGGACGCTGATGAACGAGTCGATCTCCCGGGCGGCAGGGTCGGAGTGGGGGCAGGAGCTGCCGCCGGAGGCGATGGAGGAGCTCATCCGCTCGGCCGGCCGTACGCCGCGGCAGCGGACGACGACCTACGGCGAGCCTCCAGTCGAGCAGGTGCGCCGCTCCTTCGGCGCGGCGCCGCTCGCCGAGCCGCTCAACCCGCCGGTGCGCGACGCGGGGCTCCGGCGCCCGGCGACGCTCCTGCGCCCCGCCGCGCTCGCCGGCTGAGGGTCGCTTTCAGGTCGCGCGCCTGCGCCGAATCGCGTCGGCCGCGAACCCGGGGACGCGGCCGAGCAGCCCCGGCAATCCACGGCGCGAGTGTCGGAGCGCGTCCCGCAGCGCTTCGCCGGCGGCCTGGCCGTGGACGCCGCGGCCGTGCCCGACGAGCAGGTGCTCGGGCGCGAGCCCGTCGAGCGCGTCGCGGGGCGGCGTCAGCCGCAGGAGCAGGTGGACGCCTGCGACCTCGTCTCCGGCCGTGAAGAAGCGGTTCGTGCCGATCGCCTCGGCCACCACGAGCGTGCGGGTGGCGGGCCACCACAGCGCCGTCTCGCGCCAGCCGCGCCGACGCGTCAGCGCGATCATCTCGAACGGGCTGTCCGCCACGGCGTCGGGGACGACCAGATGGGAGATGCCGAGCTCACCGGCGATCGCGGCGCAGTTGCGGTTGTGGCGGTCGAGCAGCTGGACGACGGCGATCGGTCGGCCGAGCGCGTGCGCACGCTCGAGCGCCCGGTCGTCGCGGACGGGGTCGACGAGCCAGACATTCCCCTCGCCCGCGAGCGCGTGCGACGTCCGCGTCGCCGGCTCGTCGACGATCCACGAGAAGCCGGCCTCGCCCCTGTCGTCGCACAGCTCGACGCGCACGCCGTCAGCGTAAGCCTCGCGCCGCGCCGCGGCCGCGCACGCGGAAGTCGCCCCAATCGCCCCAACCTCCCCCAGGGGCACTCCCGTGTCCCTGACGTCACGGTATCGAGAAGGGTGTGCCGGGGGAGTGCCGGCGTTGTGCCGGATGTGTGACTGGGCGCCCCGCCTCGTGTGAGCGCGCGCCACGGCTGAACGGCCAGGCCCGAATCGTCTACGGCGCTCCGGCTCGGCTATCCGCCGCCCGCCAAAAGCGCCTCGGCGAGCGTGAAGCGACCCGCCAGCAGCGCGCTCCCGACGACGGCGCCCTCGCACCCCGCCCGGCGCAGCGCGCGGAGGTCGTCCAGGGTCGCGATCCCCCCCGCGGCGAGCACCGGCAGGCCCGCGGCCAGCACGTTCTCCACGAGCGACAGATCGGGTCCCGAGAGCGAGCCATCCCGCGTCGCGCTCGTCACGAGAAGTCGCGCCACGCCGACCGACGCGCAGCGCTGGGCGAGGTCGCCCGGAGTCAGCTCGGAGACCTCCGTCCAGCCCTCGACCGCGACCCGGCCGTCGCGCACGTCCACTGCAACGACGAGCAACTCCCCGAAGCGGCCGACCGCCTCCTCGAGGAAGCCGGGCGCGAGCGCGGCGGTGCCGACCATGACCCGATCCGCCCCCGCGTCGAGGGCGGCCGCGATCGCCTCGAGCGACCGGTAACCGCCGCCGACCTGGAGGGGCACGCTGCCCGCCGCAGCGACACGCTCGACGAGCTCGACGCTCGGCACGCCGGAGAACGCGCCGTCGAGGTCGACGAGGTGGAGCCGCTCCGCTCCCTCGCCGGCGAGGCGTGCTGCGAGCTCCGAGGGGTTCCCACCTTCGAGCGTCACCTCGTCGGGCTTGCCGCCCGCCAGCCGAACGGCGCGGCCCCCAAGCACGTCGATCGCCGGCAGGATCTCGAGCTTCCGTGTTAGCACGTTAACATGCTAACATGATTCCTATGGCGCCGCGCATCATCACGCAGGGCACGATTCGCCAGCCCGTCGAGCCGATCGCGGGGCTCGCCGACCTCGCGGACGCCGTCGTCTCGCTCCGGACGAGGGACGAGGCGCAGCGCTTCCTGAGAGACCTCTGCACGCTGCCGGAGCTCGAAGCGCTGGCGCACCGCTGGCAGACGGCGTTGCTGCTCGAGCAGGGCCTCCCGTACGTCGAGATCGCGGAGCGCGTGCCGACCTCGACGGCGACGGTGACGCGCGTCGCGCAGTGGCTCCGACACGGGACCGGCGGATACCGCATCGCCCTCGACCGCGCACGCCGGAGAAGGACGTCGCGGTGAGCGCCGCATTCACGCGCGCCGGCGAGAACGGCCGCCTGACGCTCGCCGTGCCTGCGAAGGGCCGCATGGCGGAGCCGGCGCTTCGCCTGTGCGCCGACGCGGGGCTCGCGTTCGAGGTCACGGAGCGCTCGCTCGTGGTGCCCTGCGCGAACGCCCCGGTCGACCTGCTGCTCGTGCGGCCGAGCGACATCCCCGAGTACGCGCAGGACGGCGTCGTCGACCTCGGAATCACCGGGGCGAACCTCGTCGTCGAGGCGGGCGTCGAGATCGAGACCGTCGCCGAGCTCGGGTTTGCGCGCTGCAGGCTCGACGCCGCAGTTCCCGTCGACGCGCCGCCCGGCGAGCTCGCCGACCTCGACGGCCTTCGCGTCGCGACCGCCTACCCGTCGTCGACGAAGCGCCTGCTGGACGAGCGCGGCGTGACCTGCGAGCTCGTGCACGTCTCGGGCTCCGTCGAGGCGACCCCGCGACTCGGGCTCGCGGACGCGATCGTCGACCTCGTCTCGACGGGGTCGACGATGGACGCGAACGGGCTGCGGCCGATCGGGACGCTGCTCACCTCGCAGGCGGTGCTCGTCGGAGGCAAGGCGGCGATCGAGGAGCGGCGCGACCTCGTCGAGCGGCTCGAGCTGATGATCTCGGGCGTCGTCGCTGCGCGCGGGCGGCGCTACGTGATGCTCAACGCGCTCGTCGACGACCTGCCCGCGATCCGCGCGGTGCTCCCCGGGATGGGCGCGCCTTCCGTGCTCCAGCTCGCGGACGAGGGGCAGATCGCCGTCCATGCGGCCGTCGACGCGAGCGAGATCTGGTCGCTGCTCCCGCGGCTGAAGGAGGCCGGCGGGACGTCGATCCTCGTGCTCCCGGTCGAAAGGCTCGTGCCGTGAGGGCGTCGTCGCTCGACGAGGCGACGGCTGCGGTCGAGCCGATCGTGGCCGACGTGCGCGCGCGGGGCGATGCGGCTCTGCTCGAGTGGACCGAGCGCCTGGACGGCCCTCGACCCGACGGGCTTCGTGTGCCGGTGGAACGGATCGCCGGCGCGTCCGTGGACGACGACGTGCTCGCGGCGCTGCGTCGAATGATCGACGCGGTGCGGACGTTCAGCGAGGCGCAGCGTCCCGCCGACACGACGGTCGAGGCCGCGCCCGGGATCGTCACGGAGCGTCGCTGGCTCCCGCTCGACGCGGTCGGCCTCTGCGTGCCGAGTGGGCGGGCCCCGCTTCCTTCGTCGCTCGTGATGACCGCCGTGCCGGCCCTCGTCGCGGGCGTCCGGCGGGTCGTGGTCGTCTCGCCGAGCCCGTCCGATTCCATCCTTGCCGCCGCGCGCGAGCTCGGGCTCGACGAGCTCTACGCGATCGGCGGCGCGCAGGCAGTGGCGGCCCTCGCGTACGGCACCGAGACGATCCCGCCGGTGGACGCCGTGATCGGGCCGGGCAGCTCGTACGTGACGGCGGCGAAGCTGCTCGTCTCCGGCAGAGTGCGGATCGACCTGCCCGCCGGGCCGAGCGAGGTCGTCGCCGTCGCCGACGCGTCGGCCGAGCCTGCCCGCGTCGCCGCCGGCCTCCTCGCGCAGGCGGAGCACGGCGACGACAGCGAGGCCCTCCTCCTCACCGACGACCCGCGGCTCGCCGAGGCGGTCGCGGAGCTCGTCTCGAATCAGCGCAATGTCCGCGTCGAGCGCGTCGCCTCGCTCGACGAGGCGGTCGCGCGCGCCGAGGCGTACGCGCCGGAGCACCTCGAGCTGCACGTCGCCGACCCGGATGCCCTCCTCGCCCGGATCCGGAACGCCGGCTCGGTGTTCGTGGGGTGCTCGTCGGTCCTCGGTGACTACGCCGCCGGGGCGACGCACGTCCTTCCCACGGGCGGGCTCGCGCGCTCGACGGGCGGACTGGGGCTCGAGACGTACATGAAGCCCCTCCAGGTCGTGACGGCGACGCCCGACGGCGTGCGCCGCGCCGCAGACGTGGTCGTCCCGCTCGCCCGCGCGGAGGGTCTCCCGCGGCACGCAGAGGCCGCGGCGATATGAGCGCCCAGCGAACGGGTGTGCGGGCGCTCGCCCAGCCGGTCGGAGAGGGGTTCGCGCCCTACGTCTGGGCGGCCGCGGTCGACGAGGTCGCGGCGCGCCACGGCGTGGCCAGGGAGGCCGTGCTCAAGTTCGACCAGAACACCCCGGCGCTGCCCGGCGTCCCGCAGGTGCCGCTCGCCGAGAGCATGGCGCGGCTCAACGAGTACCCCGACGGGACGTACCGCGCCCTGCGCGAGGCGGCCGCGTCGTACGCCGGCCTCGACGCAGAGAACGTCGTCGTCGGGGCGGGCGCGGACGACCTGATCCTCCTCGTCGCCCGCGTCTTCCTCGCGCCGGGCGTCCGCGCGGCGATCGCGCCGCCGACCTACGCGCTCTACCGGATCGCGACGACGCTGGTCGGAGCCGAGGTCGTGACGGCGGACGAGCCGTGCGCCGTCCGCTGGGTCTGCAACCCGAACAACCCGACCGGCGAGACGGTGGAGCCGGAGCGGATCGTCGAGCTCGCCCGGGCCGCGCCGGAGACGATCGTAGTGGTCGACGAGGCCTACCTCGAGTACGGAGGCGAATCGTGCGCCCCTTGGGTCGACGAAACCCCCAACCTCGTCGTGCTGCGGACGCTTTCGAAGGCGTTCGGACTCGCCTCGCTCCGTGTGGGATACGCGCTCGCGCACCCGGAGACGGCGGCAGTCCTCGACGAGCGCCGTGCGCCCGCGCCGATCTCCGGCCCGGCAACGGCGATCGCGGCTGCGGCCCTGCGCGCGCCGCGTCTCGACGACGTGCGCGACACGGTGGAGGAACGCGAACGCATGCGGACGGCGCTCGTCGCGGCCGGCTTCGACGCCCCGCCCACCGCGACGAACTTCGTCTTCGTTCGCACCGACGAGCCCCTCGCAGAGCGCCTCGAGGCGCAGGGCATCGTCGTGCGCGCATTCGCAGAGGGAATCCGCGTCTCCGTCCGCCGGCCTTCGGAGAACGACGTCCTGCTCCGGGCGCTCGGCGCCGAGCCCGGCCCGGCGCCCGGCCGCGAGGCGACCGTTCTCCGCACGACGACCGAGACCGCGTTGAGGCTGACGCTCGCGCTCGACGGCAGCGGGCGCACGCGCGTCGAGACGGGCGTCGGCTTCCTCGACCATCTGCTGACGCTGCTCGCCTTCCACGCGTCGTTCGACCTCGAGCTCCGCGCCGGGGGCGACCTCGACGTCGACGAGCACCACACCGTGGAGGACGTCCTCGCGGCGCTCGGCACGGCCCTCTCGCAGGCGCTCGGCGCGCGTGAGGGCGTCGCCCGCTACGGCTCGGCGATCGTGCCGATGGACGAGGCGCGCGCGTCCGCCGCCGTCGACCTCGTGCGGCGTCCGCACGCGGAGGTCGCGCTCTCGTTCCGCGGCGATCGGGTCGGCGCCCTCGCCGTCTCGCTCCTCGCGCACGCGCTCGAGCGGTTCGCGATCGAGGCGGGCTGCACCGTGCACGTCGAGTCGACCGGCGCCGACGACCACCACGTCGCCGAGGCGGCGTTCAA
>DASSJV010000132.1:0-15146 GCA_035691005.1 Gaiella sp. | reverse complement strand
CTAGTCGCCACTGGCGAAGGTCGGGCTGGCACCCGGCCTTCGTCGTTCTAGACGCCCACCACTTCGACCGCGCGATTCTAGGTCCCTGCCGCCGACAGCATGCGGCAGTTGGGGTAACGGCTAGCGGCGAAGGCGTCCGGGGTACGTCGGCGCGAGGCTTCTGCGAGGCTCCAGAGCCTCTCACGGGGCGCCCTCTGACGTTCCAGGGCGTGTAACAGAACAGGCGGGCCAGGGAGTGGGAACCCGCATGAACACTCGCGTTGGGGCTTGAATGCTCGGGTAGCGCGGCCCCCTGACGTGGAAACGCCCCCGGCTGCGGCTTCCGGGGGCGCTTCGATGAGGCGGCTTGACCCTGGGAGCGCCGGGTGGAGCTCGTGACTCTGCGGCCCAGTCACGCTGTTCTCCACTCCGACGCCGATTCCCTGGTCAGCGCCCCGTGCACCGTCCTGGCGTCCGTCCGGTGCTCGTGGACGGACTGTACGGGCCGTGTCCGGAAAAGTCAAGTAGCTCGGTCAAGTGATTGTGGCTATGATCCGCTTCACTTGTTCGAACGGACGACGCAACATGTGGTTCACCCCATCGGGGGAGGCCGTTTCCGGGGGGTGGCGGCTTGAGTGACAGCGGTATGCGCGACTCGGCCGCGGCCCCTCGGACCGTGCCCCCTGCAGGGGTCGGCAGCCGCGTGCGGGCGCTCCGCGTCGCAGCCGGGCTGACCCAGACCGCGCTCGCAGGCGAGCGCTTCTCGAAGGAGTACGTCAGTCAGATCGAGCGCGGCAAGACGCGGCCCACGGACGAGACGATCACGTGGCTCGCGGAGCGGCTCGGCGTCGACGCCGAGTATCTCGTCCGCGGCGTCTCGTCGGACGTCCGGGCGCGCGTCGAGGCGAAGCTCGCTCAGGCCGAGGCCCTCTCGGAATCCCATCGCGACCCGGAAGCCGTCGACCTCTTCCGCGAGGCGCGCAAGGAGATCTCGTCGCTCGGCTCTGCCGAGCTCGAGGTCCGCGCGCTCGCGGGCGAGGGGTGGTCGCTGCAGGAGATGGGCTCTCCCCGTGAGGCGATCGACCTGCTGCAGGTCGCCCGTGCGCTGACCGAGCGGGCGGAGTTCTCCGACCTCGACCGCGCCGACGTGCTCTTCCGGCTCGGGTGCAGCCGCTACCGGATCTCGAGCATCCCGACCGCGATCAACCTCTTCGACCAGGCCCTCGAGCTTGCGGAGCGCTCGGGGCTGCCGTGCGACGTGCTGCGCGCGCGGATTCTCGCCTGGCGCTCCCGCTGCAGGCGCCGGCAGGCCGACTTCGAGGCCGCGCGCGAGGACGTCGAGCGCGCCCTCGAGCTGGCGCGCGGCGTCGACGACCCCCGCGCGGTCGCGGGCGCGTACTTCCAGGCCTCGTTCGTCGCCGAGAAGATGGGGCACTGGGGCCTCGCGCGGCAGTACGCGCAGCAGGCGAAGGCGATCTACCAGGACCTCAACGACGAGCGAAACACCGGCCGCATCATGCTGAACCTGGGCGGCCTGCAGCTCCTGCTCGGAAAGCCCGAGCAGGCGATCGAGCATCTGACGGCGTCGTTCGCACTCGCCGTCGAGGCCGGCTCGCAGCCGGACGCCGCGCAGGCTCTCGGGAGCCTCGCGGCGGTGCACCAGCACCTCGGCGACCACGAGGCGGCCGACGACAATGCACGCAAGGCACTCGCGCTGCTCGAGGGGCGCGAGGACTTCCTCGACGAGATCGGCCAGTCGAACCTCGTACTGGGTCGCTCGTTGCTGGAGCGGGACCGCCTCGACGAGGCGGAGCAGTGCTTCCGGGCCGCGGACCAGGCGTTCGAGCAGATGGAGTCCGTCGGGCACCGGACAGGGGCGTGGGTGGCGCTGGGTGATCTGGCGGAGCGTCGGGGGGACGCCCGCGAGGCAGCGCGTTGGTACCGAAACGCTGCCGAGGCACTTGCCGTCGTCCGCTTCTGAGAAAGGAGGTCCGCATGAACAGAGCACGGCTGACCCTTACGCTGTTGAATCTCGCGCTGTTCGCCGCGTGGCTCGGGCAGTTCCGCCGGGGCTACACGTTCTCCGACGGAGACTGAGCGCGGCACTGCGGCGGGCGGCCGGCCGGCTGGCGTCGGCGGCCGTCTACATTTGAGGGCGTGAAGCGCCCTCCGGCCGCGATCGTCGTCGCCCTCGCCGGCTCGATCCTCCTCGCGGCCGGTTGCGGCGGTGGAGGTACCGGCGAGGGCGACACCATTACGAGCTCCTCGGGCACGATCGAGTCCCTGTGGCGGGCCTCGGGGGAGAGCGTCGGGGCAGTCGCGGGGACGTCCGACTTCCAGGTCGGCAGGAACCGAGTCTCGTTCCTCGTCGTCGACAAGCAGGGCCGCGTGATCGAGCGGCCGACCGCCCACGTCTGGGTCTCGAAGGGGCTGAAGCAGAAGCCGTTCGCGGAGACGACCGCGCGGCTCGAGGCGATCGGCGTACCGGGCGGAGAACAGGCGGACGCCGGCTCGATCTTCGTCGCGCGGCTCGACACGCCGTCGCCCGGGACCTACTGGTACCTGGCGAAGCCCGTCGGCGGGCCCGGGATCCAGGCGCTCGGGAACGTCGTGGTCAAGCAGCGAAGCGCCGCCCCGTCCGTCGGGGAGCGTGCGATCCCGTCGCGGACGCCGACGCTCGCCAGCACCGGAGGCGATCTCACCGCCCTCACGACCGCACGGCACCCGGACCGCGCGCTCTACCGAACCTCGGTCGCACAGGCACTCGCCGCCCATGCGCCGTTCGTCGTCACGTTCGCGACGCCGGAGTACTGCCAGTCGCGGACCTGCGGTCCGGTCGTCGACGTCGTCTCCGCGGTCCGCAAGCGCGAGCCGGCCGGCAGCCCCGTCCGCTTCGTCCACGTCGAGATCTACAAGGGCAACGACCCGGCGAACGGGGTGAACCAGTGGGTGAGGCAGTGGCGGCTGCCGACCGAGCCGTTCACGTTCGTCGTCGACCGGACCGGCGTCATCCGGACGAAGCTCGAGGGCGCCTTCTCGGTCGGCGAGCTGGAGCACGCGATCGACGGCGTCCGCTGAACGGCTGAGCGCGACCGCCGCGGGGCTAGGCTCACGCCATGTCGCGCGTGCTCACCTCGCTCCCCGTCGGCGAGCGTGTCGGCATCGCGTTCTCCGGCGGCCTCGACACGACCGTCGCCATCGCGTGGATCCGCGAGAAGGGCGCGCTGCCCTACGCGCTGACCGCCGACCTCGGCCAGCCCGACGAGCCTGACGTCGAGGCCATTCCCGCCCGCGCGACCGCCGTCGGCGCCCAGGAGGCGATCCTCGTCGACTGCAAGGCCGAGCTCGTGCACGAGGGCCTCGTCGCGCTGCGGTGCGGCGCGTTCCACATCGGCTCGGGCGGCAAGACGTACTTCAACACGACGCCGCTCGGCCGCGCCGTGACGGGGACGATGCTCGTCCACGCGATGCACGAGCACGGCGTCGACGTGTGGGGCGACGGCTCGACGTACAAGGGGAACGACATCGAGCGGTTCTTCCGCTACGGGCTCCTCGCGAACCCGGCCCTCCGCATCTACAAGCCGTGGCTCGATCCCGCGTTCGTCGAGGAGCTCGGCGGCCGCGAGGGGATGAGCGGCTGGCTTGCCGAGCGCGGGCTCCCGTACCGGGCGAGCGCCGAGCAGGCGTACTCGACGGACGCGAACATCTGGGGCGCGACGCACGAGGCAAAGGAGCTCGAGCGGCTCGACCGCTCGATGCGCCTCGTCGAGCCGCTCATGGGCGTCGCGCACTGGGACACGTCGGTCGAGGTCGAGCCGGAGGCGGTCGCCGTCCGCTTCGAGGAGGGCTGGCCGGTCGCGCTGAACGGCGCGCGGATCGACGACCGCGTTGCGCTCGTCCGCGAGGCGAACGCGATCGGCGGCCGGCACGGGCTCGGCATGTCGGACCAGATCGAGAACCGGATCGTCGAGGCGAAGAGCCGCGGGATCTACGAGGCGCCGGGGATGGCGCTGCTCCACGCCGCGTACGAGCGGCTCGTGAACGCGATCCACAACGAGGCGACGCTCGACGAGTACCGCTCGAGCGGTCGGCGGCTCGGCCGGCTCCTCTACGAGGGACGCTGGTTCGACCCGCAGGCGCTCATGCTGCGCCAGAGCCTCTCGAGCTGGGTCGGGAGCCCCGTGAGCGGCGAGGTGACGCTCGAGCTCCGCCGCGGCGACGACTACACGATCCTCGACACCGTCTCGGAGAACGCGACCTACCGGCCGGAGCGGCTCTCGATGGAGCGCGTCGAGGACGCGGCGTTCGGGCCGCTCGACCGGATCGGGCAGCTGGCGCTCCGCCTCCCCGACCTCGAGGACACGCGCGACAAGCTCTCGCTCTACGGCCGCCTCGGGTTGACCGGCGGCGACGAGGCGCTCGGCGCGCTGTCGCCCCCGACCGAGGACTGACCGCCCTCAGACGTTCTCGCCCGCGCGCTCGATCACGAGGACCGGGACGCGGGCGTACGGGCTCAGGCGGAGCAGCACGCGGACTAGCTCGGCGCAGTCCTCCGGCTGGATCATCTCGTCCCCCGGGATCCCGGTCCACTCGGCCATCCGGGTGTCGACGAAGGCCGGGCAGAGCGCAGTGGCGCGGACGCCGTTCGCCGCCTCCTCGCGGTCGAGCGAGCGCGTCAGCGCGATCAGCGCGGCCTTGGCCGCGCCGTAACTCGCGAGACCGGGCGTCGGGATCGTCCCGGCGATCGACGCGAGGTTGACGACGTAGCCGCGCGCCTCGCGGAGCGCCGGCAGCGCCTCGCGCGTCACGAGGAAGGCGCCGCGCAGGTTCACGGCCTGCTGGAGGTCGAACTGCTTCGCCGACATGTCGCCGATCCGGCCCGCGATCCCGATGCCGGCCGAGTTGACGAGCACGTCGAGGCCGCCGTGGCGCTCGAGGTGGGCGGCGACCAGCGCAGCGCACGCGTCCTCGTCGCGGACGTCCAGCGCGACTGACGCCGCGTCGAGCTCGGCGGCCGCAGACTCCAGGCGCTCGACGGTACGGGCGGCGAGCGTGAGCCCGTAGCCCTCGCTGCGCAGCATGCGCGCGATCGCGAGGCCGATTCCGGACGAGCCACCGGTCACGAGCGCGCTCGGCACGCCGCGATCCTCTCACATCCGCTCCTGGCCCCCGCCCGGCCCGCCGTACACTCGGGGCATGACGGCACCGGTCGAGCTGACGTCGCTCGCGCGGGCAGGGGGCTGCGCCGCGAAGTACTCCGCCGCCCGGCTCGAGCAGCTCGTCGGCGGCCTCGTCACGGTCGACGTCGCCGACCTCCTCGTCGGGCTCGACCCCGCCGACGACGCGGCGGTCTACCGACTCGACGACGAGACGGCGCTCGTGTTCACGGTCGACTTCTTCCCGCCCGTCGTCGACGACCCACGCACCTTCGGACGGATCGCCGCCGCGAACGCGCTGAACGACGTGTTCGCCATGGGCGGCCGGCCGCTGCTCGCGCTGTCGGTGACGGCCTTCCCGGAGGAGCTGCCGACGGAGACGCTCGGCGAGATCCTCGCGGGTGCGGCGGAGACGACGCTCGAGGCGGGCGCGATCCTCGCCGGCGGCCACACGATCCGCGACGACGAGCCGAAGTACGGGCTCGCCGTCGTCGGCACCGTCCACCCCGACGGGGTCTGGCGGAAGAGCACTGCGGCGCCAGGAGACGCGGTGCTCCTGACGAAGCCGCTCGGCACGGGGCTCGTGCTCCAGGCGGCACGCGACGGGCGCGCGCCGGCCGGTGCGCTCGACGCGGCGACCGCGACGATGGTGCGCCTGAACCGCGACGCGGCCGATGCGCTGCGACCGTTCGAGCCGAACGCGGTGACCGACGTGACGGGCTTCGGGCTGTTCGGCCACGCGCACGAGACCGCGCTCCGCTCGGGCGTGCGGATCGAGCTCGACGCGACGGCCCTTCCCGCGCTCCCCGGCGCCCTCGAGGTCGCCGCTGCGGGGATCCGCACGGGCGGCGATCGCCGGAATCGGGAGTTCGCCGGCCCCCACGTCGAGAGCGCCGCATCCGCCGAGCTCGAGACGCTCGCGTACGACCCGCAGACCGCCGGCGGCCTGCTCGTGACCCTCCCCGCCGAGCGACGCGTCGTCGTCGAGGCCGCGTTCGCGGCCGCCGGCCTCGACCTCTGGGCGGTGGGCCGGGTCACGGAGGGAAACGGCGTCGCGCTGGGCGCCTCGTGAGAACGCCGGCGCGCCTGCGCGGGCCGGTCTCGGCGGAGCGGTTCGCCTGGATCGCCACGGCGTCGCTCGTCGCCCTCGGTCTCGTCGTGGCCTCGGGCGCGTTCGTCCGGCTGACGGGCTCGGGGCTCGGCTGCGACAACTGGCCGCGCTGCGGTGACACGCCGTTCCCGGCCGCCGACTTCCACGCGCTCGTGGAGTTCGGCAACCGCATCGTCGCGCTCACCGGCCTCCTCTTCTCCCTCGCCGCCTGGCTCGCGTCACGGCGGGTCGAGGGCCTCGCGCTCTGGGTTCAGCGCGTCGCGCTCGCCGCGTTCCTCGGCGCCCTCGCGCAGATCCCGCTCGGCGGCGTCACCGTGATGCTCGGGCTCCATCCTCTCGCCGTCATGTCCCATTTCCTGCTCGCGCTCGTGGTCGTCGGGCTCTCGGTGGTGGTCGTGCTCGAGGCGTGGAGCAACGCACGCGGCCTCGGCGGGCCCGTCGGGCCGCACTGGCTTCGCGTGACGGCGGCGCTCGGCGTCGGCGTGTGCGCCGTGATGGTCGTGACCGGCGCCGTGGCGACCGCGTCCGGCCCGCACCCAGGCGCGGACTCGGACGTCCAGCGACTCGGGCTCGAGATCCGCGACACCGTGTACGTCCACGTGCGCGCCGCGGCCGCCTTCGGGATCGGGTTCCTGCTCGTCTGCTGGCAGCTCCTTCGTGCGCGGCGCGAGGCGAGGGGGATCGTGTGGCTCGCCGGCGTGCTCCTCGGCGTCCTCGTCGTCCAGATGGCGATCGGCGAGGTGCAGTACCGGAACGCCCTGCCCTGGGGTCTCGTGCTCGTCCACGTGACCCTCGCCGCGACGATCTGGGCGCTGACGGTAGGGATCGCGTACGCCCTCTGGCGGCCGCCCGCGCCGTTCGCAGAGCCCGCCGCTCTCCCCGTCTCGGCGCCGGCGGAGCCGGAGCAGCGGCGGCTCGAGCGCGCGCGCCTCTAGAGCCGCGCGCTCACGGGGCGTAGGGCCGCAGTTAGGCTTTGGCGGTGGACGAGGGCCTGCGCATCGTCGACCGACCGGCGCTCCGGCGGCCCGTCCTGATCTCCGCGTTCCGCGGCTGGAACGACGGTGGTCAGGCGGCGACGGTGGCCGCGGCGTACCTCGCGCGCCAGTGGGACGCGACACGATTCGCCGACATCGACCCGGAGAGCTTCATGGACTTCCAGGCGGTGCGGCCGACGGTGACCCTCGACGGTGGGCTGACGCGGCGGATCGAGTGGCCCGAGAACGTGTTCTTCCACGCCCCCGTCCCCGGTGCGGACCGCGACGCCGTGATCTTGCTCGGCGTCGAGCCGAACTACCGCTGGCGCGCGTTCACCGACCTCGTCGTCGGGCTGGCCCGGGATCTCGGCGTCGAGCTCGTCGTGACGCTCGGCGCGCTCCTCGCCGACGTGCCGCACACGCGTCCCGCGCCGGTCACCGGGGCGGCGACCGATCCGCGGCTCGTCGAGGAGCTCGGCCTGCAGCTCTCGCGCTACGAGGGACCGACCGGCATCGTCGGCGTGCTCCACGACGCGTGCCGGTCCGCCGACCTGCGCTCCGTGAGCCTGTGGTCGGCCGTCCCGCACTACGTTTCCCTCGCCCCGAGTCCGCGCGCGGCGAAGGCGCTCTGCGTCAGGCTCTCGGACCTGATGGGCGTGCCGATCCCGACCGTGGAGCTGGACGAGGCGGAGGAGGAGTACGCCGCCCAGGTGAGCGAGGCGGTCGCCTCCGACCCCGAGACGCAGGCCTACGTCGAAGAGCTCGAGCAGCGGGCGGACTCGCTCGAGTCGTTCGCCGACGAGGGCCAGCTGCCGACCGGCGAGGCGCTGGCGGACGAGCTCACGCGCTTTCTCCGCGACCGTGACCGCGATCGCGGTCGCGACGTCCCGCCCGACGTCTAGGCGTCGGGCGTATCGACGGGCTCCGGCGCCTCCGTAGGCGCCGGCGTCTCCGTCGGCCCAGCCGACTCCGGCTGCTGCGCCGCCTCGGGCGTCCCCTCGGCGCCGGTGTCGGCCGAGCGCCGCTTGCGGCGCCGCCTGCGCGACTTGCGAGCCGGGGCCTTCGGCGCGGGCAGGCTCTCGGCGAGCGCCGTCGCGGTGTCCTGGATCGGCCCGAGTGCCTCGCGCGCCCGGTCGAGGAGCTGGTTCGCGCGCGGCGTGTAGCCCTCGGCCGAGGCGAGGAGTGCGGCACCGACGGGCGCGGGCAGCGCCGCCGCGATGCGGACGAGCTGGCCGACGTTCTCCTCGTGCCGGTGGCCGCGCGAGTTCGCGACCGCGCCGAGCAGCCGCTTCGCCTCCGGAAACTCCTGGCTCGCCTTGCGGTCGAGCGTCTTCCGCACCGCGCGCGCGAGGCGCCACGTCCAGCGGCTCAGGATCTGCTCCGGCGCCGCGGCTTTCCCGTCGCCGATCGCTCGGAGGAGGATCCGGACGCCCGCGGCGCGGTCCTTCTCCCACGGCGGCGCCTGCGTGACGAGCGTGACGAGGTCGTCGAAGTCGGCGCGCTCGACCGGCGTCGCGACGCGATCGGCGAGAGCGGTCATGCGGAGCCGCCGGTTCGGATTCTCGGCCGCGCAGACCGCGAGGAAGGTCTCGAGCGCGCCCTTGCCCGCCCTCCCCTCGGCGAACTTCCGCGCGAAGTCGGCGCGCTGGTCGAAGCGGATCTGGCGGCCGGCGATCGTCGCCCAGAAGCGCTGCTCGTCGTCGTCGAGGAAGCGTGGGTCGACGCGCTGCCACTCCCGTTGGATCACGGCGAGGCGCCGGCCGACGTCCTGGGTGACCGGGACGAGCCACGGGGCCGGGGAGAGCTTGCGCCGCGCGCGCCGTGCCGAGCGGCGCCTGGGCGCCGGCGTGACGCGCGCGCCCTCGCGGTAGAAGTCCGAGTCGAGGAGCGAGTGGAGCGAGACGACCCGCTCCGAGTGCGTCGCGCCCTTCGGGACGAAGTCGACGACGATGCCCGCCTCCTTGCGCGTGTGCGTCCGCATGATCCGCCCGATTCGCTGCTGGTAGACGCGCTTCGAGGCGGTCGGCGCGAGGTGCATGCAGACCGTCGCGCGCGGTGAGTTCCAGCCCTCGGCGAGGAGCTGCGCGTTGATCAGGACGTTGATCTCGCCGCGCTCGTAGGACGCGAGCGTCTCGGCGAGCTCACGCGGCGGCGTGCGTCCCGAGACGGCCGTCGCCTTGAGCCCCGCGGCCCTGAACTCCTGGGCGAGGTGGTAGGCGTGGTCGACGCCGGCCGCGTAGACGATCCCGGGCGTCGACCCGAAGCGGTCGCGGTAGAGGCTCGCGGCGGCCTGGTTGAGGGCGATGTGGTCGAGGGCCGCGGCCAGGGCGCGCTCCTCGAAGTCACCGCCGACGATGGGGACGGAGTTGATCGCGGCGACGGGCGGGACACGAAGGGAGCGGAGCGGCGCGATGAGGCCGCGCCGCGCGGCGTCGGTGAGCGGCAGGTCGTCGACGGAGGCGGGAAACACGTCCGAGACTTGCTTCGCGATCAGCTCCTCGGTCGCGGTCATGCCGATGTAAAGCGGCTCGGGGAACCGGCGGATCGCGTTCGACGTCTTCTCGCCGAGCGCGGTATGCGCTTCGTCGCAGATCACGAGCTGGTAGGCGGTGCGCGAGACCTCGTCGGCATGCCGCGCGAACCAGGCGTACGTCTGGATCGTCATCGGGTCCTGCCGGAGCGGCTCGTGCCCCTGCTCGATCGCGTCGGTGAGGCGGTCGCCGTAGCCCTCGGTCGTCAGGTCGCGCCGGAACTGGTCGACGAGCAGGCGACGGTGGGTGAGGATCAGGACGCCCAGCTCGCGTGCGGCCTCGACGAAGCCCGCGGCGGCGATCGTCTTCCCCGAGGCGGTCGGATGCCGGAACCGGTACCGCCGCTCGGCGCCGGGGTCGGCGCCGGCGAACGACGCCTCCTCGGGCTCCTCGTCGACGGGCTCCGGCTCGTCCGTCTCCTCGTCGTCGTCCTCGAGCTCGTCCACGAGCTCGACGGTGCCGTTCGCGGAGCCGTTCGCGCCGTTCTCGTCGGCGCTTCTCTGCGTCGCCGCGATCAGCTCCGTGAGCATTCCCGCGAGCGCGTCGATCTGGTGACGCCGCAGTGTCGTCCCGGCCGCGGTGCACGGGGTCTCGGCCGCGAGGACCCGCTCGAGGCCGAGCATCAGGCCGTAGCGCACCTTCCAGTCGTTCGAGGGGGCCCGTAGGCCCGCGTCCATCTCCGCCTGGGCGTCGTCGAGCGCGCGCCTCCGCGCAGTGCCCGGTGCGAGCGCGGCCTCGGCATCCTCGCCCGGATGAAGGAACGGCTCGCCGAACCAGGCCTTAGCGCGCGCCGCGGACTCCAAGAGCGCGGAAGCGTGCTCGGCCTGAGCGTTCGAGGTGACGGTGGATTCCTGCATCTCGGCAGCAGCCTCGACGTGCGCCGCCCACTCCTGCGCAACCGCTCGAGGAAGGCAGCTCGCGCGGGCATCCAGCGTGCGCCGGCGTCGCTGCACCCCGGACACTAGCGGAATCGGCGGCCGGAGAGTAGGCCTCAGGCCGTGCCGAGCAGGCGGCCGGAGACGCGGACGGAGACGCCGATCCGGTCGAGGTACGGCGTGAGCCCGCCGCGGAAGAAGGGAAAGCCGGCGCCGAGGATCAGGCAGGCGTCCAACGCCGCCGCGCTCTCGACGACGCCCTCGTCGAGGATCCGGCGTGCCTCGTCAGCGAGCGCCTCGAGGAGCTCCTCGTGGATCGCCTCGACGCCCGGCGCGTCGTCCCGCTGCTCGAGCGCAGGCAGCTCGCCGTCGGCAAGGGCCCGGAGGACGGGCGAGAGCGGGAACCGCTCGGGCCAGGCGTCGTGGAGCGCCTCGAGCACGTGGTTCGCGACGCGGGGGCCGACCATCGCGAGCAGCGCCGACGGCGGCATCGGCAGTCCAAGCCGGAGCGCCGCCTCGTCCGTCGCCTCGAATGACGCGCCGCGTTCCACGGCGCCGATCAGCACCGTCGACTGCCGCGTCAGCATCCGGTTGACGACGAAGCCCGGCGCGTCGCGCACGACGACGCCGCGCTTGCCGAGGCGGCGCACGACCGCCCAGGCGGTCGCGAGCGTCGCGTCGTCCGTCGCCGGCGTGCGCGCGACCTCGACGAGCGGCAGCACGGCGACCGGGTTGAAGAAGTGGAGACCGGCGACCCGCTCGGGATGCGCGAGCCCCTCCGCCATCGCGGTCACGGAGAGCGCGGACGTGTTCGTCGCGAGGACGCACTCGGGGCTCACGATCCGCTCCAGCGCGGCGAAGATCTCGCGCTTTGCCGCGAGGTCCTCGACGACCGCCTCGAGGACGAGGCCGCACCCTGCGTACGCGTCCGTCGACCCGCCTGCGACGGCGAGCCCGCGTAGCCCCGCCGCGTCCTCCTCGCGCAGCCGGCCGCGCGCGACGAGCCCGTCGAGCTCGGCCCGAATCGCCCCGACCGCCCGGGGCGCGCGCTCGGGGTCGACGTCCGTGAGGACGACCGGCAGGCGAAGCCGACGCACGAAGAGCGTCGCGAGCTGGGTCGCCATCAGGCCGGCGCCGACGATCCCGACGCGCTCGAGCGGGCGCGGCTCGACCGGCGGGAGCGCCACGAGCCGCTCGAGGCGCCGCTCGACGACGTCGAACGCGTAGAGGGACGCCTGCGCCTCGGGCCCGGGGAGGAGCTCGGCAACGGCGTCCTCCTCGGCGCGGCAGCCCTCCTCGAGGCTCCAGCGCGCCGCGCCCTCGATCAGCTCGAGCGCACGGTACGGGGCGGGGGCCTGTCCGTGGACCGCGTCGTCGACCCGGGCTCGGGCCTTGCGGACGACGTCCTCGACGCCGGTCAGATCCGCTTCGGGGCGAGCCTTGCCCGCGCCCTCCTCGATCCGCTCGAGCAGGAGCCCGAGCGACCGCTCGTGGAGCTCGTCCGGGGGGAAGACCGCGTCGACGAGACCGAGCGCGAGCGCCTCCTCGGCGCCGATGGTGCGGTTCTGCCGGAGCGGGTTCTCGACGACGAGTCGCACCGCGGCTTCCGCGCCGAGCAGCCGCGGCGCGAGCTGCGTCCCGCCCCATGCCGGGACGAGGCCGAGGAAGACCTCGGGAAAGCCGAGCTGACGGACGTCGGCGGCGACGGTGCGGTGGTCGCAGTGGAGCGCCAGCTCGAGCCCGCCCCCCAGCGCCGCACCGTCGATCGCGGAGAGGGTCTGGAACGGCAGCTCGCGCACCCGGCCGAAGAGCTCGTGGCCCGCGCGGCTCCCCTCGCGCGCCCGTTCGGGGGTGATCTCGGAGAACTCCCCGATGTCCGCCCCCGCGGCGAAGCTGCCCCCGCTCCCGGTGAGGAGCATGCCCCGCCAGTCGCGCGTCCGCAGGCGCCCGAGCACCTCCTCGAGCGAGCGGAGCGCCGCCTCGCCGAACGTGTTCGGCCGCGTCCCGCCGGAGTCGTTCTCGATCGTGACCTGCGCCACCGGCCCCACTCGCGTCTCGAGCCGCTCGAGGCTGAACCGTGTGGCGCCCACCCCGCGGGAGACTACGTGCTGGGTACAGACTGCAACCTGTGACGGACTGGGCCGCGAAACGGGACTGGGCGGAGGGCGAGCACGAGCGGCGGCTCGCGGCGGCCGCCGCCGAGGGCGAGCGCGAGGACTTTCGGCTCGCGGGGATCGCGGGCGCGTCGTGGGCGGCCGGCCTCGCGTCCCTCATGGACGGCGCCGGCGAGGCTGCCGCGGTGCTGCTGCGCCGCGCGGCGGACGAGTACGCGGCGAGCTGGGAGGCGGCGCCGGCAGGCAGCTGGGGCCGGCCGATCGCGATGCTGCGCTGCCGGCTGCTGGCCGACGACGTCGACGGCGCACGCGGCGACGCGGAGGCCGCGCTCGCAGCGGGCGCGGAGGCCGCCGCCGGGCCGATCGGCGGGTACTGCGCCGCGCTCGCGCTCCTGGTCCTCGGCAGGGACGAGGAGGCGCACCAGGTCGCCGAGCAGGTCGCCGGCGAAGGCCTCGAGCCGGCGTCGGTCGCGCACGCCCTCGCCGCGCTCGCCGCGCGCGACGTGCAGGGCTACGGGAACGCGCGCCGCGCCGTCCTCCGCTCGTTCGAGGAGCGCGCCGCGTTCCTCGAGGACGTTCGCGTGGCCGACACGGTGCTCGTACTGGACGCGCTCGCACGCGAGCGTCGGCTCGGGGTCGAGCCGCTCGTCTCTCCGCTCCTTCCCTGAGTGCATTTCGGCCGCGCAGCAGGCCGCTTGAGGGGTTGCCCGCCGAAGGCGGGATCACCCGCGGTCGGATTCCGTTCCTGCGGAATCCGACTTCGCGGAGAACGTCAGTCCTGAGCGGCGGTCAGCTCGCGGGCGCGCGTCATGGCCGCCTGGATCGCGTTGAGGAAGGCCGCGCGCACCCCCGCCGACTCGAGCTCGCGGATCGCTGCGATCGTGGTGCCGCCCGGCGAGGTCACCATCTCCCGCAGCTCCACGGGATGGAGCCCCTCGTCGCGAAGCTGCTTCGCCGTCCCGAGCATCGTCTGGACGACGAGCTGCGTCGAGACCTCGCGCGAGAGCCCGAGCAGGAGCCCCGCCTCGATCATCGCCTCGGCGAGCAGGGCAAAGTACGCGGGGCCGGACCCCGAGACCGCGGTGACCGCGTCCATCGCCGACTCGGGCACGCGGACGACCCGGCCGAGGTGGGCGAGCGCCTCCTCGGCGAGCGTCACGTCGGCGTCCGAGGCGTGTGCGCCCGCACACAGGCCAGCGATCCCCTCGTGCACCGTGGAGGGGGTGTTCGGCATCGCGCGGACGACCGGGACCCCCGCGGCGAGGTGTCGCTCGATCGTGGCGGTCGGCGTCGCCGCCGCCACGGTGAGCACCGTCTGCTCGGCCGTGATCGCGGTGCCGATCTCACCGAGGAGCGCGTCGATGTCCTGCGGCTTGACCGCGACGACCACGAGCGCCGCGCCGGCGACCGCTTCGACGTTGCTGGTCGTCGCGCGCACGCCGTAGCGCGTCGCCAGCTCCTCGACGCGCTCGTCCCGCCGCGAGGACGCCGCGATCTCGTCCGGCTCGCGCCAGCCGGAGGAGAGGAGACCGGCGATCAGCGCCTCGCCGATCCGGCCGGTTCCGAGAACCGCGATACGTCGCTCGTCGACGGTCATGGCGACACTATGCCGCTCTGCGCGCCCGGCGCCGCGCGATACGTGCCGCATCGGGCGAGGCGCCCGCGACGAGGCCGCGCGCCCAGCCGAGCAACAGGATTTCTCCCGCGAGCCCCTGCCATTCCTCGTAGGGCGCGAGCAGCGCCGCCGTCTCCTCCCCCTCGACCCAGCGACCCGTGAGCGCGGCGTAGAGCTTCACGAGGGACAGGTCGCCGACGAGGCCGTGGTCGTAACGGCCGAGGCCCTCGAGCGCGACGACCCCGACCGTCCACGGGCCGACCCCCGGCTCGCGGCGGAGGCGCCGCGACACGACCGCGGTGGGGTGTGCGCGCAGGCCCTCCAGGTCGATCGTCGCGGCGAGCCGGTGGAGGGCGGACGCGCGGTGCTGCGCGAGGCCGAGGCGGCGCAGGTCGAGCGGGGAGAACCGGCGGAGCGCGTCCTGCGTGACGACCGGCTCCCCGCACGCCCGTACGACCGCCCGCTCGAGCGCCAGCGCTCGCCGTGCCTCCACCAGCTGACCGCACATCGCGCGGACGACCGCATGGGTCACGGTCGCGCGGCGCAGCGGCCGGTAGCCGACGAGCGCGCGTGCGGACGGGCCGATCAGCGGATCGCGTGCGAAGCGTGCGTGGAACTCGGCCGTGTCGTCGTCGAGCGCGAGCATGAACCGGGCCGTGCCGAGGCCCTCTTCGTCGGGCGCACGGACGACGACGCGACCGTCGGGGCGCTGCCACGCGTGTGCCTCGCCGGCGGCGAGCGGCGCCGTCCATCGTTCGCCGCGCGCCATCAGCGTGAGCCGGTACGGCCCG
>DASSJV010000131.1:0-6065 GCA_035691005.1 Gaiella sp. | reverse complement strand
CAGGACGAGCCACGCGCGATGGTGGAGGAGTTCCGAGCCCGCCGGGAACTCGTCGTCGCGGGCCTGAACGAGCTGCCGGGCGTGTCGTGCCGCGTCCCGCGCGGCGCCTTCTACGCCTTCCCCAACGTGGCCGAGGTCCCTGTCGATGCCGACGTGCTCGCCGACCGGCTGCTGCAGGAGGCCGGCATCGCCGTCCTCGCCGGCTCGGCGTTCGGCCGGGTCGGGACGGACAACCTGCGGATCAGCTACGCCAACTCGCGCGAGAATCTCGCTCTCGCGCTCGAGCGGATTGGGAGCTTCCTCGAGGCGCTATGAGGAGCGCGTGATCGCGCCCTCGGAAGCGGAGGAGACGAGCGCGGCGTACTTCGCCATCACGCCGCTCTCGTACCGCGGCGCCGGCGGGCTCCAGTCGCGCAGGCGCGCGGCGATCTCGTCCTCCGAGAGCTCCACCCGCAGCTCCCTCGCGTCGACGTCGATCACCACGGTGTCACCCTCGCGCAGCGCCGCGAGCGGGCCGCCGTGGAACGCCTCGGGCGAGATGTGCCCGACCATGAACCCGTGCGTCGCGCCCGAGAAGCGACCGTCCGTGACGAGCGCGACCTCCTCGCTGAGACCCTCGCCCACGATCGCGCCGGTGACATGGAGCATCTCGCGCATCCCGGGACCTCCCGCGGGCCCCTCGTAGCGGATCACGACGACGTCGCCCGGCTCGATCGCGCCGGCCTTCACCGCGCCGAAGCACTCCTCCTCCGAGTCGAAGACGCGCGCCGGCCCGCGGTGCTCCGTCCGGTCGTGACCCGCGAGCTTCACGACGCAGCCCTCCGGCGCGAGGTTGCCGCGCAGGATCGCGATGCCGCCGCGGGACTTGAGCGGCGTCTCGATCGGCACGACGACGGTCTGGCCGTCGGTCTCGTCCACCGTCTCGGCGACCTCCTCGAGAGTGCGGCCGTCAACCCCTGCAACACCTGCGTGGACGAGTGAGCGCTTGCTGAGCTCACGGACGACGAGGCCCACACCTCCGGCGCGGTAGACGTCGGTCGCGTGGTACCTGCCCCACGGCTTCATGTCGGCGACGATCGGCGTCTCCGCCGAGATGCGATCGAAGTCGTCGATCGTGAAGTCGATGCCGTACTCGCGCGCGATCGCCACGAGATGGAGGACGCCGTTCGTCGAGCCGCCGGTACCGGCGATCGCGGCTGCGGCGTTCTCGACGGTCCGCTTCGTCACGAGGTGCGACGGTCGGACGTCGCGCCGCACGACGTCGACGGCGAGCTTCCCGATCTCGTAGGCCGCCTCCGCCTTCGCGCCGTTCATCGCCGGGATGCCGTTCGCTCCGAGCGGGCTCAGGCCGAGGAAGTCGACCATCGTCGACATCGTGTTGGCGGTGAACTGACCTCCGCAGGCCCCGGCCGCAGGGCACGCGACCGTCTCGAGCTCGTGGAGCTCCTCCGCGGTCATCTTTCCCGCCGCGTATGCGCCGATCGCCTCGTAGACGTCGCCGACGGAGACCTCACGGCCTCGGTACAGCCCCGGCGCGATCGAGCCCGTGTAGAAGACGACGGCGGGGATGTCGAGGCGGCCGAGGGCCATGATCGCGCCGGGTGTCGTCTTGTCGCAGGCGACGAGGCAGACGACCCCGTCGAACAGGTGTCCGCGCGCGACGAGCTCGATCGAGTCCGCGATCACCTCGCGTGAGATCAACGACGCCCGCATGCCCGACGTCCCCATCGAGACGCCGTCGGAGACGGCAATCGTGTTGAACTCCATCGGGGTCGCCCCCGCCTCGCGGATGCCGCGTTTGACGTCGAGAGCGAGCTCGCGCTGGTTGAGATTGCACGGCATCGTCTCGATCCACGTCGTCGCGACGCCGATGATCGGCTTCGCCAGGTCCTCGTCGGTGAAGCCGGTGCCCTTCAGCATCGAGCGCGCACCGGCGCGGTCGGGGCCGTCCGTCATCGCTGCGCTGTGCCGCTTCGCGGGATCGGACGGGCGGGAGTACGGGTCAGTGCTCATCGACATGGGCTCCTCGGGGAGAGACGGTCAGGACCTGGACGGCGACGTCGGGGAATCGGGCGTCGAGCTCGTTCGCGCACGCCTCGACGGTATCGGGACGAGCCCACACGATGACGGTGGGGCCCGAGCCGGAGAGGGTCGATCCGAGCGCGCCCGACGGGGGCTGCTCGCGTACGGCCGCGAGCAGCGGCGCGCCGTCGGCGCGATAGGGCTCATGGATGCGGTCGGCGAGCGCGTTCGCGAAGAGCTCGCCCGAGCCGGAGGCGAGCGCGGCGCCGAGCAGGGTCGCGCGGCCGGCGGTGAACGTGGCATCGGCGTGGGGGACGCTCTCGGGAAGCGCGGCTCGGGCCGCCGCGGTGGAGACCGTCGAATCGGGGACGAGCGCGACCGGCACCGCGGGGGCGGTGTCGCCGAGCCGCACGATCTTGGCGTCCCACGTGAGGCACACGCCACCGGCGAGTACCGCGGCGAGGTTGTCCGCGTGGCCCTCGAGCTCGACACCCGCCGCGAGCAGTTCCTCGGAGTCGAGCCCGAGATCCGCGACGGCGTTCGCGGCCGTCAGGCCGAGGGCGATGACGGCCGCACTCGAGCCGAGCCCGCGCTCGCGCGGGATGCGATCGAGGAACGTGAACGTCAGGCCGTCGACCGGGGCGAGGCATGCGAACGCACGGACGCCGAGGTGGTCGAGGTCGGCTCCGCCGCCTCCTTCGGAGACCTCGAGCTCGTTCCAGAGGTCGAGCGCCGCCGCCGCGCAGTCGAAGCCCGGCCCGATGTTCGCCGTGCTCGCCGGCGCCCGGACACGTACGCGTGTCACCGGGACGCCTCCGCGATCGCGTCGGGATCGGGGTCGACGGCGACGGGCTCGGGGCTCAGGCGCGCCGCCGTGTCCGGATCCTTGAGGCCGTGCCCCGTCACGACGCAGACGACGACGGAGTCTCGGTCAAGCTCGACGGAGCCGAGAGCGGCCAGCCCGGCTGCGGAGGACGGCTCGCAGAAGACGCCCTCGTCTCGTGCGAGCTCGCGCCACGCCTCGAGGATCGCCTCGTCTGCAAGTGACACGGCCGATCCGCCCGACGACGCGAGCGCCTCGGCCGCCGTCGACGCGTGGGCCGGCGTGCCGATGCGGATCGCGGAGGCGACCGTCGTCCTGCGCTCGGCGGCCTCCCCCGCGACGAGTCGCGGCCGTCCGTCGCTCTCGGCGAAGCCGCGCCCGTACGCGGTCACGTTCCCCCCGCCGCCGTAGGGGAGTGCGAGCACGTCCGGGGTCGAGCCCAGCTCCTCGACGATCTCGAACGCCGCCGTCTTCTGGCCCTCGAGCCGATCCGGGTTGAGTGAGTTCACGAGGACGTGCGTGCCGCGATCGGCGAGCTCGCGGGCGGCCGCGAGCGCCTCGTCGAAGCTCCCGCGCACTTCGAGGACGCGCGCGCCGAGGGCTCGCGCCTGTGCGAGCTTCCCCGAGGAGACGGCGCCTTCCGGCTGCAGGACGACGGCCACGATTCCGGCACGTGCCGCGTAGGCGGCCGCCGAGGCGGCGGTGTTGCCGGTCGACGCGCAGATGACTGTGCTCGCTCCGCCCCCGAGCGCCTTCGAGATCGCGACGGTCATGCCACGGTCCTTGAAGCTGCCCGTCGGGTTCGCGCCCTCCCACTTGAGGTACAGCTCGACGCCGAGGCGACGCGAGATGCTCGGTGCGGGCAGCAACGGCGTCGACCCCTCGCCGAGCGAGACGACGCGTGTGTCGGCGCTCACGGGCAGCCGCTCGCGGTAGCGGTCGATCAACGACACCATGCTGCGTTCTAGCTTCTCAGGCCCAGCCCAGCTCGGTCACACCTCGGTCCGAGACGACCGGGACGAGGAACGGCGGCGCGTGGAGGCTGCCGACGTCGGCGATGTCCGCGAGTGCTCCCTCGACGGCGCTCTCCGCCGCCTCGTGGACGACGATGTGCAGGACGGCGCCGTCGGTCGTCGGCGCCTGCACGAGGCGGGCGATCGACACGTCGTGCGCTGCGAGCCGCTGCGCGACGTCGGCGAGCACGCCGGGCCGGTCGTCGACCTCGAGATGGACGTAGAACGGTGACCGCAGCGCACCGGGAGGCAGGGATTCGAGCTCACGCCAGCAGGCGTCGTTCTGGAGGAAGCCGTTCGCCGCTGTGCCGAGCACGCTGACCATGTCGGCGACGACGGCCGAGGCCGTCTCGATGCCGCCCGCTCCCGGACCTTCGAGCGTGATCTCCCGGATCGCGTCGCCCTGGAGCATGACCGCGTTGAACGCACCCTCGACCGCGGCGAGCGGGTGGTGGCGATCGACGAACGCAGGCCGCACCCGGACGTCGAGTCGCTCGTCGACGAGGGTCGCGGAGCCGACGAGTCGGATGACCATCTCCAGCTCGCGCGCGGCCGCGACGTGCAGCGGAGAGACCTCCTCGACGCCCTGGTAGTCGACGTCGCCGAGGGTCACGCGCGAGCCGAACGCGACGGTCGCGAGGATCGCCATCTTGGCTGCCGCATCCGCGCCCGAGACGTCGTCCGTCGGATCCGCCTCCGCGTACCCGAGCCGCTGGGCCTCGGCGAGCGCTTCCCCGAACGTCGCGCCGCTCTCCATCTCGGTGAGGATGAAGTTGGTCGTGCCGTTGACGATCCCGAGGACGCGGTGCACGTTCGACACGACGAGCGCCTCGCGGAGCACCTTGATGACCGGGATCGCGGCGCACACGCTCGCCTCGAACCGGAGCTGGACGCCGGCCTCCGCGGCAGCAGCGAAGAGCTCGGCGCCGTGCTGCGCCACGAGCTGCTTGTTCGCCGTGACGACCGGCTTGCCGGCCGCGAGGAGCTCGAGGACGTGCGTCCGCGCCGGCTCGATGCCACCCATCAGCTCGGCGACGACACCGACCGACGGGTCGTCGCGGATCGTCGCGAAGTCGGTCGTGAGGACGCCGTCGCGGGGCGCCGACGGCCGATCCCTGTCCACGTCCCGTACGAGAGCGCGCACGACCGTGAGCCGGAGCCCCGTCGCCCGCTCGATGTCCTCCGCGTTCTCGACGAGCAGGCGGTCGACCGCGGCGCCGACCGTTCCGTAGCCGAGGAGGCCGACCCCGACCTCGACGGCGCTTCTAGCCAGCCGGCACCTCCGTCTCGCGCCGCATCAGCGCGCGGAGCTCCTTGCCGACGCGCTCGAGCTCTTGATCCGCGGCCTGGGCACGCAGCTCGCGGAGGCGAGGCTCTCCCGCGTCCATTTCGGCGATCCACTCGCGCGCGAACGCGCCGGACTGGATCTCCTCGAGCAGCTGCTTCATCTGCTCGCGGACGAGGTCGTCGATGACGCGCGGCCCGCGCGTGAGGTCGCCGAACTCCGCGGTGTCCGAGATGGAGTAGCGCATGCCGGAGAGCCCGCCCTCCCAGATGAGATCGACGATGAGCTTCAGCTCGTGGAGACACTCGTAGTACGCGACCTCGGGCTGGTAGCCGGCCTCGACGAGCGTCTCCCAGCCGGCGCGGATGAGCTCGGTGACGCCGCCGCAGAGCACGGCCTGCTCGCCGAAGAGGTCGGTCTCCGTCTCCTCCGCGAACGTCGTCTCGATCATCCCGGCTCGACCCGCGCCGATCGCGGCGCCGTATGCGAGCGCGAGGTCGAAGGCGCCGCCGCTCGCGTCCTGTGCGACCGCGACGACCGCGGGAGTGCCGAAGCCCTCCTCGTAGAGGCGGCGCACGATGTGCCCGGGGCCCTTGGGCGCGACCATGATCACGTCGTGCCCCTCGGGCGGCGCGACCCGGCCGTAGTGGACGTTGAACCCGTGCGCGAAGAGGAGCGCGGAGCCCGCCGCGAGGTTGGGGGCCACCTCCGCGTACACCTGCGGCTGTACCTGGTCGGGGAGGAGGAACGCGACGATCTGGGCGTCACGTACGACCTCTGCGGGGGTGCCGACCGTGAGACCGGCCTCCTCCGCCGCAGCTCGCGACGGGCTGCCTTCGCGCAGACCGACCTCGACCTCGACGCCCGAGTCGCGCAGGTTGAGCGCGTGCGCGTGCCCCTGGCTCCCGTAGCCCAGGACGGC
>DASSJV010000130.1:0-3089 GCA_035691005.1 Gaiella sp. | reverse complement strand
AGGTCGACGAGCTCCTCGAGCGGTTCGGGATCGCCGCCCTCGCCGCTGCCCGGCCGGACGCGATCTCCGGCGGGGAGCGCCAGCGCGTCGCGCTCGCCCGGGCGCTCGCCCGGCGCCCGCGCGTCCTGCTCCTCGACGAGCCGCTCTCCGCGCTCGACGCTCACACGCGGAGCGCGGTGCGCGGCGAGCTGCGCGGGCTGCTCGCCGGTCTCGGTCTCCCGGTCGTCCTCGTGACGCACGACTTCGAGGACGCGGCGACCCTTGCCGATCGGGTCGGCGTGCTCGTCGAGGGGAGGATCCTCCAGCTCGGGACGCCGGCGGAGCTCGTCGCCGCACCGGTCGACCCATTCGTCGCGCGCTTCACGGGGGCGAACCTCGTGCGCGGGACGTCGACCGGGCCGAGCGGTGGGCTCACGGAAGTCGTCCTCGACGTGGGCGGCACGATGTGGTCGACCGACGCGCTGCGCGGGCGGGTCGCGATCGCCGTCCACCCCTGGGAGATCTCGCTCTCGCGGACCGCGCCCGACGACTCGGCCGTGAACCACCTGCGGGCGCCGATCGCCTCGATCACCTCGCTCGGGAACCGGGCCCGGGTCGCCGTCGGCCCGCTCGTCGCCGAGGTCACCGCCGGCTCGGTCGAGCGGCTCGGCCTGCGGGAGGGCGACGTCGTCGTCGCCTCGTTCAAGGCGACGGCGGCGCGGCTCGTCCCGTTCGCATAGCTTCCTGGCATGGCCCTCGAGCTCGTCCCGTCGCCCGATCCCGCCATGGCGGAAGCCGCGCGACGGGCGATCGCAGGGGTGGGTGCGGCCAGCGCGCGGCGCTACGACGGCTCCGGCTCCCGCTGGTGGCGGGCAGGGCTTTCGGACGCAGTCGAGGCTCGCGCGGGCGCGCCCGCCCCGCCGGCGGGCTACAGCGCGTTCGCCTCGCCGCGCAGCACGCGCGGCGCGACGCGCGCGTAGTCGAGCCCGGAGATCCAGGTCAGGAGTGTGGCGACGAGGAGCGCCCACCACGCGACGTCCACGTCCCAGGCTCCCGCCGCCTGCAGCCCGGCCACGACGGCGGCGGCGCTCTGCACCCAGGTCTTCAGCTTCCCGAGGTCGCGTGCGCCCATCACGACCCCGCGCTCCAGCGCGGCGAGCCGGAGGCCGGAGACGGCGATCTCGCGCGCGACGATCGCGGCGACCATCCACGCAGGCGCGACGCCCTCCCCGATCAGCATCACGAGGGCGGCGAGCACGAGCACCTTGTCGGCAATCGGGTCGAGCAACGAGCCGAAGGCGGACGTCTGGTCCCAGCGCCGTGCGAGCCACCCATCCACCTGGTCGGTTGCCATCGCCACCGCGAACACGAGCGTCGCCCAGTAGAGGTGGTTCGAGAAGTCCCAGGCGAAGAGCACGACGACGACCGGGACGGCGAGCGCCCGCGCGAGGGTGAGCTGGTCGGGCAGCGTCACGGTTGGGGGAGAATACGCCGCGCATGCCTCCATTCTCGAAGGTGCTCGTCGCGAACCGCGGGGAGATCGCGATCCGCGTCTTCCGCACGGTCCGCGAGCTCGGAATCGGCTGCGTCGCCGTCTATTCGGACGCCGACCGGCGGGCCGCGCACGTGCGCGCGGCCGACGAGGCGTATCGCGTCGGGCCCGGCGCGGCGGCCGAGAGCTACCTGCGCGGCGACCGCGTCGTCGACGCGGCCCGCCGGGCGGGAGCCGAGGCGATTCATCCGGGCTACGGGTTCCTCGCCGAGAACGCTGCGTTTGCCCGGCTCGTGGATGAGTCGGGGCTCGTCTGGATCGGCCCGCCCCCGGCCGCGATCGAGCTGATGGGCTCGAAGACCGCCGCGCGTGCCGCGATGCGCGCCGCCGGCGTCCCGATCGTCCCGGGCGCGGTCGAGCCGATCCGCTCGGCGGAGGAGATCGTCGCCCTCGGCGCGGAGCTGGGCTACCCCTTGATCGTCAAGGCGGCCGCCGGCGGCGGCGGGAAGGGGATGGAGATCGTCCGCGAGCCCGGAGACGCCGCCCGCGCGTTCGAGGCGGCCACGCGACAGGGCGAGAAGTACTTCGCCGACCCCGCCGTGTACGTGGAGCGGTACCTGGAGGACCCGCGGCACGTCGAGGTGCAGGTGCTCGCGGACGCGCACGGGAACGTCGTGCATCTCGGGGAGCGCGACTGCACGATCCAACGGCGGCACCAGAAGCTGCTCGAGGAGACGCCGTCGCCCGGGGTGGACGACGCGCTCCGCGAGCGGATCGGACGGATCGCGGTGGACGCCGCGCGTGCCGCCGGCTATCGCTCGGCGGGGACGATCGAGGGCCTGCTCGAGCCGGACGGGTCGTACTACTTCATGGAGATGAACACCCGGATCCAGGTCGAGCACACGGTCACGGAGGCCGTCACGGGGCTCGACCTGATCCGGGAGCAGGTGCTCGTGGCCGCGGGCGAGCGTCTCTCGGTGAGGCAGGAGGACGTCGTGCTCCGGGGCCACGCGATCGAGTGCCGCATCAACGCCGAGGACGTGAGCGCGGGGTTTCTCCCGTCGCCGGGCCGGATCACGGCGTACACCGAGCCCGCGGGACCGGGCGTGCGGGTCGACTCCGGCGTGGAGGCGGGGGACGAGGTGAGCGGCCTGTACGACCCCATGATCGCGAAGCTGATCGTGCACGACGTCGACCGCGAGCGCGCGACGGCGAGGATGCTGCGCGCGCTCGCCGAGTTCCGGATCGAGGGGCCGCCGACGCTGGTCGGCTTCCACCGAGCGCTGCTCGAGCACCCGTGCTTCGTCGCCGGCGGCACGTGCGTCGGCGTCGTCGAGTCGGACGAGCTCGCGACCCGCGCGCGGGAGCTGTCGCATCAGTTTTCTCATGAGGCAACGAGTGTGCCACGGAGGTCGGACGGCGCGCTCGGCACGATTCCGCAGGTCGTCGGCGTCGAGGTCGACGGGCGCTCCTACGAGGTCCGCCTGGAGGTGACGGAGCCCCCGTGGGCGGCGCTCGCGCGCAGGAGGCGCGAGCGCCAGGCCGCCGGGGGCGGGGGAGCCGCGGACGGTGCCGTCACGAGCCCCATGCAGGGCACCGTGCTCAAGGTGGCGGTCGC